>NZ_JBILQL010000012.1:0-41298 GCF_044373165.1 Flavobacterium sp.
GGGCATGGATGTGTTAAATAAAATCAAGCAAAACGACGTAATGAAAAAAATAAGCATCATCCGCAAAGGTGCTGAAGCTCAAAAATTCAATGCGCAGAAAGTTTTTGCAGATTACATGGCCAACAAAGCAGCCGATGAAGCTAAAGAAGTTGCCATTGCTGCCGAAAACAAAAGAAAGCAAGAAGAGGGAGAAAAACTAAAAAAAGAACAATACAATACTACTTACGGGCTGGTTATCAAAGCTAAAGGCAATGCTTTATCTGAAGCAAAAGCAACAGCTACTGAAACGGCTACCGGTTTAAAATACAAAGTTTTACAAACAGGCAACGGTAAAAAACCGGCTGAAGGCGCAACGGTTTATATCCACTATGCCGGCTATTTAGAAGACGGAAGTTTGTTCGACAGCAGTTATGAAACCGTTAGCAAAGAGTTTGGTAAATTCGACGAGAACAGAGCCAAACAAAACGGCTACCAACCATTCCCTTTCCAATACGGCAGAAAAGACGGTTTGATTCCCGGATTCTTAGAAGGATTGAACTTGATGAATTTCGGAGACAAATATTTGATTTACATCCCATCCAAATTGGGCTACGGTGAAAGAGGCGCCGGAAACGTAATTCCGCCAAACTCCAATATTATTTTTGAAGTAGAATTGTTAGAAACTGTTCCTACGAAATAACAAAAAAAAGAGTCTCCGTTTGGAGACTCTTTTTTTTACGCTTTTTTGTTCATAAACAAATAATACACCGGAATCCCCAAAGCCACTATGACTAATCCCAAACCGGTGTTGACCGTATCATAAATTAATAAGGCTACACAAATGGCGGTAGTAAGAATTATATACAAAGCCGGAATGACAGGATAACCAAAAGCCTTATATGGTCTTTCAGCATTTGGTTCTTTCTTTCTCAAAATAAATATGCCGTAAATCGTCAGTATGTAAAACAACAACGAAGCGAAAGTCGCATAGGTCAATAAATCGCCATACTTGCCGGAAATGCATAATACACAAGCCCAAATGCATTGGAACCAAAGCGCTTTTTCCGGAACGTCGTGCTTATTTAATTCTCCTGCTTTCTTAAAAAACAAATTGTCTTTGGCCATAGCATAAAACAATCTTCCGCCCGATAAAACCAAACCACTGTTACAACCAAAGGTAGACACCATGATCAAAGCGGCCATGACAAATACTCCAATATTACCCATGATCATATTAGCAGCCGCCGCTCCTACTCTATCCTGAGCGGCAAACATAATTCCGTTTTCCACTACAGAACCATCGGGAGAACCGTTTAATGGTAAAAGTGCTAAATAAGCCACATTGGCTAAAATGTAAATTATCGTTACTATTAATGTTCCCAAAAACAAACTTCTGGGAATATTTTTCTTAGGATCTTTAATTTCTCCGGCGATGAAAGTCACATTATTCCAAGCATCGCTGGAAAACAAAGAATTAATGATTGTTGCGCCGATGGCTCCAAACAAAGCTACACCGGTTAACTTGGTAACGGTAACCGTTTTAGTGGTTTCATCAAAAACGGTTTTACTGGCTTCCCAAGTGTTGTTAAAGTTGTTTGAAAAGGTATCTGTGCTGAAACCAATGTACAATCCGAAACCAATCAATGCAAATAGCGCGATTAATTTGGCCGAGGTAAAAACCAACTGTATGACTTTCCCGTTTTTAACACCCTTGGTATTGATATACGTAAGCAACACCACGCTCGCCATGGCTAAGACCTGACTGTTCTTAAACACAAAACTATCGCCTACCCGAAAAATTTCTTCTTGCAAGATGGGAAAAAATACGGCCGTATAATTGGCAAAAGTTACTGCTACGGCTGCAATAACTCCTGTTTGAATTACCGTAAAAACCGTCCAGCCATAGAGAAAGGAAGCCAATTTACCGTAGGCGCGCTGAATGTATACAAATTGTCCTCCTGCAGTAGGCATCATTCCGGCCAATTCGCCATAACTTAGTGCGGCCGACATGGTCAACAAGCCTGTGATCAACCAAGTGATTAAAATCCAGGTAGCGGAACCTAAATCGCGCGCCATGTATACGGTTACTACAAAAATACCGGAACCTATCATGGAACCGGCAACTATACTGGTGGCGTCAATTAGCCCAAGGGAACGTTTTAATTCGTGTTTTTGTTCAGACATAAAGTGTTTTTGGTTGGTTAGTTTATCAAATATAGTGAAATAGAGAAAAGAAAATAGAACAAAAAAAAGACTCAAATGGTAAAACTCGAATGCCAACTGAACACATCCGACTGAACACTGAAAACTACAATCTCTTCGCTTCTTCCCAAAAAACGTCCATCTCTGCTAAAGTCATCTCCGCTAAAGGTTTACCTAACTCAGTGGCTTTGCTTTCTAAATACATAAATCGCTTGATGAATTTTTTATTGGTGCGTTCCAAAGCATCTTCGGGATTGACTTTAAGGAATCGAGCGTAATTAATCATAGAAAACAACACATCGCCAAACTCACTCTCCATTTTATCTTGATTACCGGCACGGACTTCCACTTGGAGTTCTTGCAATTCTTCCTGGACTTTATCCCAAACCTGATGCGGTTCTTCCCAATCAAAGCCTACACCCTTCACTTTATCCTGGATTCTGCTGGCTTTGACCAAAGCCGGCAAGCTTTTCGGCACGCCCTCCAGCACCGATTTTTTACCTTCTTTGAGTTTGAGTTTTTCCCAGTTCTGCTTTACTTCTTCTTCGTTAGCTACCACAACATCACCGTATATATGCGGATGCCTGTCGATGAGCTTGTCGCAAATGCTATTGGCTACGTCGGCTATGTCGAAGTCATTGGTTTCACTGCCGATTTTAGCATAAAAAACAATGTGTAACAGCAAATCTCCTAACTCTTTTTTGATTTCCGGTAAATCATTGTCTAAAATAGCATCGCCCAATTCATAAGTTTCTTCAATGGTTAAATGGCGTAGACTCTCGAGCGTTTGCTTTTTGTCCCATGGACATTTTTCTCGCAAATCATCCATTATATCCAATAACCGGTTGAAAGCTTCGAGTTGTTGTTGGCGCGTGTTCATTTTGATTTTAGATATTAGATTTTAAATATTAGATTTTAGATATTAGATTTTAGATATTAGATTTTAGATATTTAATATCTGATATCTAATATTTAATATTATTTGGAGTAAAAATAAAAAATCCTATCATTGAATATCAACAATAGGATTTGTATTTATAAAGAAGTAATTAACTATTCTTCTTTTTTTGTCTTTTTAGGCGCTTTTTTGGCTTTGGCATCTTCTTTTACCTCTTTTACTACTTCCTCTTTGATGGCTTCGGCATTGGCTACTTTGGGTTCTTCTTTAGACACCAAACCTTTTGACTGAAGGATGTTGTACCAGTTCAACACTTTTTTTATGTCAGAAGCATAAACGCGATCTTCATCGTAATCCGGCAAAATTTCTTTGAAATAACTGATTAACTTGTCGTTGTCTTCTTTGTGAGAAATCGCCGGACCTTCATTTTCTTTGACAGCAATAGCTCTCATGATGTCCGCTAACGGTTTTTCTTCGCTGTAGGTGTACATGGAAATTTCCGACAGTAAGCTTACGTTGCTTCTCATGCCAACAGTAATTTTCTTTCCGTCTAAAAGGGATTCTGCTAAAAATCCGGAACGGGTTTGTAATTTCAATTCGAATAAACCCGGCTTACCGGCTATAGCTAAAATTTTCTCTACGTTCATTTCTTAATTTAAATTTAGGGGACAAATATAAATAAATAAAATTCCAAATTTTTAAATTCCAAATCCCAACTATTTTTTTAACATTTCAGTTTAAATATTACCTTCAGAATCAAAAAATTAGTTTTGGGAATGGGTTGTTTTTTTTTTGGAAACTGCAATTTCAATTTTGGAATTTAAAAAACTATCTTCCTTTTTTGTTGGCAAACTTCATTTTGTAGTCCGGTCTTGCTTTCCCATCCATGATGTTTTGCAACTTCTTTTTAATCAATGTTTTTTTCAGCATCGAAATCTTATCGGTAAATAAAATACCTTCGATGTGATCGTATTCATGTTGGATTACGCGCGCAATTAAACCGTCGAAAACTTCGGTCTTTTTATTAAAATCTTCATCATAATATTCTAAAGTGATGCGTTCATTTCTGTATACATCTTCGCGCACATCCGGTATGCTCAAGCAACCTTCATTGAATCCCCATTCTTCGCCTTCTTCTTTGAGCATTTTGGCATTGATAAAAGTGCGTTTAAACGTTTTCAATTGCTCTTGTTCTTCTTTTGACAAATCATCGCTGTCGCTAAACGGTTCAGTATCGATGACAAATAATCTGATGGCTAAACCAACTTGAGGCGCTGCCAATCCAACACCGTAAGCATTATACATAGTGTCATACATATTGGCAATAATCTCTTTTAAATTGGGATGGTCAGGAGAAATCTCGGCACCTACTTGTCTTAAAACAGGTTCGCCGTATCCGTAAATGGGAATTATCATTTTGAAATCTGAATTTAGAATGAAACAAAAAAAGGTGTTTTTTTATGCTTGATTCGATTTTTTAAGGAGCAAAAGTAACAAAATTAAATCATTTTTCGAGTGAGATAATCTTGGAGCAAAATTGTGGCAGCTATCTCATCTACCAAACCTTTATTTTGTCTTTGCTTCTTCGACAAGCCACTATCTATCATGGTTTGGAATGCCATTTTAGAGGTAAACCGTTCATCTACTCTTTCCACTTTCATCAGGGGAAAAGCTTGGCTAAAATCGGCGACAAATTTTTCAATAACCGGAGTGCTTTCCGAAGGTTGACCATTCATTTGTTTGGGTTCGCCAATCAAAACTTTGGCTACACTTTCTTTAGCAAAATAGTCTTTCAAAAAAGTAATCGCTGTATCAGAAGGAATTGTGGTCAAACCCGAGGCAATAATTTGCAACTCATCGGTAACGGCTAAACCGGTTCGCTTGATTCCGTAGTCTATGGCTAAAATTCTGGGCATTCGGTTTAATTTATCGGCTCAAAGGTAGCCAAAATTACCGCTTTCCCTTTTTGAAATTTAAGAATATTGTCTTTTATAGTGTAGCGATCCGTTTGTTCCAGCATTTTGGCAAAACGACTTTCCACCTCCATTTCAGGACAAGCCATTCGAGTCATAGCCGCTTTTGAAAAGGACAAACCAAAAGCGGATGGCATTACATAACTGCCGGAAATATTGTTGCAGCCGGCATAAGCAGAAAATCTGCCATCATTAGTGTTTAATTTGATGAAATAATCTTTCTTTCCGCTTTGTTTTACAATTTTACCATTCAAAGTCATCAATTTCCATTTGGTTTCGGCTAATGTAGCTTTGCCAACAGCCGGATTTACTTTTTTGATAACCGTTTGGGCTTCCATACGATTGTTTAAATTTACTTTCTGAGTTTGTTCAGATTCATTCACATGGGTTAAATCCTCATTTTCCTGTTTGGACAAAACGTATTGCAAGGCCAGTTTTCCGGTGATTATTTTACCCGATAAATCTAATTGTGTCATCTTGTTTTCCCCAACAAAATATTGATTTGGGGCATTTTTAATATCATTCAAGATGATTTTAATTCCTTTATCATCCCAAACAAATGTGCCTTTTTGCTCAAATACTTTGTCTCCTTTACCCAAATATCGGGTTTGTAGTTTATAGGTGTTATTTTCATTGATGCAAAGCACTGTCTCTAAACCTTCACAATCTGCACAAGGCAAAACACCCTTGTAAATTCCGATATAATCTAATGAATTTTTAGCATTATGTGCCTCTTGTTTTACTATTGAATCTGATTGAGCAATTGAATCTTGAATCGAATGCTTGTCATCCGCTTGTTTTTGGCAACTAAAAAATACTGAAACTAAAGCAAGTAAAAGCAAAAACTTTCTTTTCATGAGTAAAAATTTATCGGTTATAAGGTTAGAACAAACTTACTTAATCTGTTAAGTTGATGTTAGAATTTAACATTTTTTTGATTCTCAGTCGGAAGAGAGAAATGCTTTGCAACTTTCTAAAAATGAAACTATCTTTGCTCATTCAAGATTTTAGTCCGAACCATCCAAAGAAAAAAACGAAACCATGACTACACTACAAAATACCATAGAAAAAGCCTGGGAAAACCGCGCTTTATTGCAAGAAGAAACAACAACCAATGCGATTAGAGAAGTAATTGCCTTGTTAGATGCGGGAACTTTGCGCGTTGCTGAACCAACAAACAATGGCTGGCAAGTAAACGAATGGGTAAAGAAAGCAGTAGTGATGTACTTCCCAATCCAAAAAATGGAAACTTGGGAAGCGGGAATTTTTGAATACCACGATAAAATGTTACTAAAAACCGGGTATGCCGAAAAAGGAATCCGAGTTGTTCCACCGGCCACCGCTCGTTATGGTGCTTACATTTCAAAAGGCGTTATTTTAATGCCGAGTTACGTCAATATCGGCGCCTATGTTGATGAAGGTACCATGGTAGATACTTGGGCTACGGTTGGCAGTTGTGCCCAAATCGGTAAAGAGGTTCACCTTTCAGGTGGAGTTGGCATCGGCGGTGTTTTAGAGCCATTACAAGCCGCGCCGGTTATCATCGAAGACGGTGCTTTTATCGGTTCCAGATGTATAGTGGTAGAAGGTGTTCATGTGGGTAAAGAAGCCGTTCTTGGTGCCAATGTTTGTTTGACAGCCTCAACCAAAATCATAGACGTAACCGGAAGCGAACCAATTGAATACAAAGGATATGTTCCGGAGCGTTCAGTGGTTATTCCGGGAAGTTATACCAAATCGTTTGCCGCGGGTGATTACCAAGTGCCTTGTGCTTTAATCATCGGAACGCGCAAACCTTCAACCGATTTGAAAACCTCTCTTAATAATGCTTTAAGAGAATACGATGTTGCGGTTTAAGCCTCAAACGATATAGATTTATACCATTATGAGTATTGAAAATAAAAATGACATTACAATAGACGCTGTAATCACTTGGGTAGATGGCAGTGATGCTGTGTGGCGAGAAAAAATCAATACTCACTTGGAAAAGAAAATTGATTGGAACAATAAAATCAGCAGCAAACGGTACAATTCTATTGATGAAATTGACATTGCTATTGCGTCAATAATAAAGTTTGCCCCGTTTATCAGAACTATTTTTTTGGTGACCGATAACCAACAGCCAAAATCATTTGAACATTTAAAAGAAGCAGCGGCCAAACAAAACATCAATCTAAAGTTGGTTGATCATACTGTGATTTTTAAAGATTATGAAACTTGTTTGCCTACTTTTAACTCGTGTTCAATTATAACCGCGTTGTATCGAATTCCGGAAATGGCAGAACATTTTATCATTTTTAACGACGACACTTTCTTGATGAGAGCCACCAAAATGGAAGATTTTTTCGTTAATGGTTTGCCTGTCATTCGAGGTCGTTGGGATTATTTTTACAGAAACAGTTGGTTTCGAAAGACCTATAACAAATACTTTAATAAGAATTTAAAAACCAATGTAGGTTACAAAGCGCTACAACAAAAAAGTGCCCGAATTGCCGGATTTACTAAGAAATACGTACGCAGAGACCATACTCCGGTTTCGGTGAGAAAATCGACTTTAGAAAATTTTTTCACCCATAATCCCGAATTACTGCTCAATAATATCAAACACAAGTTCAGACACAACGATCAGTTCATCATTTCATCGCTTTCAAATCATTTGGAGATCAAAAACAAAACTTATGTTTTGAAAACGGACTATCAATTAACCTATTTCAGAACTTATAAAGTTATTCCGACCATATTCAAATTATTTTGGTTTGATTGGAATAAAAGCAAACTATTTGTTTGTTTGCAAAGCTTGGAATTAGGAAGCAAAAGCATGCAGAGCTATGTTTTAAAATGGATAAATAATAAAATGAATAGCTAATGCTTAGAGAAAAATCAACCAAGACAAAAAAATTAACATGAAAATAATTATTCTAGCCGCCGGTATCGGGTCAAGATTAGGCAATCCGTTCCCAAAGCCTTTAACACCTTTAAAAAACGGTAAAAGTATCATGGAATACCAAACCGAAAACATCGCATCAAAGTTTGACATAGATGATATTAGTGTGGTTGTAGGCTTCAAAAAGGATTTAATCATGGAGCGATTTCCCGAGCTTACCTACATCTACAATCCGTTTTTCGACAGAACTAATACTTCTAAAAGTTTGTTGCAAGCCTTGCGCAAAAACCGAGATAAATCGGTGATGTGGTTCAATGGCGATGTGGTTTTCGATCGACAAATTCTTGATATACTGTATCCTTTTATCAAATCAAAAACCTCTTTTGTAGCGGTAAATACCAGCAAAGTAGCGGAGGAAGAAGTGAAATACACTTTAAAAGACGGTTATATCAACGAACTCTCCAAAACCGTAAAAAATGGTCTTGGGGAAGCTGTTGGCATCAATTTTATTGCCTCCAAAGACATCCAACATTTCATCAACCGATTGGAAGAATGTGACGACAATGATTACTTTGAAAGAGGTTTGGAGTTGGCCATTGAGAAAGACGGAATAAAAATTACTGCTGTTGATATTTCTGCTTACAATTGTATGGAGATTGACTTTGTAGAAGATTTAGAGAATGTAAACAAAATGCTCTAAAATGAAATGCATTCTTTTTTGCCAAAACAATTATTCATTCGGAATTCTTGAACCCATTAAGCACTATTTGGCATTGAATGGAGAAGAATATATTTGGTATGTCAACCCAAAAATATTGGGAGATTTTCCGTTTACTAATGAAAATCACACTACAACCATCTCCGACTTAGAAGCCTACCAAAGTGATGCGATTTTTGTGCCCGGCAATGAAGTTCCTCATTATTTAAGAGGCATAAAAGTCCAAGTCTTTCACGGTTTGGCCGGTGAAAAGAAAGGCCATTTCAGAATACGCCATTACTTTGACCTGTATTTAACTCAAGGTCCTTATTTTACTCAAAAATTCATCGCTTTTAAAAACAAATACCGCGATTTTGAAGTGATAGAAACCGGTTGGCCTAAACTGGATGTATACGGTACCGATTTTCACAAATATGATACCGAAAAGCAAAAACTTTTACAAAAACACGGGGCAAAAAAAATACTGTTGTACGCGCCTACTTTTTCTCCCAAACTGACTTCTGCACCTTTTTTAACAGAAGAGTTGAAAGCTTTGGTAAAAAACCCGGATTATTTGGTGTTGCTAAAGTTTCACCCGTTGATGAATACCGAATGGTTGGAAACGTATAAAAAACTCGCTGATGAAACACCCAATATCATCTTTGAAACTGAAAAAAACATCATCAAATTTTTATTGATGGCCGATTTGTTAATCAGCGATACTTCCTCGGTAATTTATGAGTTTTTACTTTTGGACAAACCGGTGGTGACTTTCAAAAACATTTCGGAAAACATCCTTTGGGAGAACAGTTCAGATTACCATCAGCTAATTCAATTGGTTGAAAATAACCTTACCCAAGATTCTTTTGCCCCAAACCGAAAAGAAATTTTCAATCAATACCATCCTTACATCGACGGGAAATCAGCCGAAAGAATGGTAGAAGCCGTAAAAAAATACAGCTCAGAATTCGGTATACCCGAAAAAAGAAAAATATCGCTGTTCAGAAGAATGAAAATGCATTCGCTTTTTGGAAAACCAACCAAACGCTAAGAGTGCTTTTCAATGCCGTTTTTTACTTTTATGACATGGTGTTTTTTGTTGTAGGCTCTGATGGCTAGGTTTTTATCCCAACCTTCCTGACTGTAATAACCACGAGCATGATCTAAGTGTACACAAACTGCTGAGTATCTGATTTGCTTTGAAATCAATCCGTTGTTAAACATTCGTTCGCCTACTTCTCGGTCTAAACCTCCATATTGCATGTCTTCATTAAATCCATTAACCGCTACTATATCGCTTTTAAAACACGAAGTGTTGTGTCCGTTGAAAGTGCGTTTGGTAGGCGTTAACCAATTCATAAACGAGGCAAAATAACGGTTTTGTGTAAGTTTTGAAGCTTTGAAACTCAAGTGCAAACCTTGTTTTTTGAGCCATAAAACACTAAAGCAATTTTGGTTGACTATGTCTTCATCAGTAATGGCTTTAGACAAATCCATTGGCAATTTGAAATAGCCGCCGGAAAGGAAACATCCGGTTTCTTTGTGTTTTAAATGAACCGCCACAAAATCTTTTCTCGGAATACAATCACCATCGGTAAAGAGCAAATAATCGGCGTTGGTTTTAAGGATCGCTTTATTGAGGATTTCCGACTTTCGGAAGCCCAAATCTTCTTGCCAAACATGGATAATAGGATGCTTAAACTTAGTTGAAAACAAAGCCAACACTTCTTTGACTTTTGGCGTAGAACCATCATCTGCTATCACAATTTCAAAATCATCTGTAGTTTGAACACTATAGCCTACAAGAACTTTATGAAGCCATTCTTCAGCGTTGTAAGTGGTGATGATTACTGATAATTTCATTATTACAATAATACTAAAATAAAATTGTAAGTAGTCATTAGTTGGTTAATTTGTTTTTGCCGTTGTGCTTCGATAATTTTACTTTTTCCTTTCAAAAAAAAACTATCCTGACAAAACTTAAAAGGCATTTCGGCAAAGATACCAAAACTGAATTCTTGTGTTTTACATTATCTTTACAAAAATTTTGCAAAATGAATCTCAACGAAGAAGTACATAAAGCTTTTGAAGTCATCCAAAACGGCGGGATTATTCTTTATCCAACCGACACGGTTTGGGGAATTGGTTGCGATGCTACTAATGAAGAAGCCATCAAAAAAATCTATGCCTTGAAACAAAGAACAGAAACCAAAAGCATGATAGTGCTGATGAACGGCGAAAAAATGATGTACAATGTGTTCAAAGAAATTCCCGAAGTTGCCTGGCAAATTTTAGATTTATCCGAAAAACCAACCACCTTAATTCTGGACAATCCCAGAAATGTAGCCCCAAATATCATTGCCGACGACAAAACGCTTGGTGTGAGAATTGTTAAAGAACCATTTTGTTTCAAATTGATGGAACGCATGAAAAGACCTTTGGTTTCCACTTCGGCTAATATTTCAGGTATGTTTACCCCAAAATCTTTTAAAGAAATTAGTCCCGAAATTTTAAACGGTGTGGACTATGTAGTAAATTTGCACCACGAAAAAAATTGCGACAAACCCTCAACCATTATTAAATTAAGTAGTGATAGTCAGGTTAAGATTATTCGCAAGTAAACAATTTGAAAATTTGAAAATTAATCCATCCATTTTCAAATCTTCAAATCTTCAAATTAATTATGAATTACACCAAAGCATTAGACAATAAAATCTTCGAAATCATTTCAAAAGCTTCCCAAGAACTCAATCTGGAGAGTTACGTGATTGGCGGCTTTGTGCGCGATTATTTGTTGCAACGCGATTTCAAAAAAGACATTGATATCGTTGCGGTTGGTTCCGGGATTGATTTAGCCTTAAAAGTTTCCGAATTATTACCCAATAAACCCAAAGTACAAGTCTTTAAAAACTATGGTACAGCTATGTTGCGTTACAAAGAAATCGACATCGAATTTGTAGGCGCTCGCAAAGAAAGTTATGCAGAAAACAGTCGAAATCCTTTGGTGGAAAACGGCACTTTGGAAGACGACCAAAACCG
The DNA here is from genome assembly GCF_044373165.1 of Flavobacterium sp. Classification (GTDB taxonomy): domain Bacteria; phylum Bacteroidota; class Bacteroidia; order Flavobacteriales; family Flavobacteriaceae; genus Flavobacterium. The sequence goes on from NZ_JBILQL010000012.1 coordinate 11,673, forward strand.
CCGGGATTTTACCATCAATGCTTTGGCCTTTTCTTTGAATCCTAATAATTTTGGGGATTTGGTTGACCCATTTAATGGTTTAACCGATTTGCAAAACAAGCTTATCAAAACGCCTTTAAATGCAAACATCACTTATTCAGATGATCCTTTGCGCATGATGAGAGCGATTCGTTTTGCTACCCAATTGAATTTTACTATTGAAGAAGAATCTTTGCAAGCGATTGCCGACAATAAAGACCGAATCAAAATCATTTCGGGCGAGCGTATTGTAACCGAATTGAACAAAATTCTCGAAACCCCGAAACCGTCGATTGGCTTTTTACATTTATACAAAACCGGTTTACTCGATATTATTTTACCCGAATTGACAGCACTCAACAACGTAGAAGAAATCGAAGGTCATACCCATAAAAACAACTTTTACCATACTTTGGAAGTGGTAGATAATATTTGCCCGAATACCGATGATGTATGGTTGCGTTGGGCGGCTTTGTTACACGATATTGGCAAAGCGCCAACCAAACGCTTCAATAAAAAACAAGGATGGACCTTTCACGGGCATGAATTTTTAGGTGGTAAAATGGTGAAGAAAATCTTTGAAAGATTGCACATGCCTTTGAACCAAAAAATGAAATTCGTGCAAAAAATGGTGATGCTGAGTTCAAGACCAATTGTGTTATCGGAAGATATAGTTACCGATTCAGCAGTACGACGATTGGTGTTTGATGCCGGCGAAGATGTAGACAACCTGATGACTTTATGCGAAGCCGATATCACCACCAAAAACCCGACTAAGTTTAAAAAATACCACAACAATTTTGACATTGTTCGAAGAAAAATCATTGAAGTGGAAGAACGCGATCATGTGCGCAATTTCCAACCGCCAATTTCAGGTGAAGAGATTATGGAACTGTTCAATTTGCAACCTTCACGAGAAATTGGTGTGTTAAAAGAAGCGGTTAAAGAAGCTATTTTGGAAGGAGAAATTCCTAACGAATACCAAGCCGCCTTCGATTTTGTTTTATCCAAAGCCGAAAAAATAGGGTTGAAAAGAGTGAAATAAATTGGTATTAGATTAACTTTTGTTGAATGGCTAATTCGTTTTCCAATTGGTAATTTTGCAAAACATTTTATAGAAATGAAAAAAGACAAATCAGTCATTTATTGGCTACTTTCCGGTTGTGTTTTAGTGTTTATCATGGTTGTTGTTGGCGGTATCACTCGTTTAACCAATTCCGGTTTGTCAATGACCGATTGGCATTTGGTAACCGATACCTTTCCTCCAATGAGCGAAGAAAAATGGGTACAAGCTTTTGAAGACTACAAGAAATTCCCGGAATACCAAAAAATAAATATCCACAACGATTTTCAATTAGACGATTACAAATTCATCTACTTTTGGGAATGGTTTCATCGTTTTATCGGCAGAATCATTGGTTTAGTATTTATCATTCCGTTTGTTTACTTTTTAATCAAAAAACGCATTGACAAAGCCACTTTAAACAAATGCTTCATACTGTTGGGAATGGGTGCTTTACAAGGGTTTTTCGGTTGGTTTATGGTGAAAAGCGGTTTAGTAGACCGTCCGGATGTGAGTCATTTTCGCTTGGCCTTGCACCTGACTTTTGCCTTTATCACTTTTGCTTACACGCTTTGGGTGGCTTTGGATTTGATTTATCCGGAAAGAAAAGCAGTGATTTTACCTCTAAAAAAATTAGCGCGAATTACAATGTTCTTTTTAATCGCCCAAATCATTTACGGTGGTTTCGTAGCCGGTTTGAACGCCGGATTAATTCACAACCATTGGCCGTTAATGAGCGACGGACAGTTTTTTCACGACAGTATTAAAATGGAATATGACAGTTGGTTACTGCGATTTACAGAAGGCAAAAGCGGCGTACAATTTGTGCACCGAAGCATGGCTTATGTAGTTGTTGGCTTGATTTTATACTTGTATTTCAAAAGCAAAAAAAATATCATTTCGGCCCAACAACAAAAAGGCTTGAATGCTTTGGTTTTGTTGGTTTTTGTCCAATTCGCTTTAGGTGTTCTTACTTTGTTGTATGCGGTTCCGCTTTGGTTAGGTTTAACACATCAGGTTGTGGCTTTCTTTTTATTGACGGCAATGACGTATACTTTACATCGATTTTCAAAATAATACGCATACCCGACTATATTGTCACAGTTTCCTTGTTTACCAACTTAAATGTCTAAACTTGCCACAGAAGATAAATTTTTAGATTTATCGGATTACGGAAGATCTTTCGGGAGATTTTTCGCTCTTCAATTAAAAGATTCTCGCTTCACTCCTATTCATGTTACTTTACTATTCGGGCTTTCCGGACTGATTGCAATTTATTGCATTTTGGAACACCATTACTTACTGGCTGCCTTTTTTATCCTTCTAAAATCGGGGATTGATGCCGCTGATGGTGAATTGGCCCGACTAAAAAAAACACCGTCTTACTCCGGAAGGTATTTAGACAGCGTATTTGATATTGTTTTGAACTTTTTGTTTTTGATAGCAATTTGTTATGTTTCTGAAACCTCGATTTGGTTTACGCTTTTGGCTTTTATCGGACTTCAATTACAAGGCACTCTGTACAATTATTATTATGTTATTTTAAGAAATAAATCGGTTGGCGGTGATGGAACCAGTAAAATTTTCGAGTACAAAGCACCGAAAGCTTTACCGGGTGAAACCCAAAAATCAGTGGATATTTTATTTGGTATTTATCAAATTGTTTATGGCCTTTTTGACAAAATCATTCACACTTTAGACTCAGATGCCTACAAAGTAAAGACCTTTCCCAATTGGTTTATGACACTGCTCTCACTCTACGGATTGGGATTTCAGTTATTAATCATAGCCATAATGCTACCATTGGGTTGGATTGAATTGATTGTCCCGTTTTTTATAGCCTATACTTTGCTAATCTTTGCCTTAGTAGGCATAAGAAAAGTTTTCATCAAATAAAAAGGACTTCAATTGAAGTCCTTATCGTTTAAGCTTTTTTCTTGGTTTTAATCGAACAACCTATGGCTTTGGTTTGAGCCGGACTAGGTTCGCTACCATTGTCTAAAAATCGAATGGCATTTTCAAGGTATTTCTCTTTTACAGCCGATGCATCATCAGAATTGTCATCAATAGCACCAATATATTTCACGATTAAATTTTTATCCAGTAAAAATACATGTGGTGTTTTGGTAGCGCCATATTGCGGATAAATTTTTTGTCCTTCATCCACCAAATAAGGAAAGGCAAATCCTTTCTCTTTAGCTTTGGCTTGCATCAATTCAAAAGTATCAGCGGGTTGTGCTTCCGGATCATTCGGATTAATGGCCAATAAAACATAACCTTTTGGTGTATACTTTTTGGCAATGGCATTGATTCGGTCTTCATACTTAACCGCAAACGGACAAGTATTGCAAGTAAAGACAACGATAAAACCTTTGGCGTCTTTGTAATCAGCCATGCTGTACATTTTCCCGTCTACCGATTTTAATTTGAAGTCGGTGGCTTTGTCTCCCGGCTGGTAGCCATTTGAAACCGGTGTTTCACCCACAAACAGTGAGCTGAAAAAAATAATAAGAAAGGGTAAAATTTTCATAATGAATTATTTAGTTATGATGGATAAATGCGTTAACATAGTCGTTGAGCTCGGTAAAGCTTTCAAATTCGCGTTCGGCAAAAAGTTTTCTTTTACCGTCCAGGATGAATGTTGCCGGAATAGCGCCCGACCAAGACTCGTCGATTTTGTTTAACCACGAATTGTAATCTTTATCGCTTAATAAAATAACATTGGCGGTTAATTGCTTTCTTGCTACAAACGGAATCAGCTTTTTTTCCAAATCTTTTTGGCTGTCCAAACTTACCAAAATGACTTTCACTTTGGGATTATCAGTGTGTAATTTTTCAAAATAAGGCAACTCTTTTATACAAGGTGCACACCAAGTAGCCCAAAAGTTAATTACATAAATAGAATCATTTTCTTTGATAATGTCCTTTTCAAAGGCCTCAAACTTTTCGTAAACCGCTATTTGAGCCGAAGCAGTTTGACCCAATGTCAACACCAAAACAAATAACAAAGCCGAAAGCCATTTCATATCTTGTATTTAAAGCTAACGAAGTTAACAACTTAGGGTTGAGATTGAAACAGAGTTAACAAAACTTTACCAACTTTAAGCAGCTTATCCTAACCATTCCTTAAACTCATTCACCCGTTCTCTGGCTACAATCACCTCATCGTCTTTGTAGGTCGGCAAAATCACTTTCAATCGGGAATTGCTGTGCAATTGTATCTCTTTAATCGCTTTCATCGGAATAATGAATTTACGGGAAACGCGATAAAAAGCATCATGATCGATTTCGGTTTCGAGTTGTTCTAAAGTGTTGTCTAGCAAATAATCGCGGTTGTCTAAAGTGTGCAAATAAGTGCCTTTATTTTCACTGTAAAAACACTCAACTTCCTCTATATTAATCATTTTGAGTTGCTGTCCCATTTTGATGGTAAAGCGCTTTTTGAATTGTCGGTCGATTGGATTGACTAACATTTTTTTGATGGCTTCGAAATCCAAACCGGTCACCAAACTCTTTTGAAACTGACTCTTGAATTTGGTAACAGCAGTCTCCAGATCGTCTTCGTCTATGGGTTTTAACAAATAATCGATGCTATTGAGTTTAAAAGCTCGCAAGGCATATTCATCATAAGCCGTAGTAAAAATAACGGCACTTTTGATATCGATTTTCTCAAAAATTTCAAATGATAGTCCATCGGACAATTGGATATCGAGGAAAATCAAATCGGGATGCGTATTGGCGTTAAACCATTGAATGGCCTCTTCTACGGAGTGTAAAAGTGTGTTGACTGTTAAACCCAATTTTTCCACTTTGCGTTGGAGCAATCGAGCTGCTGGCTTCTCGTCTTCGATGATGATGATGTTCATGCTTTAGGCTATAAGGTTCTGAGGTACTAAGGTTCTGAGGTACTAAGGTCTTTTTACTTAGAACCTTAGTGCCTCAGCGCCTATTTTTATTCCCATTTATTATTTTTTTCTTTTTCCATTAGCTCCTTAACTTTTCTATCTTCCCAATTTTTGCCCAAAATCATGGTAGGCATAAAAACAGAAAGTCCGTGGGCCGCTAATCCGATACCCCAAAAGAAAGCTGTAGAAAAATGGCGGAGTTCGAAGCTCCAACTGTCGTTACTGCTAAATTGAATCTGAGAAATAATGATTGCGGTATTGATTACCAAATAAACAACGGCATGCGTATAAAAACCTTTGATTTTTTGGACTCTTTTCGCAACTTCTTGGTATTTAATTTCGTCGTAATTTTCCATAACTATTCAAATTTATTGCTTTTGTTTTCTTGTTCCATGTATTGTTTGATCTTTTTTTCTTCCCATTCTTTATTGAGAAACGGAAACCAATTGAAGACTCTCATCGCATGAAAAAACAATCCGATTCCCCAACCTAACATTGACCAAACAAACCATAAGTACTGTGGTGTGTATCGCAAATTGATAAAAATCAACAAGCCCATTACTAATATATACGAAGTCAAATGGCCATAAAATCCTTTGATCTCTTCTACTTGTTTCTTTGCTTTTTGATAGCGCTCAAATTCGTTATTTGTTTCCATGATTACTCCCATTTTTGTTGCTTTATTTTTTCTTTCTCTATAACTTTCTGAATGCGTCTTTGTTCCCACTGGGTTCCGAAAACCTTTTGTGTTATGAATAACTGTAAGGCTTGCATGACTAAGAAGAATGTCCAAACTCCCATCACAAATTCATTGATAAAACGAATGGGCCAAAAGTTCAATGGCACTCCAAAATAGGTTTTAGACACATACACTAATACTCCGATGACATAAATAAACAAGTGCGTGTAAAACTGCTTTAACTTGTGTACTCTTTCTTTGGCGATTTGTTCTAAAATTTCATTAGACTTTTCCATAACTAACTCCATTTATTGTTAGGGTTGTTTTCTTTATTCAAAATCTCACGAATCTTTTTTTCTTCCCAGGATTTCCCGTAACCGAAAGTCTCTAAGGCATGAAAAGTCAAGCCCATTCCCCAACCCAACATCGGGAACCAAAACCATTGAAAATTACTGGTCTTAAGATTAATGAATATTAAAATCGGAATAACGAAACAATACGAAATTAAGTTACCGTAAAATCCTTTTAGTTTTTCTACTCGTTCTTTGGCTCTGACATAAGCCATGTTTTCATTGTAAATATTTTGTGTTTCCATGATGACAATTTGTTTGGTTAAAATTGGAATTTTGACCTTGAAAACGGTTTCGTTTTGTTCGACCAAAACCTTTCTTTCTGAAATCAAGCCATATCGGTTAACGATGTTCTGCAGTCCAACGCCTTTTCGATCTTGCAAGACTTCCTTCTTTTGTAAATTATTTTCAACTATTAAGTAATTGCTTTCAATATAAATTTTGATGTGAAGTGGTTTTTGCTCACTCACTACATTGTGTTTGATAGTATTTTCCAATAAAAGCTGGAGTGATAACGGTACTACCTTGGCTTCCGGATTGTCGAATTCAGTTGGCAGTTCATAACTGATACTGTTTTCAAAACGCATTTTAAGCAAATTCATATACGTTTTGGCGAATGACAATTCTTCCTCCACTGACACCAGTTCTTTGTCTTTTTGTTCCAAAACATAGCGGTAGATTTTAGACAAAGACGTTGTAAACTTTTGTGCATTATCCGGATTCTCTTCAATTAAGGAACTCAACACATTCAAGCTGTTGAATAAAAAGTGCGGATCGATTTGGTTTTTTAAACTTTCAAATTGAGCCGAAGCGGTTCCGGCGATGACTTTTTGTTCTTTGACCTTGTTTTCAGCATAGGCTTTGTAAAAATAAAAAGCGTGAAAAGCTAAAGTAACTACCAAAGTTATCACAATCGCCACCAAGTAATTGGCCATGTGTTCTTTGCTTAAAAATACACTGAATGGTATTCCTTCTATGATTACATCTTCAAAAATTCGCAATAAAAAAATCACGCCGATAGATCCCAAAAACGATAGTATAAACCCAATCAAAATACGTTTAGGTGTAAATCTTTCTGTTTTGAAAACCTTATCTAAATAGATAAAAACAAAGGCATTCGAAAGGTATAAAGTCAACCCGTAAAGCATGGTATAGCCAAAGTTGACCAACAAGCCATAATCGAAGGTTATGGTATTTCCGGTAATCCATCGAATCAAAACCAACACTACAAAGATGGTTAGTGAAATGATGATGGCTCTGGGAATTTCTTTGTATAATGGTTTCATTACTTTTTTTTAGGTGCTAAGGTTCTGAGGTGCTAAGGTTCTGAGGCACTGAGTTCATTTTCTTAGAACCTTAGTGCCCTAGTATCTTAGTGCCTTTATTTACAATTCTTCAACGCTTCTTTCGCTCTTTCTAATCCCCATTTTGGGTGAAAAGGTGATTCGGGCACAAACTTTTCAAACAATGGAATTGCTGATTCCAAATCTAAGCATAATTTTTTTACATCGGCTCCGGTCCATTGCGCACTGTTAATTTCAAACTCGGCTTTGCAATACACCGCTCTGGGATTTTCGGGGGCTATTAATTTAGCTTTGGTGTACAACTCCATTACTTTAGGAGAATACTTCATGCCGTTAGCCATAGGATCTTGAACTATCATGGCGGTATAAATCATGGCTTGCATAACTAATAGTTCCGGGTTATTTTGACTTACCATTGAAGCTGCATCTTGCGCTTGTTGGGCTTTTTCAATTAATACCGCTGCATTGTTTTTGTTGGCCGGATTAAAGGCTTCCGTTGTATTGATAAAAGCTACATAATAATTGGGCAACCAGTTGTTTTTTTCGGCTGCGGCAATACGCTCCATTAAATCAGAAGCTTCTTTAGATTTGCCTTCTTTCCAGAGGCCGAGTGCTTTTCCCATACCTTGTTCATAAGAGGTTTGAGCGGATAAAATAGAACTAACTAAAAGGGCGATAATGGTAATAATTTTTGTCATGATTTCTTTTTTTTGATGATTAAAACTCTTGTTATTTTATACTCCAAAATTAGGGAGGTTGGTACGGCTGTGAAATTTATTATGACCGAACTGTAGATTTTTGGGGATGAATTGTTTTTAAAAAGGTGCTGAGGTACTAAGATGCTATGGTGCTGAGACTTTTGCCTTAGTTTGTTAGCACCTATAAATTATTCAACTGATTATCCTTTTTGTTCTCACTAATGGTCCAAAAGAAACCTACAAAGAAAAACTGATCGGCGGTTGGGCGAATGGCTCTTCTATTGTAAACACCTTCTGCATTGGGTGTATTGGCGTATTCGTAACCAAAAACATTGGCCGTTCCTAATGCATTAGAGACTGAAAAATACAGTATCTTTTGCTGTGTCATTAAGTAAGCCCAACCCAAGCTTAAGTTATTATAGCCTTTGGTTCTGCCATTCATAAATTGGGTTTCATTAGGGTTATTGAATGGTCGTCCGGTGGTGAAAGTATTGGTAACACTTAACTGCGATTTCCATTTGTTAATCCACCATTTCGATACCAAGCTCAAACTGTGGTTGGCCACAAAACTCGGCGTCACTTCAGCGGTAAAGTTTCGGTAATTTCTTTGGGTATCTATGTAAGAATAGGAAATCCAGTATTCCAGATTTTTAACCGATTTGTTGTCTCTCCAAAACACATCCAATCCTCGAGCATAACCTGAACCCAAATTGCTGAAATTGGAATCAAATTGAACAGACTGCGTGTCAAACTTCACTAAATCTTCATACGATTTTAAATACACTTCAGCTCTGAACGTTCTGCGATCTTTGTTGAATTGGTAGTTCAAAATATAGTGTTCCGCTTTTTCGCTCTCTAAATCATCCGCATATTTCAAGTAGTCTTGCCGTGGTGCTTGAGTAAAACTACCGTAGGCAAAGGAAAACTGACCGTTTTGAGACACTTTATAGGCTAAGGAAGCTCTTGGCGCTATGACCGTTTCGTTAAGCAAATCGTTGTGGGACGAGCGAGCGCCCAACTTAAAAGCAAACTTTTTAGAGAAGAAAATATCCGTTTCTGCATAAACAGCAGCGATATTGGCATCGTAACCGCTATTGAAGGTTTGACCTGAATTGGCTTTGAAATCTTCGCTAAAACGAGTCATAAAATAATCGCTCCCGAAAGACAGTTTCACGCGATCAGAGAAAGACTTTTTTACTTTCAATTTCAAATGGGAAGCGTGTTCCCCATTCGATACATTATCAACATTAATACCGATTGTATTTTGGCTGTAACCATAACTCAAACCGGTAAACAATTGCCATTGTGAACCAAAATTTCTTTTGTAAGAGGAATTCAAATAAAAATTATTGTTGTTCAAATCAACTCTTATTTTATCCGGACTGTTGATGGTTTCGCTGTTGATGTCGAATTGAGAAGCCTCAAAAGCCGCATATAATTTAAACAAACCCGACTCAAAACTATGACGGTAAACCGCTTCGCCCGAAAGTGACTGAAAAGGTTTGTTCCAATCGGCACGTTGCGGAAATACTTTTTGGTACGGCTCTAAATTGATATAAGCCGTGTTAAAGCTCAACGAGTTGTTGCCCCATTTTTGGGTATTGGCCAAACCTAAACCAACGGTCATTAACGAAATATCTGTTTTTTCTTCGGTGGCTTCGTCTTGGGTATTTAACAACAATACACTCGACAAAGCTTCTCCGTATTCGGCCGAATAACCTCCTGTAGAAAACGACATGCCACTGAATAAGAAAGGAGAAAATCGCCCTCTGGTTGGTACATTCGCTGTTGTAGCGCCATAAGGTTGGGCTACTCGAATACCGTCTACAAAAGTTTGGGTTTCATCGGCTTCACCACCACGAACGAATAATCTGCCGTCTTCGCCAACGGTTTGGGTTCCGGGTAACGTTTGCAAAGCCGACACTATATCACCTAATGCACCGGCAGTAGTTACAATATCTAAGGGTTTCAAGACCGAAACTCTGGCTTTTTCGCCCGCATCAAAAGTTCCGGCGGTAACAATAACGGCATCGAGTGAATTGACACTTTCCTTGAGTTTGAAAACTTTATTTTGACATTCAGCCACATTAATTGTGACTTTTAGCGTTTCATAGGTCAAGAAACTAATCACTAAAACCTGATTGCCGTTAGCAGTTGTGGTGAATTTAAAATTCCCGCTCTCATCAGACGAAGCACCGTCATAAGTGCCATCGATAAAAATGTTAGCACCGGTGATAGGCTTGCTTTTTTCATCGAGTACGGTTCCTGAAATAGTTTGTTGCGCCTGAATTGCGAAAGTGGCTAAAAGAAAAACGAAAGTGTAAAATGATTTCATTGTTTTTTGTTTTGATGAGACAAACTTCAGGCAAAAAAGCAGGCATAAAAATTTAAATGAACCGAATTGTAGATTTTGGCAGATGAACTGTAGAAAATTTTAAAAAAAAATTACTTTAACAAAATATCCCAATAAAATTCTGTAGCATTGCATAACCAAAACCACTAAACAATGAAAATTATCAAATCACTTTTTGCCTTTGCGGCATTCTTTGCCCTGAATTCTGTTTCGGCTCAAACCATAACAGAACGTTGGCCTGAGATTAGAGCTTATCACGAAGTTATTTCAAAAAGTTACCATTCTTCAGAGGAAGGAATTCTGAATCCTATCAAGTCGAATTCTGAACTTTTGGTTGAAAGAGCCGAAGCCTTATCGGTAGAAAACATGCCTGAAGAATACCGAAGTCCAAAACTCATTGAATCGTTAGTGATTTTGAAGAAAGAGACTAAAAAAGTGAATGATTTGGTACAAAGAAAGTCATCTGACTACGAGATAAAAAAGGCATTAGCTGCATTACATGACACCTTTCATAGAGTAGTTGGTCTCTGTAATGAGGAAAAAAAATAAGAACGAACCGGTCCTAGTGCCGGTTTTTTTATGTCCAAATAGTTTTCAACAATTCGGCTTTCTCAAATCAAATATTGCAAATTAAATTTACCTTTGTGCGCTTATAAAAATTACGATTATGATTTATAAATTCAGAGCCATACTCGATGCCGAAGAAGATGTTTTCAGAGACATTGCTATTCAGGAAGAAGATACTTTAGAAGATTTGCACAATGCCATAGTTAATGCTTTTGGTTTTGACGGCTTAGAAGTGGCTTCCTTTTACACCTGTGACGACCAATGGAACCAAGAAGAGGAAATCCCAATGTTTGATTCGGGCGATGTTCCCGGTGAAATGAAAATCATGAGCGATTATCCTTTAAACCAACTATTAGGCGAAGACCAAACCAAGATTATTTATGTTTACGATTTTATCAATATGTGGACATTCTTAGTTGAATTGGCCGCTATTGAAGATGCCGAAAGCGGTGTCATTTATCCCAACCTGTTATTCTCTCACGGAGAATTACCAAATGTTGCACCGGAAAAAGAATTTGAAGCCGAAAACGAAGACTTCTACTCTGAGTTTGAAGACGATTTAGACGAGGACGATTTAGACATGTTTGGCGGAGACGACAGCTTTGAAGATTTTGGATTTGAAGAGAATTGGAATTAGTAAAGCCTTTAGCTGTTAGCTCTTAGCTATCAGCACTGAAACATTAATAAGAAAAATTATAATTATAAAACTGCTAAAAGCTAACAGCTGATAGCTAACAGCCACAAATGATCAACCTATTCAACGCCCACATCGAATCGTTATCCATCCACCGAGTTGGAAACAAAAGCCGCAACGAAGCTATTTTTTTATCGGAACAACCTTATGGTCTGAATGACGAAATTGTGCCGCTCTTGAAAGAGTATTTTTTTAAGCCTTTCCGCGAAAAAGAAGAAAACTATTTTCAATTTGCCCACGATGTCGATTTAGAATACAACGACATGTTTAATTTGGCTACAGAAATTTTCACCAATCCGAGTGATACGCATGAGGTTTCTAAAAAAATAACCAAACACTTATTTGAACAGTCCAATCATCCGCACATTAAGAATGGAGAAGTATATGTGGCTTACTTGACCAATGTTTCTATTGACAATAACACCGTTGATGCCATTGGTGTTTTCAAAAGTGAAATCAAGAGCGATTTTATGCAATTTGAAGAAAAAGGCAGCACTTTGGAAATGATACTGCAACAAGGTATCAACCTTAATAAATTGGATAAAGGCTGTTTGATTTTCAACCACAAAAAAGAAGAAGGGTACAAAATCCTGACCGTCGACAGCAACCGCTATGATGCGCGCTATTGGTTGGAACATTTCCTTTCCGTAGATGCTTTCCAAGATGAAAATTTCTACACTAAAAAGTATTTAAAATTCTGTCAAGGATTTGCTAAAGATGTAGTACTTCCGGCAGAAGATAAAAAAGAAGAAGTCATGTTTATGAATCGTTCGGTGAATTTCTTTGCCAAAAACGACGAGTTTGAAGAAAGCAAATTCTTGAATGAAGTATTGGACAATCCCGATTTGATTCCGGAGTTCAAGAACTACAAAGTAGACAAAGGCGAAAAATACAGTATTGAAGACATTACCAACTTCCCTATTGCCAATGCAGCAGTAACTGATGCCCGAAAATCGATTAAGAATGTCATCAACTTAGACACTAATATTCAAATCAAACTCGATTTTATCAATCCGGAAAGCGCTGAAAAGTTTGTGGAAAAAGGCTGGGATGAAGAAAAGCAAATGTATTACTACTTGGTTTACTTCAACAAAGAGCAAAAATCATAAATTCAAACCAGAAAAAACACTATCCTCAATTGTTAAATCAATTGGGGGTTTTTTTAGTGTAGCGGTTTTATTTTATATCTTTCCCTTTCGTTATTAAATGCTATGAACCTCAAGTCCTACCTTTTCCTATTGCTATTGCTGTACTGCGGCAACATATCGGCGCAGCAAAAAGAGGTTAACAGCGGTAACGATTCAACCCAAGTGTATAAAAAAATTGAAAACTACTCCAAGAAAAGTAAGTTTAATCGTTTTATATACAGGTTATTATTCAAATCCAACCGACAAACAAAATCAACCAGCGGTGCCAAAAGAAGGCGTTTTTTAATCAAAAAATCATTTGACCGCAACGAAGGTAAAATCATCCGAAGCATTACCATAGAAACCTTAGATCCTTTTGGTTATTCTGCAGAAAATTTCAAAGACCAACCCGAAAAAGGTTTTGAGAAATTTGGCAACAGTTTGCACATCAAATCAAAAAGCTGGACGATTCGCAACCTACTCCTTTTCAAAAAAAATGACCCTTTAGATTCTTTGATTGTCAAAGAATCTGAACGTTTAATTAGAAGACAACGGTATACCCGAAGCGTTGTTATCAAGCCGGTTGAAATACCGGGAAGTCGTGATTCGGTAGACATTTCGATACGGGTTTTAGATACATGGAGTTTGATTCCAAATGGTGCGTTATCAACTTCACAGGGTAACTTTGAACTAACAGAACGAAACTTCTTAGGTTTAGGACACGAATTTCGCAACGAATATACCAGGCGTTTTGAAACCGGTAGAGACGCCTATTTAGGCAGGTATTCTATAAACAACATCAAGAATACGTTTATAAATACTTCGTTAACTTATGAGAATTCGCTAAACAATTACACCACCAAAAACGCCCGAATAGAGCGACAGTTTTTCTCACCATTAACACGATTGGCCGGCGGTATGTTTTTTGAAAAGCGCTTTTTTATTGATTCTTTGCCCAACAACAGCGGTATTTTCAACAATCAAAACTTCAAATCAGATGCTCAAGAATATTGGTTCGGACATTCATTTAAAATATTTAAGGGAAAAAACGAAGATTCTAGAACAACCAACTTAGTAACTACACTGGGATTTAAAAATGTAAGATTCCTGCAAACCCCGGATTTAATCTACGACCCAAGCCGATTTTTTGCCAATGAAAAATTGTATTTGGCTACAATAGGTTTGAATACTCGGAAATTTGCAGAAGACAAATACTTATTTAATTTCGGGATTATTGAAGACATACCCTATGGTCAAGTTTACTCGATTACCGGAGGATTTCAAGAAAAAAACAATATCAAGAGAAGTTATTTTGGCGGTCGATTTGCCTATGGCGATTATTTTTCATTCGGTTATTTAAGTACCAATATCGAATGGGGAAGTTTTTTTAACAACGGTTGCTCTGAAGAAACTACTTTTAGAATTGAAGGCAATTACTTTACCAATTTACTCAACGTCGGCAATTGGAAACTCCGTCAATTCATTAAGCCTACTATGGTTATCGGAAACCATCGCGCGCCCATTATCAAAGACCGGTTGATTATTTCTGACGACAACGGAATTGCCGGATTCAACAATCCTTTGATCAACGGAACAAGAAAACTATCGGTAGCTTTTCAAACGCAAACTTATGCTCCGGGCAATTGGCACGGCTTTCACTTTAGCCCTTTTTACAATATGACATTCGGATTTTTAGGCGATGAAGATAATCGGTTTTTAGACAAAACACTCTATTCTAAGTTTAGTATTGGCGTACTGATTAATAACGATTACTTGGTTTTTAACAGTTTTCAAATATCGCTATCCTACTATCCTTCCATTCCTTTTGAAGGCGAAAATCTTTTCAGAACCAATTCTTTCAAAAACAACGACTTAGCACTTCCTGATTTTCAAATCGGACAACCGGTTATAGTACCTTACAAATAAATAACACCTTCCCGTTTTTTGTAAGTTTATTTTTTAATAAAGTGTTGATTATCTGTATTTTGTCGATTATTTTTTGCTTATCAACGACAAAATAATAAGTTTATACTAATCAAGTCTCTTAGATTTGACAATACTGTATAGGTAAAGTACAACGCATTAAAATCCTATCCTATGAAAAACATTTACTTGACTCAAGGAATGGTGAAAAAAAATTATCGCTGTTCCCTACTCGGACATCAATATGTGGAAACAAAAAAAATCAATTTGCATTTCAGTGAATTCGAATGTACTGTCTGCAGAACTCAGGCAACCAACGACTCCAGAGGGAATAAAATTACACTAACCACAAGACTGAAAGACATTAACGAAACCTTGTTTTATTTGAATCTTAAAAAACAATTCCTCAGTAGGTTTTATTTTCAAAAAAAAGAACAGTAACAAAAATAGATTTCATTCGTCATACTTTTGAATTAAAAAACTGACCATTGGAATCGACCATTTTATCCATTAAAAATCTTCACAAACGTTACGGCAAAATCCATGCGGTAAATAACGTTTCACTCGAAATTCAAAAAGGCAATGTCTATGGTATTCTTGGACCTAACGGCAGCGGAAAATCAACAACTTTAGGTATTGTTTTAAATGTAGTAAACAAAACCTCGGGTGAATACCATTGGTTCGATGGTACTATGCTTACCCACGACGCTTTGAAAAAAGTAGGCGCCATTATTGAACGTCCTAATTTTTATCCTTATATGACCGCCAAAGAAAACTTGGAGTTGGTTTGTAAAATTAAAGGCATCAATTACGAAAAAATTCAGGAAAAGTTAGAGATAGTTGGACTGACCGATCGAAAAGACAGCAAGTTCAAAACCTTTTCATTAGGAATGAAACAACGCTTGGCTATTGCTTCAGCACTTTTGAATGATCCTGAAATATTAATTTTAGACGAGCCAACCAACGGACTCGACCCACAAGGAATTCACCAAATTCGTGACATTATTAAGTTAATTGCTTCTCAAGGCACCACCATACTTTTGGCTTCTCACCTTTTGGATGAAGTAGAAAAAGTATGTAGTCATGTTTTGGTATTGCGTTATGGTGAAATTTTGTACAATGGAACTGTCAACGGAATGATTGCAAATGAAGGCCACTTTGAACTTCAGGCTGATGACATGAAAAAGCTTTCAGAAATTTTGCTAAAACATCCGGAAATTGAAAAAACATCGGAAGTAGAAGGTAAAATAGTGGCTCATTTTAAAAGCCTGATTGAACCGGCTGTTTTGAACAAATACTGTTTCGAAAATAACATTTACTTGAACCATTTGGTACTGAAAAAACTAAGCTTGGAAGAACAATTTTTAGCCTTAACAAAATAACAAGATCAAGACAATGAAAAGACTTTTATCCATAGAATTACAAAAAATCTGGAAAAATAAAGCTAGTAGAATCCTTACCATCACCTATTTTATATTACTTACATTTTTATCGTTTATCGCCTCCATTAAATTTGATATCGGGCCTATACCCATCAGATTGGCTGACCAAGGAATTTTTGATTTTCCTTTTATATGGCATTTTAACTCTTTTATTGCAGCATTCCTTAAAATTTTCCTTGCGGTTATTATTGTTTCGATGATGGCTAATGAATACAGTTACGGCACCTTAAAACAAAACCTGATAGACGGAATGAGTAAGAAGGAATTTATCATTTCAAAGGTTTATACTATTGTTTTGTTTGCTGCCATTTCAACCTTATTTGTTTTTATTGTTTCTTTAATCTTGGGATTGATTTTTTCTTCATTTGATGAAATTGGAATTATTTTCTCCCGCATGGACTATTTGTTCGCTTACTTTATAAAATTAGTAGGATTCTTTTCCTTCTGCCTTTTTATAGGAGTTTTGATAAAACGTTCCGCTTTTGCTCTGGGCTTTTTGTTTATGTGGTTTATTTTTGAAATGATTTCCTATGCCATTGCCTACAACAACCTTAAAAACAGCGCATTAGTAGATAAAATATACGATTATTTCCCATTGATGTCTATGTGGAGTTTGGTGCCTCAACCCTTTACAAAGTTGAATGCTGTTAGAACCATTGGAAGCCAACTTGGAGTGGAAGACATGAGAAATTATGATGTGCCCTACACCTCAGTTGCCGTCGTTTTAGTTTGGTCGGCCATTTTTATTTATTCCTCTTATAAAATCATCGAAAAAAGAGATTTATAATTCGATCATCAATCACAATACTAGGCAAGTCAGCGTAGATTTGGCTTGCCTAAAATCAATTCTTAAAGAAAACATAAATAGAGCAGTTCGTTTTATGTTTTCTTTTTTATTTCCTAATTTTAGCGAATGAAAAAGAAGTTATTTTTTTTATTCCTTATCGCATTTTTCACTTCAAATTGTTTCTCACAATTTAGTAAAACACATTACATACCGCCTTTATCCGGTTCGAGTGCAGTAATCTCAGAAGACCAGTATTTATACATCTCAACACCTAATGTTAATCCGATCAATTTCAGAATTATTGAATTAGGAGGAAATATCATCAACGGAACAGTTTCCAGAAATAATCCTTTTATTTATTACGTAGGTTTTGGAAACAATACACAACTCCATGTAGATGCGGGTTCCTCCAACCAAATATTTTCAAACAAAGGCTATATTGTTGAAGCAGATGACCTAATTTACGTTTCTGCCAGAGTAACAGCAGGCGACGGAAATCAAGCGGGACAATTAGTTTCAAAAGGAAAAGCTTCTTTAGGAAATCATTTCAGGATAGGTGCTTTAACCAACTTGCAAGTTGGAAATTATGTTAACATACACAACACTTTTGTTTCCGTCTTAGCCACCGAAAACAATACCACAATTAACTTCAGTGACTTTGGTACCGGAATACAACCTGTCAACAGCAGTAACGGTGACACTCCTTTCAGTATTGTGTTGAACAGCGGAGAAAGTTATGTAATGAGTGTTCAAGGACCGCACAATCCCAATCGTGCCGGTCTTATTGGTGCCTTGGTGACTTCTGACAAGCCAATTGCCTTGAATTGTGGTTCCTTTGGCGGAAGCAATGCACAAGGAAATCTTGATTTGGGTTTTGACCAAATTGTTCCCTTGGAAAGAATAAGTAATACAGAATTTATTTTCATTAAGAGTACGGGAGTGAATGCTGTTGAGACGGTTTTATTAGTGGCAGATGTTGATAATACTGAGGTCTTTTTATCGGGTTCAACCACGCCTAATTTCACCATCAATGCAGGGGATTATCTTGTTCTAGACGGCTCCAACTTTAATGCTTCAGGAAATTTGTACTTGCGAACCAGTCAAAAAGTATTCGCTTATCAGAGTATTGGAGACAATAGTGCTGTAGACCAGCGCAATCAAGAACTATTCTTTGTTCCGCCTTTAAGCTGTCAAACGCCAAGAATCATCGATAATATTCCGGCGATAAACTTTGTAGGGACACGACAATTTACGGGAAGAGTCACTTTAGTCACTAAAGTTGGTGCAACTCTTACATTTTTAATTGACAACGTACCCTATACCCTAAGCAGTTTAAGCGGAATTGCTACTGTTAACGGACCAACTCCTGTACAAGGAAATGATGATTATGAAACCTATGTCATCACAGGATTAACAGGTAATGTTTCTGTATATTCTACTGAAGAATTGTATTTGGCTGCTTACGGAACCAGTGGCGCAGCTACTTTTGGCGGTTTCTATTCGGGATTTACTTTTGAACCTGAAATATCTTTTACCCAACTGGATGTTAACCAGCAAAGTTGTATTCCAAATACAGTACTTTCAGTAAATACCCTGAGTCCGTTTGATACTTTTCAATGGTATTTTAACGGAAATCCTATCAGTGGCGCAACCAACAGCAGTTACACCCCTTCTGCTTTAGGTCCAGGATACTATTATGTTTCAGCTACTATTTCGAGCTGTACATTACCCATCAATTCAACAGAAATACCGGTTAGTTCCTGCCCTTCGGATGATGAAAATGACGGAGTCAATAATAACATTGATGCGGATAACGACAACGACGGTATAACTAATTGTAACGAATCTTATGGTGATTTGGGAGTCAATTTAACCAATACCACGTTGGGTAGTGTTTTTGTGGATAATTACATTAATTCTTTTATTGGAAGTATCAATTTCACGGGCACAGGAACACCTTCAACGACACCAATTGTAGGTGACAATTCAGGTAATTTTGTTACGGAAGCAGCGACCGGAAAAAACAACGGTGTTAGTTATACCGCCACCTTCAACAATCCAATCAGTTTGGCATTAGAATATGCCTCTGTAGCGGATAACAACGACTATTTCAGTGCTTCAACCGAGTTTAGGATCAAATGTCCGATTAACAAAACCCTTACTGTTTTAAATCCTGACAATCAAATCTTAATTGATACCAATTACGACGGAATTTTTGAAAGCGGTGTCAGCGAGTACTCTTCTTTTGAAATCCGATTCCGTTTAAACAACACTATTGCTTTGCTTCCCGGGACAGGTACGTTTTCTATCAAAGGAAACTTAATCAACGCCATTACAATAACAAATATCAATTTAGTCGACACGAACACCAGTAGAGCAGCAATGAGGTTGATTGCCAATTGTGTACCTAAAGATTCTGATAACGATGGTGTGCCGGACCAATATGATTTTGACAGTGACAATGATACTATACCAGATATGGTGGAATCACAAGGAGAAAATTACACGGTCTTATCAGGAGTTGATGCTAATGGCGATGGTATAGACGACCTATTTGGCACCGGTATAACACCCGATGATCAAGACAATGATGGTTTTCCGAATTATTTAGATGTTGATAGTGACAACGACGGAATTTTTGACATCATAGAATCCGGTAGTCCGGGTAACAGCACCAATACCAATGGAATCACAGTAAATCCGGTTGGCAGTAATGGTATTGCTAACAATTTGGAAACAAATCCCGACAGTGGCATAATCAATTACAGTATCACAGACACTGATGGAGACGGAATTTTTAATTACCTAGAATCCGATAGTGACAATGATGGTTGTTTTGATGTTACAGAAGCCGGCTTTACTGATGAAAACAACGATGGAATTCTGGGCGACATGCCTGTCACTATTATCGGTGAAGGTTTAGTTTTAAACAGTAGCGGTTATGGTATTCCGAACGGAAATTATACAATCGCAGCTCCGATTACCATTTCGGCACAACCACAAGACGTGGCTACTTGTGAATTACAATCAGCGGTATTTACACTTACCTCGGTAACGGTTAACAGTTATTTGTGGCAACTTTCCACTGACAATGGTTTGACTTGGACAAATTTAACCAACAATGCCAACTATTCCGGAACAACTACAGTGGCATTAACAGTAGCTAATGTTACACCGGCTATGGCGGGTTACCAATACCGCGTTTTTTTAAATAAAAACGGCAACAGTTGTGGCTTGTATTCCGATTCGGCAACACTAACAACTTATGCTTTACCGGTAGTAACCACTCCGATATCATTGAAACAGTGTGACAACGATACTGATGGTATTTCGATTTTCAACCTAACCCAAAAAAACGATGTGATTTCAGGGAATTACCTGAATGAAACTTTCACCTATTTTACCTCATTAAACGCGGCAGAAAATGAGATTGCAACAGCACAAATAACCAACCCTATCGCCTACACTTCGGGAACCGGCAGTGTTTATGCCCGAGTAGAAAACAGCGATGGTTGTTATCGGGTTGCCCGAATTGATTTGGTGGTTTCGGTTACCCAAATTCCACCAAACTTTATCATTCCGAATCAATATTTGTGCGATGACTATTTGGATGCAATTAATGACGATTACGACGGAATCTCGGGACCATTCAATTTCACTGCTATTCAAAACAGTTTGGCAGCTATTTTGCCAACAAATGTGAGCATCAAATTTTACAAAACCGAAGCCGATTTCTTAGCCGAGACTGATGCCAACGGAAACTCATTAGCCATAACCAATATCGCTAACTACCGAAATATAGGTTTTCCTAACTTGCAAACCATTTGGGTCCGTGTCGACAGTACTTTAGACAACTCTTGCTTTGGTTTTAGGACTTTCAATGTGGTTGTAGAATCAACACCAATAGCAAATCCGATAAATGCCGCTAATTTAATTCGGGCTTGCGATGATGACCACGATGGCATTTTTGGTTTTGACACTTCCACTTTTGCTACAACGGTTTTGAACGGGCAAACCGGTGTAAATGTAAAATATTACCGAGCAGACGGTTCTCAAATTGTGCCGTTTACCAATCCGTACTTTGTGAATGGTTCGGAAACCATAACTATTAGAGTCAGCAACAATACTACTCAAACGGGTGGTCAACCTTGTTATGATGAAGTACAACTGCAATTTATAGTGGATGATTTACCGCAAGCCTTTGCAGTTGACCTGAATGACGTGATTGTTTGCGATGACGAATTTATTCCGATCAATCAGAATGGTCTTTATAATTTTGACACTTCAGGTATTTTAGGCCAAATTTTAGGTACACAAACCGGGATGAATGTATATTATTATGATGAAAATAATGTTTTAATTCCGAGTAATATTCCGAACCAACTTCCAAATCCGTTCAGAACTAGTACTCAAAATGTAACCGTAATAGTTGAGAATCCTATCAATACAAGTTGTACGGCTCAAACGATAATTCCTTTTACAGTAAATCCGACGCCGAAAATCGATCAGGAAGAAACGGTTATCATTTGTTTACCGTCAACCGAGGCTTTGTTAAATGCAGGGCTATTGGACAACAGCTCACCGGCGGCTTACACTTACCAATGGTATGAAAACAATACCATTATGGCGGGACAAATTAATTATACTATTACAGTCAACACTCCCGGTGTATATAGCGTTGTAGTAACTAACAGTGCCGGATGTTCTAAAACCAGAACCATTACTGTTCTTGGTTCGGAAATTGCCAGTATTCAAAATATCAATATTGAAGACTTACAAGATATTAATTCTATTGCTATTACAGTTAATGGTTCAGGAGTATATGAATTTGCATTAGATGATGCCGGCGGACCCTACCGTGATACCGGTTTCTTTACCAATGTACAAATTGGTTTCCACACACTCTATGTTAGAGATAAAAACGGTTGTGGTGTTTTAGGACCAATTGTAGTTCCGGTATTGGGAATTCCTAAGTACTTTACGCCAAACGGCGACGGATTTCACGATTTTTGGAATGTGAAAGGTGTCAGCGCACTTTATAATTTCCGTTCGATAATTTATATTTTTGACCGTTACGGCAAACTGCTGAAACAACTCAGTACCACTGAAATTGGATGGGATGGAACTTACAACGGAAGACCAATGCCGGGAGACGATTATTGGTATTCGATTCAATTTGAAGATGGCCGAAGTGCTAAAGGACATTTTACTTTAAAACGATAAATTATGAAAACCACCTTTTGCCTTTTATTGATGCTTACCCAAAGTTTACTCCAAGCACAAGACATCAAAGTGACCAGTGGTTTTGTACAGCGTTTTGAAAATTTTTATTCGGAGTTTGTTGAGGGTCGAAATGTTGATGTTTGGTTACCGAAAGGCTACAACACCACTGAAAAATACGCCGTAATTTACATGCACGATGGCCAAATGCTTTTTGATGCCACTACTACTTGGAACAAACAAGCCTGGGAAGTAGACGAAGTAGCCGGTAAACTGAATGCAGATGGTAAAGTCAAAAAGTTTATAGTAGTTGGTATTTGGAATATTGCGGCAAAAAGGCATCCTGAATATTTTCCGCAAAAGCCTTATGAGAGTTTGACTGCGGTACAAAAAGATACTATTACAGCCCAACTCCAAAAAGCCGGTAGAACAAAGGAAAGCTTTAACCCTTACTCCGATTTGTATTTGAAGTTTTTGGTATCCGAATTAAAGCCATTTATCGACAAAAGATTTTCCACAGCCAAAGACAAAGACAACACCTTTATTGCGGGCTCGAGTATGGGCGGCTTGATTTCGTTGTATGCGATATGTGAATATCCTGAAGTTTTTGGTGCTGCGGCTTGTATTTCGACCCATTGGCCGGGTATTTTTGCAGTGGAAAACAATCCGATTCCGGACGCTTTTTATGCGTACATGAGAAAAAAACTGCCTAATCCAAAGTCTAACCGAATTTACTTTGATTACGGCGACCAAACCTTAGACGCCTTGTATCCGCCGTTGCAGAAAATGGCTGACAGCGTTATGGTTGAAAAAGGATTTACTTCAGACAATTGGCAAACCAAATTCTTTCCGGGAAAAAATCATTCTGAAGAAGCTTGGGCGGAAAGATTGTCTATTCCGATGGAATTCCTGCTGAAAAAATAAACCTAGCCCATTTGATTAAGAGGAGAATTTCCTGTGGACATTCGGCAATAACATATTTTCAATTTTCAAGAAAAGTAAATTAGAAAATCAGAATCTCTAGCCCGGATAGTAGTGGAAATCCTTTTTTGTAAGCATAAAAGTCCTTTCCCGAAACTTCGGGACGCTCAGGGTGACACAAAAAAGATTGCAACGGATAGCCGGATTAGCTTCAAGAAAACAAAAAACCCATTCAATTGTGAATGGGTTTCTTTTTATGGTGATTCTAAACTTATAGTTTAAAACGTTTTCTGTCGTTTTCATTCAAGTAAATTTTACGCAAACGCAATGACTTAGGCGTAACCTCTACATACTCATCTTTTTGAATGTATTCCAAGGCTTCCTCCAAAGAGAACTTGATGGCCGGAACGATTTTGTTTTTATCGTCGGCACCGGCAGAACGGAAGTTGGTTAACTGTTTGGTTTTGGTGATATTTATCGTCATATCATCGCCACGAGAGTTTTCTCCAACCACCTGACCTTCGTAGATGTCTTCGTTAGGATCAACGAAAAACTTACCTCTGTCTTGTAATTTGTTGATTGAGTATGGAATCGCTTTACCGTTTTCCATAGAGATTAACGAACCGTTGATACGCCCGGCAATTTCTCCTTTGAATGGTTCGTAACCGATAAAACGGTGTGCCATGATGGCTTCTCCGGCAGTAGCGGTCAATAATTGATTTCTCAAACCGATGATTCCTCTTGACGGAATGTTGAATTTGATAATCATACGCTCGCCTTTACCTTCCATTGAAAGCATTTCCCCTTTACGAACAGAAACGAACTCAACCGCTCTTCCGGAAACGTGTTCCGGTAAGTCGATGGTCAATTCTTCGATTGGCTCACATTTAACACCGTCGATTTCTTTGATGATTACTTGCGGTTGCCCGATTTGCAATTCATATCCTTCTCTTCTCATGGTTTCGATTAAAACTGATAAGTGGAGAACGCCTCGACCGAACACCATGAATTTATCGGCAGAATCGGTATCGGCTACCCTTAGGGCTAAGTTTTTTTCCAATTCTTTGGCCAAACGATCTTTGATGTGACGCGAGGTTACAAATTTTCCTTCTTTCCCAAAGAAAGGTGAATCGTTTATGGTAAATAACATACTCATCGTTGGTTCATCGATAGCGATGGTTTGCAAAGCTTCCGGATTTTCGAAGTCGGCTATAGTATCTCCAATTTCGAAACCTTCTACTCCAACGATAGCACAGATATCACCTGCTATAACGCTTTCCACTTTTTTACGGCCAAGACCTTCAAAAGTATGTAGTTCTTTGATTCTTGATTTGAATACTTTACCATCTCTTTTCACCAAAGAGATAGGCATATTTTCTTTTAAAACGCCTCTTTCCAAACGACCGATGGCAATACGACCGGTGAAAGAAGAGAAGTCTAAAGAGGTGATTAACATTTGAGGTGTACCTTCAGATACTTTTGGAGCCGGAACGTGTTCCACCACCATATCCAAAAGCGGTTCGATGTTAGTGGTAACATTTTCCCAATGATCCGACATCCAGTTGTTTTTGGCAGAACCGTAAACGGTTGGGAAATCCAACTGCCACTCTTCGGCGCCTAATTCGAACATTAAATCGAATACTTTTTCGTGCACTTCTTCCGGAGTACAATTTTCTTTGTCTACTTTATTGATTACCACACAAGGTTTTAATCCTAAGTCGATGGCTTTTTGCAATACAAAACGGGTTTGCGGCATAGGTCCTTCGAAAGCATCTACCAATAAACAAACGCCATCGGCCATGTTTAAGACACGCTCTACTTCACCACCGAAATCGGCGTGGCCCGGAGTATCAATAATGTTAATTTTAGTGCCTTTGTAAACTACAGAAACATTCTTTGAGGTAATGGTAATTCCTCTTTCTCGCTCTAAGTCGTTGTTGTCTAGAATTAAGTCGCCCGTATTTTCATTTTCGCGAAATAATTGACAGTGGTACATAATTTTATCAACCAAAGTGGTTTTACCGTGGTCAACGTGCGCAATAATTGCAATGTTTCTGATAGATTCCATGTGTGCTTTTTTGTGGGTGCAAAGGTACACTTTATTTTCAGATAAAAAACGATAAGGGCATTAGTTTACTGTTTCTTAAAATAGGATCAAAAGTTTATAAAAACCTTGATAAGTTTTCCATCAAATTTTAAAACTAAATTGAAAATCTATATATTTGAAGTAATGAAAAATAATTCGAATAAAATTACATTAACTTACGTCCTTATTTTAATGTTTGTGGCCTTTATTGGTCATCAATTTTTTCTAGATTATATCAAAAACTCCCCGGAGCATACTTCTTTATACTTCTACATAAGAGATTTATTCTTTATTGTAATCTCGGGTTTGATTTTGAAGTTGATTCTTCATCACAATGAACAAAACAACAAATCTGTTTTTGAAAAATTGAAGTTAACCAATAATGAGATTTTAGAATCCAATGAGCGTTATGATATTGTAGCCAAAGCAACGAGTGACACCATTTGGGATTGGAAAATTGAAGACGATAGTTTTATATGGAACAAAGGGATTCAGGGAATTTTTGGGTATAAGAAGGAAGATGTAGGGAAAACGTCAAATTGGTGGTTTGAACGCATTCATCCGGAGGACAGTTTGAAGATGTCGGTTAAATTGTATTCCTTTTTAGAGCAAAAAACCGAAAAATGGCAAGACGAGTACCGTTTTCAATGTGCTGACGGAAGTTACAAATATGTTTTTGACAGGGGTTTTTTAGTAAAAGACAAAGAAGGCAAACCCATCAGAATGATTGGAGCCATACAGGACGTTACTAAGCAAAAAGAGGAAGAACAACGACTTAGGTTATTAGAAACGGTGATTACCCAAACCAAAGATGCGGTAATGATTACGGATATCGACACCTCAAAAGAGGTGATTCCCAACATTATATTTGTGAATTCCGCTTTCACCGATATGACCGGCTATACGGCTGAGGATGTAATAGGGAAATCGCCTATAATGTTCATCGGACCAAAATCAGACATACTCGAATTCGACAAGTTGAAGACTGCTATTCAAGACTATAAAGAATGCTTCGTTGAAACCATTAATTACAAAAAAAACGGGGAAGAATTTTGGAATAACTTTTCGATGATACCGGTAACCAACAAAGACGGAGAACATTCTCACTGGATATCGATTCAAAGAGATGTAACCGAAGAAAAGAATAAGGAAAAGGAAAGAGAACAGTTGATTAGGGAGTTGACACAAAACAACAAAGATTTGAAACAGTTCTCCTATATTACATCACACAATTTAAGGGCGCCATTATCCAACCTAACCGGTTTGTTGAATTTAGTAGAAGACATGACCATTGAAGATCCGGAATTAAAAGAAATCATCACCGGTTTTTCAAAGTCAACCCATTTGCTAAATGAGACCATTAATGATTTGGTGAAGGTGGTGATCATAAAAGACAATCCGTCCATTCAAAAAGAAAAAGTACTGATTAAGGAAATATTTGAAAACGTATTTAACCAATTGAGTTTCTTAATCGGACTTCACAAACCTATCCTTAAAATTGATTTGGAAGAAGTGTCTATTTTAAACATTAACAAATCTTATTTGGAAAGCATCTTCTTGAATTTACTCACGAATGCCATTAAATATCGCTCTGAAAACAAGCAGCTGCGAGTTACCATCTCTTCTAAAGTAGTAGATAATGATTTGATATTAACCTTTAAAGACAACGGAATCGGTATTGACTTAGTACGAAACCGAGACAAAATATTCGGGTTATACCAAAGGTTCCACAATCATCCTGACAGTAAAGGCTTAGGTTTGTATTTGGTCAAATCCCAAGTGGAAGCCATGGGTGGCACCATAAATGTAGAAAGTACGGTAGGCAAAGGCACTACCTTTATAATCGTATTTAAAAATAGCTAAAAATATGTTAGATAAGATTTATTGTGTTGATGACGATGCTATTACCTTAATGCTTTGTAAAAAAGTGATTGAGCGCGCCTCCTTTGCCAAAGAAATACTAACGGCTACCAATGGTGAGGAAGCGATTCTTTTTTTTAAAGAATTAGCCCAGCAATCAGACATGACTTATCCACGCTTAGTACTTTTAGACTTAAACATGCCTATAATGAATGGTTGGGAATTTTTAGACCACTATTTAGAAGAGAGATACCATGAAACTTTCCCTGAGGCGAAATTTATTGTTCTGTCCTCAACCATTGACCCACAAGATGTAGAGAAGACTAAAAATTACCCCATGGTAGTTGATTTCCTTTCAAAACCTATCACCAAAGAAATGATAGAAGGGCTCAAACAAAAAGAATAAATTACAGTAAATAAAAAAAGCACCCGATTGGGTGCTTTTTTAATTGATAACCTTCCTGATTATAACTTAGCTACATGCTTAGTTAATTTAGATTTAAGGTTTGAAGCCTTATTATCATGAATGATATTCTTTTTAGCTAACTTGTCGATCATTGAAATTACGACAGACAATTTTGCAGAAGCATCAGACTTATCAGTAGCCATTCTTAATGCTTTAATTGCATTACGAGTGGTTTTGTGTTGGTATCTGTTCAACACTCTTTTCTTTTCGTTGCTTCTGATTCTTTTTAAAGCGGACTTATGATTTGCCATTTCTTTTTAATTTAATTGTAATAATTTATAAACTATTAGTTAAAAAAGAAAAACCTCCCACAATTAATAAATAATCACTTTGGTTTTAACTAATAAAACATTCGTTTGAGACACTAAACAATTGTTTTATAAAACTAATTTACAACTAATTTTGTAGCCCGTAGGGGAATCGAACCCCTCTTACCAGGATGAAAACCTGGCGTCCTAACCGATAGACGAACGGGCCATTAAGCCTAAGATAAAAATTGTAGCCCGTAGGGGAATCGAACCCCTCTTACCAGGATGAAAACCTGGCGTCCTAACCGATAGACGAACGGGCCATCTTTGCTTAAAATTGCGGTGGCAAAAATACAACTATTTTTTAATCCCGCAAGGCTGCAACTATTTTTTTTATCTTTTTTATTAGTACGCTTTCGCAAACAACACTCTGCCAGCTGATTTGCCTCCGGAGAAAACACATGTTCCTTCTTCTGGTTTTCTGTCTAAAGGGATACAACGAATGGTTGCTTTGGTTAAATCTTTAATTTTTTCTTCTGTTTCAGGGGTTCCATCCCAATGTGCCGAAATAAATCCGGTTTTATGCTCTAAAAAATCTTTAAACTCTTCAAAAGTATTAACCTCTGTAATGTGTTCATTTCGATAAGATAAAGCTTTTTCAAACAAATCATTTTGAATTTGAGATAACAATTCAGCAATGTAAGTTGCGGCACCTTCAGTTGGAATAACTTCTTTGGTCAGATTATCTCTTCTTGCCACTTCGAAAGTTTGGTTTTCTAAGTCTTTAGGACCAATGGCAATTCGAACCGGAACACCTTTTAATTCCCATTCATTAAACTTAAAACCAGGCGACAAAGTATCTCTGGTATCAAATTTAACGGAAACATTTAGTTTTTTAAGTGATTGGGTCAAATCATCAACTAGTGTTTTTATAGCCTCACATTGTTCCTCAGTTTTAAATATCGGCACTACTACTACTTGAATAGGTGCTAAATTAGGAGGCAACACCAAACCATTATCATCAGAATGCGTCATGACTAAAGCTCCCATGAGTCTGGTTGACACTCCCCAAGAAGTACCCCAAACATGCTCTAACTTCCCTTCTTTGCTGGCAAACTTCACATCAAAAGCTTTGGCGAAATTTTGCCCTAAAAAGTGAGAAGTTCCGGCTTGCAAGGCTTTACCATCCTGCATTAAGGCTTCGATGCAGTACGTTTCTTCCGCTCCGGCAAAACGCTCGGATTCTGTTTTCAATCCCTTGATTACAGGGATGGCCATAAAATTCTCTGCAAAATCAGCATAAACATGCATCATTTTTTCAGACTCTTCAATGGCTTCAGATTTAGTAGCGTGAGCCGTATGCCCTTCTTGCCACAAAAACTCAGCGGTTCTTAAAAACAATCGGGTACGCATCTCCCAACGCACAACATTAGCCCATTGGTTAATCAATAGTGGTAAATCTCGGTAGGATTGAACCCAATTTTTATAGGTTGACCAAATAATAGCTTCACTGGTAGGACGAACAATAAGCTCTTCTTCCAGTTTAGCATTAGGATCAACCATTAACTTACCCGGACGGCTTTCATCATTTTTTAATCGATAATGAGTCACTATAGCACATTCTTTAGCGAAACCTTCAGCGTTTTTCTCTTCGGCTTCAAACATGCTTTTGGGAACAAAAAGAGGAAAATAGGCGTTACTGTGACCTGTTTCTTTGAACATACGATCCAATTCTGCTTGCATCTTCTCCCAAATTGCATAGCCGTATGGTTTAATCACCATGCAACCTCTAACGCCTGAATTTTCGGCTAAATCAGCCTTAACTACCAGCTCGTTATACCATTTGGAATAGTCCTCTGCTCTCTTTGTTAAGTTCTTACTCATAATGAATAGTTTGGCATAAAAATTGTTTAAC
>NZ_JBILQL010000082.1:0-10859 GCF_044373165.1 Flavobacterium sp.
TTACAGCTTCAGGAAAAGCGAAAGCTGCCGGAACTCCGGATGGATTTGTTAAAGTAATTTTTGATGCCAAATACGGTGAATGGTTGGGTTGTCATATGATTGGCGCGGGAGTAACCGATATGATAGCAGAAGCTGTTGTAGCCCGTAAATTGGAAACCACCGGTCACGAAATATTGAAAGCGGTGCATCCGCATCCAACAATGAGCGAAGCCGTTATGGAAGCTGTAGCTGATGCTTACGGAGAAGTGATTCACTTATAATATTCAAAAAATAAAGCAATAAAAAAAACCATCCGATTTGGATGGTTTTTTTATGGTTAAGTCAATTTAATTTTTGGCTTTTAAAGCTTTATATTTATCAGTCATTTCCAATGCATTGTAAACACTCATTAATGTCTTTTTGGCGGCTTCATTATCAGGTTGCAATTCATAAGCCTTTTCTAAATAAGGCAAAAGAATTTTAAAGTTCTTCTCACGTTCCGCTTTTAAAACTTCATAACGTTTGTTGTCTTTTTCTGAAGTACCTAACTTATTCATTTCATTTACAAACTTCTCGTCTAATCTTAAGTACAACTCCGCCAAATTCAAATTAGCATTAAAATAATTTGGATTGATTTCCAATGCTCTTCTGTAATATTTCTCCGCGTCAGCAACTTTCTGAGCATTTCCGGCTACTACACCAAGATTATAAACCAAATCAACGTTATTCGGATCGTTTGCTAACGCTTCATTAACCAACTTACTGTAGGTTTCAAAATCATTAACTTTCAAATACAAATCGGCTTCAGTTAAAATTAATGAAGTATCCTTAGGATTGGCCATGCGAGCTTCGCTAACGGCTGATTTTGCTTCTTCAATTCTACCTTTTTCAACTAAAATTAAAGCGATATTTTTAAAAATCTCTCCGCGCTTAGAAGGTGTTTTCTCGTCTCTAGGCTTTTCATGAGTTCCTGATTTTATAAATAAATCTCTCTCTGTTTTACTGTTAAAAGGATCTTCTTGTTTTGATGTTTTATTAAAAGCATAAAAAAGAGTAGTTTCACCGGTATAATTTATTTTCTTTAATTCATTGTAATACATCAATGCAGTGTCATAATCCTTGGCATTTACCGATAAACTGGCAGCATAAAAAAGCTTGTCATGATCTTTAGTGTCTAATTTATAAAGAGAATAAAGTACATCAGAAGCATCTTTATCACGCTTTTGCTCACCAAGGGCAATGGCGTAATTAATCAACTCCGGTTTGTAAATATTAATTTTAGCTAAAATATCATCGGTGTAAACTTTTTTACCGGTTCTTTTTTCAAACTCAAGTGCCGCATTTAACCCTTTTTCAATTTCATCAACTTTCTTAGGTGTTACTATTAATGCTTTCTGAGCCGGCGTAATTGCGGTACCGAATGATTTAATTTCAACCAAAGGCAGCATAGATTTATAATAACCTGCAGCAATTTTATCTGCTTCTTCAGTCGCTAAACTTTCTAATTTTGACAAATTCGATTTGTACTCTACTACTTCGTCAGGTTTTGGTGCCTCTTTGCCATAGATTTTCTTTAAAACTTTTAACTCATCTTTTTGAGCAAAAGTTGAAAAAGAAACAATCATAGTTGAAGCCAATACAATGTGTTTAATTTTCATGTGGTATTATTTTAAATTATTCTTCTGATTCTGAAGTTTCATTAGATGAGTCACCGGCATTCACATCATTACTGTCTGCATCGGTATCTATTTCTTCTGATTCTTCCTCTTTCATTACTTTTGTTACTGCTGCAATGGAATCGTTTCCTTTAATATTAATCAGGCGAACACCTTGCGTAGCTCTTCCCATCACTCTTAAATCAGATACTTCCATGCGAATAGTCAATCCGGATTTGTTGATGATCATCAAATCATCTTCATCCGTAACGGCATTAATCGAAATTAAAGCACCGGTTTTTTCAGTAATGTTAAGTGTTTTAACTCCTTTTCCACCTCGGTTAGTGATACGGTAAACATCTTCTCCGTCTTCATCCACCAATTTGGTTCTTTTTCCGTAACCGTTTTCAGTAACTACCAATAACTGTGTGTCATTAATATCTTCCTTGTTTACAGAAACCATACCAATCACTTCATCCTTATCATCTGCCAAGGTAATACCGCGAACACCCGATGCTGTTCTTCCCATCGGACGGGTTTTCTCTTCTTCAAAACGAACCAATTTTCCGGATTTTACTGCCACTAATACTTGACTTTCCCCGTTGGTTAATTTGGCTTCTAATAGTTCATCATCTTCTCTAATGGTAATGGCGTTGATACCGTTTTGACGCGGACGAGAATATTGCTCCAATGGCGTTTTTTTCACTTGCCCTTGTTTGGTCGCCATAATTACATAATGACTGTTGATGTATTCTTCGTCTTTCAAATCTTGAGTACAAATGAACGCTTTTACTTTATCGTCTTGCTCTATATTGATTAAGTTTTGAATCGCTCGCCCTTTACTGGTTTTACTGCCTTCCGGAATTTCATAAACACGCATCCAGAAACATTTTCCTTTTTGGGTAAAGAACAATAAATATTGGTGGTTGGTCGCCACAAACAAATGTTCTAAGAAATCTTGGTCTCTTGTTCCGGCACTTTTTTGTCCGACGCCACCACGATTTTGAGTTTTGTATTCGGATAAATTGGTACGCTTAATGTAACCGGCGTGAGAAATCGTAATCACCACTTGTTCATCGGCTATCAAGTCTTCTATACTTACATCGCCACCACTGTATTCAATGGTTGAACGACGCTCGTCTCCGTATTTATCTCTGATTTCAATTAATTCTTCTTTAATCAAAGCCATTCTCATCTCCTTACTGGCCAATAAGTCTCTCAAGTGTTGTATCAACTTCATGATTTCTTCGTATTCCGCTCTTAACTTGTCTTGTTCCAGACCGGTTAACTGACGCAAACGCATTTCAACAATGGCACGTGCTTGGATTTCGGATAACGAAAAACGCTCTATCAATTTGGCACGAGCTTCATCACCGTCTTTCGAGGAACGGATTAAGGCAATTACTTCATCAATATTATCAGAAGCAATGATTAAACCTTCTAAGATGTGTGCTCTTTCTTCTGCTTTGCGCAATTCGAATTGGGTTCTTCTAACGACAACATCATGACGGTGTTCTACGAAATAGTGAATCAAATCTTTTACATTCAACATCTGCGGTCTTCCATTAACCAAAGCAATGTTATTCACACTGAATGAAGATTGTAATGCCGTAAATTTATAGAGTGTATTCAAAACCACATTCGGAACCGCATCTCGTTTCAATTCATAAACAATACGCATCCCGTTTCTATCCGATTCATCACGGATATTTGAAATCCCTTCGATTTTCTTTTCATTGATCAAATCGGCAGTTTTCTTGATCATTTCTGCCTTGTTGACTTGGTATGGAATTTCAGAAACAATAATGGCTTCTCTTCCGTTAACCTCTTCAAAACTTACTTTGGCACGTATTACAATTCTGCCACGACCTGTTTTAAAGGCTTCACGAACACCTTCATAACCATAAATGACACCACCTGTCGGAAAATCAGGTGCTTTGATGTGCGTGATTAATTCGTCAATTTCTATATCATTATTGTCGATGTACGCTAAAGTACCATCAACTACTTCTGTCAAATTGTGAGGTGGCATATTGGTTGCCATACCAACAGCAATTCCGGAAGCTCCGTTGATTAAAAGATTAGGAACTCTGGTTGGCATTACTTTCGGCTCATACAAGGTGTCGTCAAAGTTCAACTGGAAATCCACTGTCTCTTTGTCGATATCTGCCATAATGTCTTCTGACATCTTTTTCATTCTGGCTTCGGTGTAACGCATCGCTGCCGGACTATCACCGTCAACAGAACCAAAGTTACCTTGACCGTCAATTAATAAATAACGCAAACTCCACTCTTGAGCCATACGAACCATGGCATCATAAACAGAGGTATCTCCGTGTGGGTGATATTTACCCAAAACTTCCCCAACAATTCTTGCGGATTTTTTGTGCGCTCTGTTTGAAAAAACGCCTAAATCATACATTCCATATAACACTCTTCGGTGTACCGGCTTTAAACCGTCACGCACGTCAGGTAGCGCTCTTGAGACAATTACAGACATCGAATAATCGATGTAAGCTGATTTCATTTCATCTTCGATGTTAATAGGAATTAACTTTTCTCCGTCAGACATATTTATATATTATTAATAAAAAAATTAGTTCAAATTCAAAACGTGCTAATATAGGATATTTATACCTTTTGAAGCTAATTTTAGTGTACAAATTTCAATGATTTATTAACAAAATAGGCGCTTTTTTTGGTTAATAAAATACTACTGTTACGGCTTTTATTATTGACTTTTTTTTTGTCAATTAGCTGACAGTACATTTAGGCGGAATGATTTTTGTTTGAATCACTTCAAATAACTAAATTTACAATAGCAACTATATACTATTATGGACGATAATTTTTCACCAAGAGTCAAAGACGTAATCACCTACAGCAAAGAAGAAGCTTTGCGATTAGGTCATGACTTTATCGGAACAGAACATTTGATGCTTGGTATCTTAAGAGACGGAAACGGTAAAGCAATTACTATATTGAATAATTTGTCGGTTGATTTAGATCATTTAAGAAAAAAGGTGGAAATCTTAAGTCCGGCCAATCCCAATGTTGAAATCAGTAACGAAAAGAAAAACCTTCACTTGACCCGTCAAGCGGAACGCGCTTTAAAAACAACTTTCCTCGAAGCCAAAGTATTTCAGAGTTCGTCAATCAGTACGGCGCACCTGCTACTCTGTATTCTCAGAAACGAAAACGATCCTACAACCAAACTACTGCACCGTCTGAAAATAGACTACAACGTAGTTAAAGAACAATACTTAAACATGACACCAAACGAAGAAGATTTTAACGATAACCTGCCGAGAAACGAATCTTACAACGACGATTCCGGTCAGGATGACAGCCTAAAAGAAGGCAGCTTTAACAATCCGGCTAACAAAACCAATAAAAAATCCAAAACACCGGTTTTGGATAATTTTGGCCGCGATTTAACCGAATTGGCGGAAGAAGGCAAACTCGATCCTGTAGTGGGTCGTGAAAAAGAAATTGAGCGTGTGTCTCAAATTCTAAGCCGAAGAAAGAAAAACAATCCGTTGCTGATTGGAGAACCGGGTGTTGGTAAATCCGCTATAGCCGAAGGTTTGGCTTTGCGCATCATTCAAAAGAAAGTATCGCGCATTCTATTCAACAAAAGAGTGGTAACACTTGACTTGGCCTCATTGGTCGCCGGCACTAAATACCGCGGTCAATTTGAAGAAAGAATGAAAGCGGTCATGAACGAATTGGAGAAAAACGACGATATCATTTTATTCATTGATGAAATCCACACCATAGTCGGTGCCGGTGGCGCTACAGGTTCGTTAGATGCTTCCAATATGTTCAAACCGGCCTTAGCCCGCGGGGAAATCCAATGTATCGGTGCAACCACTTTGGATGAGTACAGACAATACATCGAAAAAGACGGTGCGTTAGAAAGACGTTTCCAAAAAGTAATTGTGGAACCTACTTCGGTAGAGGAAACCATTACCATTTTGAACAACATCAAAAACAAATACGAAGACCATCACAACGTAATTTATACCGACGAAGCAATCGAAGCTTGTGTAAAATTAACTAATCGATACATGTCAGAGCGCTTCCTTCCGGACAAAGCGATTGACGCTTTAGACGAAGCCGGTTCCAGGGTTCATATTACCAATATTGACGTGCCTAAACAAATTTTGGATTTGGAACGCCAATTGGAAGAAGTGCGTGAATTAAAAAACTCTGTCGTTAAAAAACAGAAATACGAAGAAGCGGCCAAATTACGAGACGACGAAAAGCGTTTGGAGAAAGATTTAGCCATCGCCCAAGAACAATGGGAAGAAGATTCCAAAAGCAATAGAATTCGAGTAACCGAAGACAATGTAGCCGATGTGGTATCCATGATGACGGGTATTCCGGTGAATCGTATTGCCCAAACCGAAAGCAATAAATTGGCACACTTACCAGATTTAATCAAAGGCAAAGTAATTGGACAAGATGAAGCTGTAACCAAAATTGCCCGCTCTATCCAACGCAATCGCGCCGGTTTAAAAGACCCGAATCGCCCTATTGGTTCCTTCATCTTTTTAGGATCAACCGGTGTGGGTAAAACACAATTGGCCAAAGTATTGGCCAAAGAATTATTTGATTCTGAAGATGCGTTAATTCGCATCGACATGAGTGAATACATGGAAAAATTTGCCATCTCTCGTTTAATCGGGGCGCCTCCGGGTTACGTGGGTTATGAAGAAGGTGGACAATTGACCGAAAAAGTGCGCAGAAAACCATACTGTGTTGTCCTTTTAGACGAAATCGAAAAAGCGCATCCTGACGTTTTCAACATGATGCTACAAGTTTTAGATGACGGCTATTTGACTGACAGTTTGGGACGTAAAATCGACTTTAAAAACACCATCATTATCATGACGTCTAACGTAGGAGCGCGTCAGCTAAAAGATTTCGGACAAGGGGTTGGTTTTGGTACCTCTGCTAAAGTGGCTCAAGCCGATGAACATTCGAAAAGTGTGATTGAAAACGCCTTGAAAAAAACTTTTGCCCCGGAATTCTTAAACAGAATTGACGATGTAATTGTATTCAATCCTCTAGAGAAACACGACATCGATTTAATCATCGAAATTGAATTGAAAAAACTGTATGCTCGCGTAGAAGAGTTAGGCTATAAATTGAACCTTTCCGATACAGCGAAAGCTTTTATAGCAGATAAAGGTTTCGACAAACAATTTGGGGCTCGTCCGTTAAAACGTGCGATTCAAAAATATGTTGAAGATGCTTTAGCCGAAGAAATAATCACTTCGAAAATAGCTTCAGGTGATGAAATTTTTATGGATTTAGACGAAACAGCTCAAGAGTTGACCATTACGATTCAAAAAGCGGAAAAGCCAACAAAATAAGATCAATTTAATCTTTTAAAAAAAGCCACAAATGGCACAAATTCACGCCAATTAATCAGTGAGAATTCGTGTAATTTGTGGCTTATAATTTTTATAAAATGCCACAAAACAAAATCATCTTAGGTTCCGAAGAATGGTGTTCTTTTCCCGAGTTAGGTATACCTGCCATCAAAGCACGGGTAGATTCGGGTGCCAAAACTTCGGCCTTACATGCCATCAATATCGCTCCGTTTGTTAAAGATTCGGAAAACTGGGTGAAATTTGATATCAATCCGATTCAAAACAACCTCAAAACGGTCATTCATTGTGAAGCCAAACTCATTGACAAACGCATAGTAAAAAGTTCGAGTGGTTTTAGAGAACAACGTTACGTTATCCAAACCCAACTCAAAATAGGAGACGATATTTGGGTGATTGAGATGACTCTGACCAATCGAGATTCAATGGGATTCCGAATGTTATTGGGTCGAGAAGCCATGAGTGGCAGAATTTTGGTCGACCCTGAGCAAAAATATTTACTGGGACAAACCTCTACCGAAAGTTTAAAAGATTTATACCAAGATGCCATTTCAAACAAATCTGGGTTGCGCATTGGTGTTTTAGCCAGTAATCCCGAATTGTACAGCAATAAACGCATCATGGAAGCCGGTGAAATGCGCGGACACGAAATGCACTTCCTCAACATCAAGGAATGTTACATGAAACTCGATGCCGTAAAACCCGAAATTCATTATCGAGGCGGAAAAATACTGGATAACTTTGATGCCATTATTCCGAGGATTCGACCTAGCATTACTTTTTACGGTTGTGCTTTAACCCGTCAATTTGAAGCTATGAAAGTTTTTTGTTTGAATTCAGCTGCTGCCATTACGCAATCGCGAGATAAATTGTTTTCACTGCAATTGTTATTACACCACGGCGTAGACATTCCAACAACCGGATTTGCGAATTCCCCTTTGGATACCGATGATTTGATTAAAATGGTTGGCGGTTCACCTTTGATTGTGAAACTTTTAGAAGGCACTCAAGGAAAAGGGGTTGTGTTGGCCGAAACCAAAAAAGCAGCCGAATCGGTTATCAATGCTTTCAAAAGTTTGAATGCCAATATTTTAGTTCAAGAATTTATCAAAGAAGCCAACGGTAAAGATCTGCGTTTGTTTGTGGTAGACGGCAAAGTAGTAGCTGCTATCCAACGGGAAGCCGCTGCCGGTGAATTCAGAGCCAACATTCACATGGGCGGAACTGCATCCGTAATCAAACCTACAGCAGATGAAAAGAAAATCGCCATCAAAGCCGCCAAAGCCATGGATTTAAAAGTCGCCGGTGTTGATATCATTCGTTCTTCTAAAGGACCGTTATTATTAGAAGTAAACTCTTCTCCCGGACTTGAAGGTATAGAAGGCGCAACCAACAAAGACATTGCCGGAGAAATGATTAAGGCTATTGAGAAGAATTTTAAGCGATAGTTGATAGATTTTCAGACAACAGATATTCAGATAACAGACAACTTATAACCCAGAACACACATGAATAAAAACCGACTCGAAGCTTTCAGTGATGGTGTATTGGCAATTATCATTACCATCATGGTATTGGAGTTTAAAGTGCCTAACGACACCACTTTTGAAGCGGTGATTCCGTTGTTTCATAAATTTCTGAGTTATGTATTGAGCTTTATTTATGTAGGGATTTATTGGAGCAACCACCATCATATGATGCATACCGTGAAGCGCGTAAACGGAAACATTTTATGGGCAAATTTACATTTGTTGTTTTGGTTATCGCTCATTCCTTTTGCAACGGCTTGGATTGGAGAGCATCACTTTGCTCCTTTTCCGATGATGTTGTACGGCGTTATTTTACTCATGAATGCCATTGCGTATTTTATTTTGCAAACTGTGATTTTGAAGCACCATGGTAAAGATTCGTTGCTTTCTAAAGCCATTGGTAAAGACTTTAAAGGAAAAATATCTGTAGTAATTTATATTATTGCGGTAATTTCAACCAAATATTATGTTGTGATTTCAGGCGCACTCTATATTTTAGTCGCCCTAATGTGGTTGGTTCCTGACAAAAGAATTGAACGCATTATTAACGAAAACGACTAAATCAGTATTTGAAATCTGAAACTTGAAACAAAAATAACCATGAACATTCTCTCTCAACTCATCATCGGTTTCATTGCCGTATTGCATATTTACATTTTATGGCTTGAAATGTTCGCCTGGACAACACGCGGACGCAAAGTATTTAAAACCATTCCGCCGGATCAGTTTGAAAAAACCAAAGTCATGGCTGCCAATCAAGGTTTGTACAACGGCTTTCTCGCTGCAGGATTGACTTGGTCGTTATTAATTAGCGATGTCAATTGGAGTCATAACATTGCTATGTTTTTCCTTAGCTGTGTACTAGTGGCCGGAATTTACGGCGCCTTAACCGCTTCCAAAAGAATTTTTTACGTACAAGCGGTTCCGGCTATATTGGGATTGTTGAGTTTACTCTTATAAATCAATAGCAAAACTCTCCAAAAACGCCACCGAGTTTTCTATGTCATAATGCAGAATTCGGTCTTCTTTAACCAAAGGCACTTCTGAGCGGTAAGATTTTAAGAAAGATTCTATAAACTCACTGGACTTCAAAGGCTCTCTGAAGGCAATGGCCTGTGACGCATTCATCAATTCTATGGCCAAGATGCGTTCTAAGTTTTCCATTATGCGAAGTGTTTTCGTGGCTGCATTCGCGCCCATCGAAACATGGTCTTCTTGCCCGTTAGAAGAAACAATACTATCCACACTTGCCGGTGAAGCCAATTGTTTGTTCTGACTGGCAATACTCGCCGCCGTATATTGCGGAATCATAAAGCCCGAATTCAAGCCCGGATTGTCGACCAAAAAAGCAGGCAAACCTCGTAAACCGGATATTAATTGGTAAGTTCTTCTTTCAGAAATACTGCCCAATTCAGATAAAGCCAAACCTAAAAAGTCCAAAGCCAATGCCAGAGGTTGTCCGTGGAAATTCCCGCCGGAAATAATCAAATCTTCGTTTTTAAAGATGTTCGGATTATCGGTAACCGAGTTGATTTCGGTTTTGAATACTTTTTTTACATAGTCTATCGTGTCTTTTGAAGCGCCATGAACCTGAGGAATACATCGGAAAGAATACGGATCTTGAACATGCTCCTTGTGACGGCTAATCAACTGACTGCCTTCTAACAATTCCGTCATTCGAAGGGCCGTTACTATTTGTCCTTTGTGCGGACGAACATAATGAATCAACTCATTAAACGGCTCTATTCTACCGTCAAATCCTTCCAAAGAAACTGCTGCTATTACATCGGCTAAATAGGAGTATTTCATGGCTTTCAACAAAATATAACAACCGTAGGCACTCATAAACTGAGTTCCATTTAATAAAGCCAAACCTTCTTTCGACTGTAATACTATCGGTTGCCAACCCATTTTTTCCAAAACCTTTTTGGCCGGCTGACGAAATCCGTCGTAATTCACTTCTCCTTCTCCTAACAACGGTAACGATAAATGAGCTAATGGTGCTAAATCACCACTTGCGCCTAATGAACCTTGTGTATAAATAACCGGTAAAATATCGTGATTGTAAAAATCTACCAAACGTTCAACTGTTTGCAATTGCACACCCGAATGGCCATAACTCAACGATTGAATTTTGAGCAATAACATTAACTTTACTATCTCCTGCGGCACTTCTTCACCGGTACCGCAAGCATGTGATTTGACTAGGTTTTCTTGAAGCTGTGATAAATGCTCATTAGAAATCTTAACATTGCACAACGAACCAAATCCGGTGTTTATTCCATAAATCGGTGCAT
>NZ_JBILQL010000083.1:0-10826 GCF_044373165.1 Flavobacterium sp.
AAACTCCTCAAAAAGTCTGATTATCAGTTATGGATTCTTACTGGGATTGGTAAGTATTTTAATGTCTGTCTTAAAATATGTTCTTTCAAGCAACTATTTAGAGAAAAATTTCATTGAAACCTCGGTTGGCATATTAATCACAGTTGCCTTAGTGGTCATTCCGATTTACACCTTCAGAAAAAACAACAATGGCCTTTTGTCGTTGAGTCAGTCCATCAAAATTGGTTTAGGGGTTTCTGCTATAGCGGGTATTATTGGTGCCATTTATTTCTTTGTATTTGCCAATTACATCCAGCCCGACTTTGCTGATAATTTAATGAATGTACAAATGAAAGAAGCGATGGAATCAAATCCGAATGTTTCCGAAGCCCAAATGCAAGAAGGTATGGAAATGGCTAAAAGTTTCATGATGCCGATGTTTTACGCGATGGTAGTACTTTCCAACTTGTTTTTTGGATTAATCATTTCATTAATAGCCGGATTGATTTTAAGAAAAGAGTAAAATGAATCTATCCATTATTATTCCGCTTTTAAACGAGCAGGAATCTTTGCCCGAATTACACCAATGGATTGTCAAAGTAATGACAGCCCACAACTATACCTATGAAGTTATCTTTATTGACGATGGAAGTACTGATGACTCATGGCAAATCATTGACGATTTATCAAAAACCAATCCGAACGTAAAAGGGATTCGATTTCTGAGAAACTTTGGAAAATCGCAAGCCTTACATGCCGGTTTTGCCAAAGCACAAGGCGATGTCGTAATCACCATGGATGCTGATTTACAAGACAGTCCCGACGAGATTCCGGATTTGTACAATATGGTAATGACCCAAAATTTCGATTTGGTATCCGGTTGGAAAAAGAAGCGTTATGATTCGGTGGTGATGAAAAACTTACCTTCAAAACTATTCAATTGGGCCGCTCGTAAAACTTCCGGCGTTTATTTAAACGATTTCAATTGCGGCTTAAAAGCTTATAAAAATGTTGTGATCAAAAACATTGAAGTGTCAGGCGAAATGCACCGTTACATTCCGGTGTTAGCCAAAAATGCCGGTTTTGGAAAAATTGGTGAAAAAGTGGTCATCCATCAAGCCCGAAAATACGGTGAATCCAAATTTGGCATGAGTCGATTCATTAATGGTTTTTTGGATTTAATCACTATATGGTTTTTATCCCGTTACGGCAAAAGACCGATGCACCTTTTCGGAGCCTTTGGCGTACTGATGTTTGTGATTGGATTTTTAGCTACCGGAGCAATCATTGCCTTAAAATTAATCAAACTTTATTCCGGCTATCATACCATTTTGGTAACTGATAATCCATTATTTTATATTGCGTTAACTGCAATGATTTTAGGGTCACAATTATTCCTTGCGGGATTTTTGGGAGAAATCATTCTCCGTACCAAAAACAATGAAGAACGTTACAAAATTTCCACCGAAGTAAATCTTTAATTTATTTCAAATAAATTACCCTCATGCATATCGACAAAGCCATACTAGACAAAGTAAACGAATGGTTCACCCCAACCTTCGATAATGATACTCAAAATCAAATCAAAGAAATGATGACGACTTCTCCTAAAAATTTAGAGGAGAGTTTTTATAAAAATTTGGAATTCGGCACCGGTGGCATGCGTGGGATTATGGGCGTTGGTACCAATCGAATCAACAAATACACTTTGGGCAAAAATACTCAAGGTATTTCAGACTATTTAAAAAAATCCTTTCCCGGAGAAGACTTAAAAGTAGTCATAGCCTACGACTGTCGCCACAACAGCGATACTTTAGGAAAAGTAGTAGCCGATGTATTTTCGGCTAACGGCATTAAGGTGTTTCTTTTCTCGGAAATGCGACCGACTCCTGAACTCTCTTTCGCTTTGAAATACTTGCATTGTCATGCCGGAATTGTTTTAACGGCATCTCACAATCCACCGGAGTATAACGGTTATAAAGTGTATTGGCAAGATGGCGGTCAATTGGTTCCGCCTCAAGATGAAGAAATCATACAAGTGATTGAAGACTTAAAATACAGCGAAATTAAATTCGAAGCCAATAATAGTTTAATTGAGTACATCGATACTGAAATTGACAATGCCTTTGTAGATTCAACAATTGCCAATGCCAGTTTTAATACTTCGGCAACGGCAAAAGCCAATTTAAAAATCGTTTATACTTCGCTTCACGGAACTTCTATAAAATCAGTACCAAGTGTTTTAGCCAAAGCCGGTTATACCGATGTAAATATCGTTCCGGAACAAGCCGAACCAAATGGTAATTTCCCAACGGTAGTTTCCCCGAATCCGGAAGAACCGGAAGCATTAACAATGGCCTTGGCCTTAGCAGAAAAATTGAAAGCGGATATTGTTTTTGGAACGGATCCAGATAGTGATCGCCTTGGTGTTGCAGTTCGTGACAATCAAAACAATATGATATTGCTTAACGGCAACCAAACGATGGTTGTAATGACCAACTACTTATTGGAACAATGGAAAAAAGCCGGGAAGATTAACGGGAAACAATTCATCGGTTCGACTATCGTTTCTACGCCAATGATGTTGGAATTAGCTTCTGCTTATGGTGTTGAATGTAAAGTTGGTTTGACCGGTTTTAAATGGATAGCCAAGTTTATCAAAGATTTCCCTGAACTCGAATTCATTGGTGGCGGAGAAGAAAGTTTTGGCTTTATGGTTGGTGATGCGGTTCGTGACAAAGATGCGGTTGGTGCTATTTTATTAATGTGTGAAATAGCCGCACAAGCCAAACAAAACAACAGTTCGGTTTACCAATATTTACAACAGATGTATGTAGATTTCGGATTTTATAAAGAACACCTAATTTCACTAACTAAAAAAGGCATCGAAGGCGCAAACGAAATCAAACAAATGATGATTGATTTGCGAGACAATCCGGTGGCAGAAATCAACGGGCAACGAGTAATTATGGTAGAAGACTATCAAAACTCGACGGCTAAAAATTTATTGACTGGTGAAATGGAAA
Source organism: Flavobacterium sp. (assembly GCF_044373165.1). Classification (GTDB taxonomy): domain Bacteria; phylum Bacteroidota; class Bacteroidia; order Flavobacteriales; family Flavobacteriaceae; genus Flavobacterium. Next base: position 3,006 of record NZ_JBILQL010000083.1, read on the forward strand.
CCTTATTGATTCCTAAATCAAATGTATTGATTTATTATTTGGAAGACGGTTCTAAAATCTGCGCTCGTCCCAGCGGTACTGAGCCGAAAATTAAATTCTACTTCAGCGTAAATTGTGCTATTACAGGCTTAAACGATATCCCGGAAGCCGAAATACAATTGGATCAAAAAATTAAAAATATCATTGCGGAAATGCAGTTGAACTAATGGACGAGAATTTAAAGAAGATTATTCCTTTTGCCAAGAAATACAAGAGTAACGTTATTTGGAATGTTATTCACAACGTCTTGTACGCCCTTTTCGGAACCATAGGAATGGTCATGATTTTTCCGGTTTTAAAAGTACTTTTCGGGAATGAAGAAAAAGTCACACAATTACCAACTTATAAAGGAATCACCAGTATTGACGAATATTTAAACGACACGCTCTTTTATTACGTTAATTATTTTTCGGAAACACACGGGCCTAATTATGCATTGCTATTGACGGTTGCCATAGTTGTTGTTACCTTTTTATTTAAGAACCTATTTGGCTATTTGGGATTACAAAATTTAACCAAGTTAAAAACAGGTGTACTTCGTGACTTGCGTGAAAAAATGTTTAAAAAAATCATTGAACTCCCTGTTCCTTATTATTCTGAAAAAAGAAAAGGCGACATTATGGCGCGCATGCTGGGAGATATCAATGAAGTGCAAAACTCGTTTTTCATGGTGTTGGAACTTATCATCAAAGAACCCTTAACCATTGTTTTTTCGTTGATTGCCATGATTAATATAAGTTGGAAATTGACACTTTTCGTTTTTATTTTCATCCCAATCTCAGGATTTATTATTTCTAAAATTGGCAAATCACTCAAATTAAAATCGAAAAAAGCGCAACAAGAAAATGGTCATTTAATTTCGGTAGTAGAAGAAACTTTATCAGGACTAAAAGTCGTTAAAAGTTACAATGCAGAAAACTATTTTTCGCAAACTTTTAATGATTCAGTCAATCGATTATATAAATTAACCAACAGTATTGGGAAGAAAAACAATTTGGCTTCTCCTATGTCGGAGTTTTTAGGGATAGTAGTAATATCTGTTTTGTTGTTCTATGGCGGCAATTTGGTTTTGGTTGAAAAGTCACTCGATGGTTCATTGTTTATTGCTTATATCGGTTTGGCCTACAATATTTTAACACCGGCCAAAGCCATATCTAAAGCCTCTTATCAAGTGAAAAACGGATTGGCAGCGGCAGAACGTGTTTTTGAAGTTTTAGAAGTAGAAAATACGATTACCGACAAGGTTGGCGCTTTGGAAGTGGAACATTTTAATACCCAAATCCAATTAAAAAACATCACTTTTGCTTATAATGATGAAGCGGTTCTCAAAAATTTCTCGCTCACTATTCCTAAAGGAAAAACTATAGCCTTGGTAGGACAATCAGGTTCGGGAAAAAGTACTATTGCCAATTTGTTGACTCGATTTTATGATGTAAATGAAGGAGAAATTTTAATCGACAATCACAACCTTAAAGACGTAACTATGAAATCATTACGTTCTTTAACCGGTTTGGTGACTCAAGACAGCATTATGTTCAACGGCACTATTAAAGACAACATTCGTTTGGGAAAATTAGACGCTACGGATGAAGAAATTATTGAAGCCTTAAAAATTGCCAATGCTTACGAGTTTGTTAAAGATTTACCGCAAGGTGTTGAAACTAATATAGGCGACAGTGGAAACAAACTTTCGGGCGGACAGAAACAACGTTTGTCTATTGCTCGTGCTGTATTGAAAAATCCACCGATCATGATTTTAGATGAAGCTACTTCAGCCTTAGATACCGAAAGTGAAAAGTTTGTACAAGTTGCCTTGGAAAACATGATGCAAAACCGAACTTCAGTTGTAATCGCGCATCGTTTGTCTACCATTCAAAAAGCGGATGTAATTGTAGTAATGCACAAAGGTGAAATTGTAGAACAAGGCACACACGACGAATTATTGGCTAAAAACGGTACTTACTCTAAATTAGTAGCCATGCAATCCTTTGAGTAGTTAAATTGGACGGTATTCCTCCGCTTTCCACTCTTTTGCCAATAAATCGATGTAGAAATAGTGCAAACGGTCTTCTTTATCGAAAGCCCCGTTTTTGTTGGTATCTTCAACCGTTCTGAAGTATAAGCGGTTTCGACTATCAACAACTTTCCAATCGATTAACTCTTGAAAATCAACCGAAATCTTGGTAAAGTTTTTCCCTGACACATCACTAATGTAAAGCGATTTGATATCACTATTGTCTAACTTATTGTCTTTATTGGTGTCCATATCAGCTAAAGTGTAAACCATCAATTGTTTTTTGGTTTTGTCTGCTGTCGATTTCAAGTAAGTTGCGGTTTCAATCAAAATAGCATTATCGCTTAAAGCATAAATGGTGTCTTTTCCTATTTCTTGAAACTTTAAATTTTTAAGATAACCTGTAATTTGGTATTCACCATAATTGGAAACCGTGTAGCCGGTATTAGAATCATAAGATGCTTTGATTCCCTTTTTATCACCGGAAACCGTACCTACCGGAAAAATCAAATAATTAGTCCCGTCCATATTAATAGGCAAATCGGCTATTTCAATTTGAGTAGTATCCTCCGGTACTTGAGTTTTGGTTTTGGCATTATCCTGATAAATCACCTTAGGTTTGGGCGCTTCTTCTTTTTTACAACTGATAACGGTTAGTGCAAAAACCAAGGTTATATAAAAAGTGTATTTTTTCATCTCATTCAATTTGTCTTTCAAAAATACAGATTTATTTTTAGAGTTTGGCAGTCAACTTTACATTGAATACTCGAGTAGTCATATAGTTTGGAATACCGTATTGGTTTTTGCTGTATACATCGCGTACCCAAGTGTTGGTAATGGCATTTTGATTGTTAAACAAATTGAAAATTTCAAAACCCAAAGACAAATCTTGGAATTTTTTCAACCAATGTCCGTTGGGTCTTTCATTGTTCTTTTCGGTCAACACATAAGAAAACCCTACATCGGCACGACGGTAATCTCTCAAACGGCTTTGATAAACGTAAGCATCGGCATAAGAAGGCGAACCACCCGGCAAACCGGTGTTGTACACCAAGTTTAAGTACAATTTCATATTCGGTAAATTCGGCATATAATCCTGGAATAAAATCCCCACTTTCAATCGTTGGTCTGTTGGACGAGCGATAAAACCTCTACCGTCTTGATTTTCTTCTGTTTTCATGTACCCGAAACTCAACCACGATTCGGTTCCCGGCACAAATTCACCGTTCAATCTCATGTCAAATCCATAAGCGTAAGCTTCTGCATTATTGTTGGCACGATAGCGAATTCGGACATTCTCTAAAGTGTAAGTATTAACATCTGTCATGCTTTTGTAATAAGCTTCGGTAACCAACTTAAACGGGCGTTTGCTCATTTTAAAATTATAATCATTACTCAAAACAAAATGCAGCGACTGTTGGGCTTTTACATTCGGGTTTACCATTCCGTTTAAATCTCTTAACTCACGATAAAACGGTGGTTGGTGGTACAATCCTGTGGCAAAACGAAAAACCATGTCTTTTTCCCAATCGGGTTTCAGCGTTAACTGTGCTCTCGGACTGATTACCATTTGGCTTTTTGCATTGGCTATTCCGTCACCGGAAACTGTCCAGTTGTGGAAACGCGCTCCGGCGGTAATCCAAAGATCACTGTTTCCAAGTTTGGTTTCGGTCTTCCATTGAGCAAAACCGGAGAAACGATCGATATCGATAAAATTGGTAGCTCTTACGTTTTGATAAGGTACTAACGGACCAACGTAAGGATTATAAGGCTGATCGTTAGGAATGTCAATTATTGGCGGATTGATAGAAAAACCGGCTGAATCAATCACTTCCCATTCTACGATACGGTCGCGGAAATTTTCACGAGTGTATTTAATACCCCAATCGATTTGGTGTTTTTTGGTATTGATGAAATGTGTTCCTTTGACTTCCGCATTAACAATCAAAGCGTCTAAATCGTTGCGAGCGTGATTCAGTTGGGTTCCGATGCCTCGATTGAAAGTTACTTCTCCCAAAGTTTCCGAACCGATATTGGTATCCACTTCTCCCAAAAAATAAGCTGCGAAAATATCAAAATACTCTTGTTCCTGAGTGTGATAAACGGAAGTAATGAAGCGGTAATTGTTGCTGTCATTCGGGCTGAAAGATGATTTGAAAGCGCCAAAAAGCGTTTGGTATTTGTCGTTTTCCTGTCCGTCATAAAAAACCTGTAACGCAATCGGTTCGTCTATCGTTCCGAAATTGGTTTGGCGTGTTAACGGTTGGTAATTGTACCTGTTTTGAGAAGCATTCCCTAAGAAACTGAACTGCCATTTGTCATTCGGCGAAAAATTCACATTGGTTTGCACATCCACAAAAGTAGGACGGAAATTGGTTTGTGTTTCCTGACTGTTTACCAAAAGAGAGTTGTCGCGATAGCGAATTCCGGTGATGGCCGACCATTTTTTGTTTTTAGAAATCCCTTCTCCGGTTAGACTACCGCCTAAAAAGCTGGCTTCGGCTGTCAGACCAAATTTGGTTGGTTTGCGGTAAGTAATATCTAAAACTGAAGACATTTTATCGCCGTATTTGGCTTGAAAACCACCGGCGGAAAAGTCAATTTTCTGCACCATATCAGTATTGGTAAAACTCAAACCTTCTTGTTGACCGGAACGAATTAAAAACGGACGGTATACTTCGATTTCGTTAACATACACCAAATTCTCATCGTAATTTCCGCCGCGAACATTGTATCCTGAACTCAATTCGTTGTTGGCATTCACACTCGGCAAAGCTTTTAAAACACTCTCTACTCCGGGCATAGCGCTGGGATTGGTCCTGATAGTTTCAGGTTCAATGGATGTAATCCCTTGTACTCTTCTTCGATTGCTCGTAATGATAACATCCGTGAGTTGTTCGGCTTTGTCATTCATCATCACATGGTATTCGAATTCTTCATTGGGTTTCAATTGCAGGGTTACCGTGATACTTTTTAACGAAGTATGGGTAAAAACCAACACCACTTTTTGATTGGCCGGTACGCTAATCTCATAAAAACCGTTTTTATCGGTAGTGGAAGTTTTGGTTTGGTAGCTCACATTGACATTTTCAACGGGTTTGTTGTTTTCGTCCAGAACTATTCCGGCTACTTTAGCGGTACTGTTTTGGGCCAAAACCATACAACTGAACGCTAAAAAAAGAAGTGTAAAAAGGAATTTATTTGTTTTCAAACTATGACTTTAAAGTTTCTGACTTCTAAAAAATTGTGTTTCAAAGATAGTAGAATTTCCAACATTATCGGTAATGACAATTTTTAAATCATTTTTCCCTTCGGCGACTATACCATCGTCAAAATGATGGAATAACTTTTTGGTTTTCGGTTCATACTCTAGTAAAATCCATTTACCGTTTAAAAAACCTTCCCATGTTTTTATTCCGGACAGGTCATCAGAAACAGTAAACACTAATGACTTTTGCTGACTAATCCATTGCCCGCCGATTCGTTTATCTGACTTTATTTTTGGTGGCATACTGTCTTTAAACAACTTGTAAGTACCCAAATACTTGGTGTAAACGGTAAACGAATTTTTATAACTTTTAGTATAATTGTAATAAGTCTTTTTCCCATCAATAGTTCCGATAAACATTTTTTTTCGCTCGGATGCTGTAGCCAAACTGTCTTCAAAAGTGATGGCAAGATTGGCAAAAGCCGGTTCAACATCATCGTGTAGGTAAGCGATGCCGTTTTTGACTTCAAAATCCATTTTAAAATCTTTTAAAAAAGCGTTGGCCGGAATAGTGACTGTTACATTCTCTAAAGCAAAAATCGATTCTTTCTCGGCTTTGACCCAATATTTTGAAGTAACCGGTTCTTCATTAACCTTAACCTGCATAGGTGAAAATTCAATCGGAATAAAAACCCGAGTGATGTTTTGACTAAAATCGGCTATTTCTATTTTATAGTTTTGAGTGATGTTTGAAGACACTTCTATCACCCCATTTTGATTACCGGATTGTATAATGCTCAACGGATAAGGCTTTTCGGCAAACAATTGCTGTACGCGTTGGCCGGTTTTTTTATACCTACCGTAATCAATTAAAGCATTAACATAGCGCGTTTCATCAAACGAAAAAGTATCGAATTGGTATTGAAAATCAAGCTTGCCGTTTTTAAAAGTCTGCACTTTGAAAACTCCATTCCCATTCCAAGACACATCATCATAATCAAAAGCAGTAATTCCGAAACCAATTTTTCCGTTGACCGAGACTTTCTCGGCTATGTAACTTCCATCTGTTTGCTGGGAAATGGATACAGCAAGTGGTCGTTGCGACTGATTGACAACAGAATTAGCACCCAAAGGATAAACAAATAAATTACTGAGCATTGGCCTTTTAGTATCCGGAAAAAAAGCATCGAAGCCAAAATACATCGGATTGATGACTTTTTCAGAGGCGGTATCCCGAATTTCAAAGTGCAAATGCGGCCCGTCTGAACCGCCGGTATTTCCGGACAAAGCTATAAGTTCTCCTTTCTTTACAACCAAATCATTCGCTGGTAAATAGGTGTCAATTTCATAAGATTTGGCTTTATACTGCTCTGTTTTAATTCGATTTTCAACTGGCCCTGAACCCGATTGTAAATGCCCGTAAACCGTTGTAAAACCATTGGGATGCGTAATGTAAATTGCTTTTCCGTAGCCGTTCACGGCAATTTTAATTCGAGATACATAACCATCGGCGGCGGCATAAATATTGAACCCTTCTTTTTGTTGGGTTTTAAAATCGAAACCGGAATGAAAATGATTGGGTCTTAACTCCCCAAAATTTCCGGAAAGCTGCAAAGGAATATCTAAGGGAGAACGAAAATAGTCCTTCGGATACTGATTTTGCGAGAAAATTAAGGAGGTGAAACAACAAAACAGCCAAATATTTTTCATAAAAAAGAAGTTTAAGCTAAAATAATAAAAAGTAAGTAATATTTTACGAAAATAAAAAATTAATTGTAACAGACTGAATTATAGTTGTTTAAAAATAAGCTAAATTTAGCGAGAAATAATTATTAAAACTATTGTGCAAACAAAATAGAATCCTAACTTTGTAAAGTAAGTAATGAATAAAGTAATTTATGAGTGAAATAGCAGAAATATTTGATTCTGTTGAAAGTAGAATTCAAAAACTTTTTATAAAAATAAACAGTTTAGAGGAGAATACTGCTGCCTTAAGAACAGAATTACAAAAAGCTGCTACACTGATTCAACAACAAAATGAACAAATCAAAATGTTGCAATCAGATTGCGAATCACTCAAAATGACCAATTCATTGCTAGGCGGTGAAGAAAATAAACGAGAGACGAAGCTTAAAATAAACTCATTAATCCGAGAAATAGACTATTGTATTGCACAATTAGCTGACTAAAAATGGAGAATAAGCTTAAAATAAAGTTATCAATTGCCGACAGAGTTTACCCTTTAACGGTTGACCCTTCGCAAGAAGAAGGACTGAGAAGTGCTTCGAAAAAAATTGAAGCTATGATTAAGCAATTTGAAGAAAACTATGCGGTACGTGATAAGCAAGATGTATTGGCGATGTGTGCTTTACAGTTTGCCTCACAAGTGGAACAAAAGCAAGTAGACAATGCTATTGACGGCAAACAAACGCAAGAAAGATTGCAAAAGATTAATGATTTATTGCTCGATTATCTCGAAAAAAAATAACGTTCTTAACATAGATTACGACACTGCCTACATTAGATTTTAATTGGTAAACTCAACACTAACAAATTAGAA
>NZ_JBILQL010000144.1:0-2635 GCF_044373165.1 Flavobacterium sp.
TGGTAACCACCAATCAACTCCGATTCACATTCCGCTAAGTCGAAAGGCGTACGGTTGGTTTCCGCAAAAGCACAGATTAAGAAGATTAAGAATCCTACCGGTTGGTAGAATACATTCCAGTTCATGCCGGCTTGTTGTTCGGAGATTTCTTTTAAGCTCAAGGTTCCGGTCATCATTAATAAAGCAATCATGGATAATCCCATGGCTACTTCATAAGAAACCATTTGCGAAGCCGCACGAACCGCTCCCATTAAAGAGAACTTGTTGTTAGAAGCCCAACCACCAATCATAATGCCGTAAACGCCAACAGAAACAACGCCGAAGATGTACAATAAAGCCACATCCACATCGGTTGCTTGTAATTGAACTGTTCTGCCGAAGATTTCCAATTGGTCACCCCACGGAATGACAGCACTGGTCATTAAGGCCGTACTCATCGCAATGGCGGGTCCAACAAAGAATAAAAATTTGTTAGGTGTATTCGGTTCGAATTCTTCTTTAGCAAATAATTTCATACCGTCGGCCAAAGGCTGTAATAAACCACCCCAACCCGCGCGGTTTGGTCCTACACGGTCTTGCAAAAAGGCGGCTACTTTACGTTCTGCCCAAGTAGAATACATCGCCATAATCATGGTAATGGCGAATACGGTTACGATAACCACACTTTTTTCTATGATGAAAGCACTATCCATTATTTCTTAGTGTTTATTGGGTTACCATCTATTTTTTCGTTGTAATCGATTTCGGCCATACTGATTTTTTTACGGTCTTCTTCGCGACCCATCAAGATGCCTTTTTCGGTTTCAATCACCACTTTATCGTTAGTGTTGTATTTTTTGTTTTGGTTGATAACCGAATCTTTCTCAAATTGACGTGGTCCTTCAATTACCCAATCAGAAACCTCTTTTTTGTCGAAACGACAAGTATTACAGATGAAATCTTCCACTTCGTGGTATTCGTCTTTACGAGCGGTTACTCTTTGAATTTCGTTACCGAACATCCATAAAGTGGTTTTTCCGCAGCAACCCGGAGTAGTACATTCTCTGTGCGCATTGAACGGTTTGTTGAACCAAACTCTTGATTTGAATCGGAACGTTTTATCGGTTAAAGCACCAACCGGACATACATCAATCATGTTTCCGGAGAATTCATTGTCGATGGCTGCGGATACACAAGTCGAAATTTGAGAGTGATCACCACGATTCAATACACCGTGAACACGTTTGTCAGTCAATTGATCCGCCACTTCCACGCATCGTTGACATACGATACAACGGTTCATGTGCAACTGAATTTTGTCTCCAATATCTTCCGGTTCGAAAGTTCTTTTTTCTTCCACAAAACGTTGTTGCAGTTTGCCGTGCTCGAAACTTAGGTTTTGCAAATCACATTCGCCTGCCTGGTCACAAACCGGACAATCGAGTGGGTGATTGATCAAAAGGAATTCGGTTACGGCTTTGCGCGCTTCTTTTACGCGGTCAGACGATTTGCTGGCTACTTCCATGCCATCTTGACAACCCGTTACACATGAGGCAACAAGTTTCGGCATCGGACGCGGATCGGCTTCGCTACCTTTAGTAACGTCAACCAAGCAACAACGACATTTTCCGCCGGTTCCTTTTAATTTAGAATAATAGCACATGGCCGGCGGAACAGATTCTCCACCAATCATACGAGCAGCTTGTAGGATGGTTGTTCCCGGTGCTACTTCAATTTCTTGACCGTCTATGGTTACTTTCATTGTATGAAATTCTAGTCTTTATATTTCTTGTTTTGCTACTAAATGCTTTACTTTTTCAAAAGGTTCAGCAACAAAGTGATCTCTATTTTTAATTTTTTCAGGGAAACGAATATGGTATTCAAACTCGTCTCTGAAGTGACGAATGGCTGCTGCCACCGGCCATGAAGCCGCATCACCTAAAGGACAAATGGTATTGCCTTCTATTTTAGATTGGATGCTCCACAACAATTCGATGTCTTCTTCGCGCCCTTGACCGTTTTCGATACGCCACAATACTTTCTCCAACCAACCGGTTCCTTCTCTACATGGCGTACATTGTCCACAACTTTCATGGTGATAGAATCTGGAAAAATTCCATGTGTTGCGAACGATACAAGCGCGGTCATCATAAACGATAAATCCGCCTGAACCTAACATTGAACCGGTGGCAAAACCACCATCGGATAAACTTTCGTAAGTCATCAAACGGTCTTCACCTGCAGCAGTTTTGTAAATTAAATTCGCAGGTAAAATGGGCACCGATGAACCTCCCGGCACTAAAGCTTTCAAAGGTCGGTCAGTTTGCATTCCGCCACAATATTCGTCGGAATTCATGAATTCGTATACGGATAACCCTAACTCGATTTCGTAAACGCCTTGGTTTTTGATGTTTCCGGAAGCTGAAATCAATTTAGTTCCGGTAGAACGTCCGATTCCAATTCCTGCATAATCAGCCCCTGAATTGTTTACAATCCATGGCACAGCCGAAATGGTTTCAACGTTATTCACTACGGTTGGATTTTGCCACAAACCTTGTACAGCAGGGAATGGTGGTTTCAAACGAGGATTACCTCGGTTACCTTCCAAACTTTCAATCAAAGCCGTTTCTTCACCACAGATGTAAGCACCGCCTCC
>NZ_JBILQL010000140.1:0-2616 GCF_044373165.1 Flavobacterium sp.
TTGCTTTTTTCTTGTTAGCAACAGTTTTTCTTTTACCTTTTCTTGTTCTAGAGTTGTTCTTAGTTCTTTGTCCTCTTAAAGGAAGACCAGATCTGTGACGGATTCCTCTATAACATCCGATATCCATTAAACGTTTGATGTGCAATGACACTTCTGAACGAAGCTCACCTTCAATTTTGTAGTATGATACAGCGTCACGGATTGCTCCGATTTCGTCATCATTCCACTCTTGAACTTTTTTATCGTGGCTAACTTGAGCTTTATCTAAAATCTCAATAGCTCTGCTTTTACCAACTCCGAAGATATAGGTTAAAGCGATAACTCCTCTTTTGTTTTTTGGGATGTCTACCCCTGCTATTCTTGCCATAATTTATCCTTGTCTTTGTTTAAATCTAGGATTCTTTTTATTAATCACGTACAATCTTCCTTTGCGACGTACGATAATGCACTCGGCACTTCTTTTTTTAACTGATGCTCTTACTTTCATATTAGTTAGCTTTAGTATCTATAAGTAATTCTTGCTTTGGATAAATCGTAAGGGCTCATTTCCAATTTCACTTTGTCACCTGGTAACAATTTGATGTAATGCATTCGCATTTTTCCGGAGATATGAGCAATCACGATGTGTCCGTTTTCTAATTCCACACGAAACATCGCATTTGATAATGCTTCAATGATGGTTCCGTCTTGTTCTATTGCTGATTGTTTTGCCATAAAAACTAAGCTACTGCTTTTCTATTTTTACCACTTTTCATCAATCCGTCATAGTGTTTATTCAATAAATAAGAATTTATTTGTTGAATAGTATCAATAGCAACACCCACCATAATAATAAGTGAAGTACCACCATAGAACATTGCCCAAGATTGTTGCACATCAAGACTAACAACAATAGCTGGGAACACAGCGATCAATGCTAAAAATAATGAACCAGGGAATGTTATAAGAGACATGATTTTATCTAAGAAATCTGCTGTTTCAACACCTGGTTTAACACCCGGAATAAAACCACCACTTCTTTTTAAATCATCGGCCATTTTGTTTGTCGGAACTGTAATTGCCGTGTAGAAGAAAGTGAAAATCAAAATCAACAAAGCAAATACAAAATTGTACCAAAACCCGAACATATTACTGAATGTACCGGCTATAGACTGAGAGGTTTCAGAATTTGAAAGACCTGCTAAAGCAGCCGGAATAAACATAATAGCTTGAGCGAAAATGATTGGCATAACTCCGGCAGAATTCAATTTTAACGGAATCCATTGTCTGTTGCCACCCATCATATCTTGTTCGAAATCACCGGTGGTTGTACGACGAGCGTATTGTACCGGAATTTTTCTAACAGCCATTACTAATAAGACACAAGCAATGATTACTAACAACCATACTACCACTTCAAAAACCAATAACATTGGACCACCATTATTGTTGGTCACTTTAGAGGTAAACTCTTGGAATAGTGCTTGTGGCAATCTGGCTAAGATACCCACCATTATTAATAGTGAGATACCGTTACCAATACCTTTATCAGTAATTTTTTCTCCTAACCACATGGCGAAAATAGTCCCGGTAGTTAAAATCAATACTGATGAGAAAAGAAATTGGAATGAATCAATTGGTAAAAGGAACGCATTGCCCGGAAGGGTTGAATGCAAGTTGTATAAATAACCCGGTCCTTGTACTAATGTAATGGCTATAGTTAACCATCTGGTGATTTGATTCAATTTCTTTCTACCGCTTTCACCGTCTTTTTGCAATTTCTGCAAATATGGGATAGCGATACCCATTAATTGAACAACAATTGAAGCTGAAATGTATGGCATGATACCCAAAGCAAAAACTGATGCTTTAGAGAATGCTCCACCGGTAAACATATCCAATATTGAACCAATACCGTTTTCTGTTTGACCAGCTAAGTTATCCAATTGTGTTGCATCAATGCCCGGTAAAGTTACATGCGCACCAAATCGATAAACCAATAACAAACCAAGTGTAAACAAGATTCTGTTTTTTAGTTCTTCTATTTTCCAAACATTATTTAATGATTCAAAAAATTTCTTCATTGTGATATCAATTATAAGGTTACAGCTTCACCACCGGCAGCTTCAATAGCCGCTTTTGCAGTAGCAGTAAACTTGTGAGCAGTTACTTTTAATTTTGCTTTTAATTCTCCTCTTCCTAAAATCTTAACTACTTCAGTTTTTGTAGCTAAACGATTCTCGATCAATACTGCAAAATCTACAGTATCTGTAACGATTCCGTTGTCTACTAAAGTTTGAAGAGTATCAAGATTTACTCCTTGATATTCTACTCTGTTAATGTTCTTGAAACCAAACTTAGGCACACGTCTTTGAAGAGGCATTTGACCTCCTTCAAAACCAATCTTTTTAGAGTAACCTGAGCGAGATTTAGCTCCTTTGTGTCCACGTGCAGCAGTACCACCTTTACCGGAACCTTCTCCTCTACCTACTCTTTTGTTTTGATTGTGTGTTGAACCTTCAGCCGGTTGTAAGTTACTTAAATTCATAACTATGATGATTTATTATTTAACTTCCTCAACGGAAACTAAGTGTTTAACTTTATTTATCATTCCAAGGATAGCCGGATTTGAATCAT
>NZ_JBILQL010000084.1:0-10590 GCF_044373165.1 Flavobacterium sp.
TTTTGATTTGAGTAAACTTCAAACCCAATCAGCGTTTTACAGTAACCATAATTTAGACGAAGGCAAAACTTATTTTTGTTTTTCGGGCGACGATGTTACTACTTCACCAAATGACCAACATTATTTAGAAGATGCTGCCAAAGCAGTAAGGAATCTCAATCAAAAGGGATATAATTTGGGTATTATTTTTAGAAAATGTCCGGTCGATTTTTCAAAACGATATGATCCTGTTTTGGCTGAGTTTTCGGATTGTGTAGTGCCAATTGCTCCAAAATGGATAAAGAAAGCTGAAAATTGGAACACAATTTTACCCACTAAAGCCGATTTGGAACTTCAAATGAATACCATCAATAATACAGCTTTTGTTATCAATTTAGCTTCATCAATGGTTTTCGATTATGTTATTTTTAAAAAACCTTGCGCCTATATCAACTACGAAGTTAAAGACGGAATACCCGGTCGAACGGCAAAGGACATTTATAGTTTAGTTCATTTTAGGTCAATGACATCCGACCAGTGTGTAGCTTGGATCAACGGACAGCAAGAAATGGAAACCGTGATATTGTCTTTGCTGACTCAGAATAATGAAGTCATGGTTCACAATGCCAACCAATGGTTTGAGAAAATCAATCAGCATCCGCCACAAAAAGCTTCCGAAAGAATTTGGAACGCCATTTCCAATATAATAGAAGAAGGATGAAAATAGGTTTCTTAACACCTGAGTTTCCGCACCCGGAAATGGGAGTGTCCGGAGGTATAGGTACAAGTATTTATAATTTAGCCAAAGGTTTATTGGATTTGGGGCACGAAGTTTCAGTCATTATCTACGGACAAAAAACAGATGAAACTATTGTCAAAGAAGGCATCACTTTTTATAAAGTAAGAAATTCAAAACTAAAAGGATTCTCGAGATATTTAACCCAAAAGAAAATCCAAAAGTTAATCAATACTTTGGTTAAAAGCGGCAAAATAGAGATCATTGAAGCTCCCGATTGGACCGGTATTACTTCCAACATAAAGCCTATTTGTCCTCTTGTCATTCGATTAAACGGTTCGGACACTTATTTCTGTCATTTAGACCAACGCCCCGTGAAATATGTCAATCGAATAATGGAAAAGATGGCTTTGAAGAGAGCGGATGGTCTATTGTCTGTTAGCCGTTACACTGCTGAGGTTACCCAACAATTATTTCATTTGAAACGAACTTTTGAGATCATACCCAACAGTATTGATGTGGATAAGTTTGTTAAAGACAATAGTGTGTCGGAACAAGAAAACACGATTTTGTATTTCGGGACATTAATTCGCAAAAAGGGTTTGTTGGAATTGCCGTTTATTTTTAATGAAGTGATCAGAAAAAATCCAAAGGCCAAATTGATTTTGATTGGCAGAGATGCTGCAGATGTAATAAGTGGCGCCAAATCCACTTGGAGTATGATGAAGCCTTTATTTACAGAAGCTGCAGAAAAACAGGTGTCTTATTTGGGAAGTGTACCTTATGCTGCCATCTCACAACATATTAATGCCGCGACGGTTTGTGTTTTTCCAACTTTTGCCGAAGCATTACCCGTTTCTTGGATTGAAGCTATGGCTATGCAAAAAGCGATTGTTGCTTCTGATATTGGTTGGGCTAATGAAGTAATTGACAACAATGCAAATGGCTTTTTAGTTAACCCCAAAGCACATCAATTATATGCCGCAAAGATTACAGAGTTGTTAGATGATGTTAATCTTAGAAAGGAATTTGGCTTGCGAGCTCGAGAAAAGGTTTTACAAAAATTCAGCATAGCTGTAGTGGCTAACCAAAGTGTTGACTTTTACCGGAAATTTATAAAATAACTTATCTTCAAGAGGCAATAGGTTTTAGTAGTATACCCTAATTTTCTGCTTAATTGAATACCTTGCCAATTTTTAATGTTATTGCCATCAAAACTTTTTTATTTAAACTGATGGGTAAATTTTTTTCAGACTTCATTCGTTTAAAAAGGAAGAGCCTTGGTTAACATGGTTTTGTCCTTAAATCAAATTATAGGAATAAAGAAATTATTTATCTAATTTTGGATGGTTAAGAGAGCGAAAACCTCTTTACTTAAATTAGGATTATACAAAACCGTGAATGAATGTAGTTTTACTTACAGGAAGTGAATTAAGACATGAGTTTTTTAGAAAATTCATTGCACACGATAATCATATAAACGTCTTAGCCTCCTATTGTGAATCTTCTAAAGGAAGTTTAAGGCAATTGGTCAGTGAGGATAATGTGAATAATTTTCGCAACCAACATCTTGATGCTCGGGATAAAACTGAAATTGATTTTTTCCATCTTTTTTGCGATAAAATAACGGATCAATCAAATCCAATTTTCATACAAAAAGGCGAAATAAATGATGATTGCCATGTTAAGTCAATTATTGCGTTAAACCCCGACTTAATTATAGCCTATGGTTGTTCAATCATTAAATCAGAATTACTGTATCGTTTCGAAAGAAGATTTATCAATATACATCTGGGATTGTCTCCCTATTATAGAGGGTCTGGTACTAATTTTTGGCCTTTTGTTAATAAAGAATTACATTTCATAGGCACCACTTTTATGTATATTGATGCAGGTGTAGATACCGGAGAGATCATTCATCAAATTAGAGCTGAAATTATTTTTAACGATACTATTCATCAAATTGGTAACCGACTGATAAAAGATTCTTTTATAACCTGTGTTGAATTGGTCAAAAACTTTACTGCTATCCAACCAATGCCTCCCTTAGCGTTTGATAAAACCAATGAAAGATATTACAGGAAAAAGGATTTTACTGAGGACGCACTAATTATAGCCTATAACAACTTAAAACAAGGACTGATTGATGATTTTTTAGAAAATAAAAACACTTTATATGATCGTTATCCTATAATTTCAAATCCATTTTTTGATACCATATGAAAGCAGTAATGTACCATTATGTTAGACCTTTTGATTCGTCTTATCCAAATTTTAAAAATTTGCATATAGAAGACTTTCAAAAGCAATTAGACTACTTTGAAGCGGAGTACGGTTTTGTAAAAAGGGAAGACTTTTTGAGTTCATTTGAAAAAAAGGAGTTGCCTAAAGGGGTTGTTCTAACTTTTGATGATGGTTTAAGTTGCCATTATGATTTTGTATTCCCCGAACTGAAAAAAAGAAATTTATGGGGCATTTTTTATATTCCTACTTTCCCATACACAAATCAAAAAATTTTAGATGTCCATCGAACGCATTTATTGCTGGGGAAATATAATGCCAATGACTTGTATTCCTATTTAACAAGTATTGTAAATGATTCGATGATCGACAAATCAAAAGTTGATGAATTTAAAAAGTTTACTTACAATACTCAAATCAACGACGAATACACATTAATCTTTAAACGAATGACAAATTATTTCATTGATTACAAGTATCGCGAGAGGGTAATGGATGAATTAATGAAGTATTTTTTTCCTAATGAAAACGAATTAATCAATTCATTTTATGTAAGTGAAAACCAAATAAAGGAAATGCACGAAGGAGGAATGATTATCGGGAGTCATACGGTAAATCACCCCGTAATGTCTCGATTGAATGAACTTGATCAAAGACAAGAAATAGAAAATTCTTTTGAATTTTTGGAGGATATAATTCAAAATAACGAATTTAAAACCTTTTGTTATCCTTATGGCGGCTTTCACTCATTTAATGACCTAACAGAAAAAATTCTGAGTGAAAATAATTGCCAATGTTCATTTAATGTGGAACATCGTGATATTAACAGCAATGATTTAATCAATCGAAAACAAGCACTGCCAAGATACGATTGTAACTATTTTAAGCACGGTCAAGTAAGAAATTTTAATTGATGTAAAAACGGTAAAGATTGTTTCTTAGCAACCCTGATGTTTTTAAGCAGATTTCATTATCGGTTCTCATTAAATATTCAATAGCTAGTAAGCTTAAATTAAGCCGAAGAATAACCGTAAAATAAATTTCTTGTATCAAAAGGTTGGTTTTAAAGAAACAGAAATCATTACTTTTGCTACACTTAATTATAAAGTCTGATGGGAATCAAATTAAACGAATATATAACCAAATCCGGCGAGGTCATTCTGTACAACGGCAAACCCGATTTTACTCTTTTGGAAACACTATCACAAGGTTTCGGGGATGTTTGGCACAGTTCATTAGATCAAGGATTTAAAAATATTTTCCCCGAAATAGTATACCAAACGGCTACCTTTTTTTGGTTTGTTAAAGATTTGGAAAACTTAGACTTGTGCATCAATTGGAGAATCAACCCCAACCAGTTTGCGGTTCGTAAATCGGTTTGGGAAACCTTAGGCGGTTTTGACGATGAGTTTAAAAATCCCATACTGCAAGCCTTAGATTTTGGTTACAATACGGTAAGAGGCAATGGCGGAATAGTGCTTTATGCCAAAGGACTTTTTGAGGCAGTTAAAGAAGAAAATCTTACCATAACTACCAAAGATCGGTATGCTTTTTTTATTAAAAATTTCAAGATTGACCATGCCATTTTTATGGTGTATAGAAAAGGACTTTGGAATTTGAAAGAATGGGCAGCCTTATTTTACGCCAAAAAGAATTTTAAAAAGAAACACCAAAAAGCCATAGTTCAAGCAAGAACATTGGAACCACTGCAAGGTAATCCGACCGTAAGTTATATCATTCCAACCATGATGCGACAGGATTTTACATTACAATTGCTTTCGGATTTGCAAAACCAAACCTACAAGCCAACTCAAGTAGTGGTGGTTGATGCCACTCCTGAAAACCAAAGAGATGAAGCCTTGTACAATCAGCAAAAATTCGATTTCGAGTTAATCGTAAAATGGCAAACCACCAAAGGCAGTTGTCGTGCCCGAAACGAAGCTATCGAGTACTGTAAAGGGGATTATATTATTTTCGGAGATGACGACATCAGAGTACCACCGGATTATGTTGAGAATCACCTGCGCTTTTTACAAACTTACAAAGCTGATGCTTGTAATGGTTTAGACATTAGGGCTGATCACCAAAAACAAACCTTGGAGGATTTGTATCAAAAATTAGAAAATTACGGGGATAACAGATTTCGCTGTGGTGCTGCGCCACACATGAACAATGCTAACAATTGTGTCAAAAGAAAATTTGTCAATCAGGTGGTAGGAAACGATATTAATTTTGACGGCGGTTATGGAGAAGACAATGATTTTGGTTTTACCTTAACCGAAATCGGAGTGGTGGTTTTGCAAAACCCGTTCTCCACCAATTTGCATTTAAAACCACCACAAGGCGGTTATCGCTTTTGGGGCAGTCAGGCCAAAGTGTTAGGGAAGAAAAGAAAAACCCAACCCTGGGAATTGGATACGCCGGTAAAGCGAATTCGTCCGGTGCCTAGCCCTACAATTATGTATTATTTTCACAAACATTATGGTGAAAAGTTAGTCAATGAATACCGTCATAAATATTTCTTTCTCTATTTGTTCAAAGGACCAAAATGGCGTATACCTTTCAAGATTTTAAACTTGCCTTACCGTCATTTACAGTTTAATAAATCGGTTTTTTATGCCAAAAAACTAATGGCACTCGGAAAACGAACAAAGTAGTATGAAATTTACACTCATCATTTGTACTTATATGCGTCCGCAACCGCTATTGCAACTACTGCAATCGGTTAGCAAACAGTCGTTGTATCCCAATGAGATTTTAATTGTTGACGGTTCTAAAAATGAAGCTACTAAAGTGATGCTTGGTCAAAATAGTTTTGATAACCTGCATTATTTTTTGGTAACTGAAGCCGATAGGGGTTTAACCAAACAGCGAAATTTTGGAATACAACGAGTAAATGAATCCAGCGATATTGTTTGTTTTTTGGATGATGATACCATTTTGGAAGAACATTATTTCGAAGAGATTATCAAAACCTACGAACAATATCCACAAGCCTTAGGTGTTGGCGGTTACATCAATAATGAATCAAAATGGACTGCCGTAGGCAAAAATTATCTGCCAAAACCCGACGAATTTTATTTCGACGGTTGGAAGCGAAAAGACGGAAGCCGATTTGTTTTGCGCAAAAAATTCGGATTGGATTCTGACAAAAAGCCTGGTTATTTACCCGAGTTTTCTAATGGTCGCAGCATTGGTTTTTTACCGCCATCGGGAAAAATTTATGAAGTAGAACAATTAATGGGAGGCGTGTCTTCGTTTAAAAAATTGGTTTTCAAGGATTTCCAATTTTCTACTTATTTCGAAGGTTATGGTTTGTATGAAGATGCCGATTTTACTTTAAGAGTATCCAAAACCGGTAAACTCTATGTCAATACTAACGCACAGTTAGGACATTTTCACAATCATTCCGGTCGCCCAAATCAATACCAATACGGTAAAATGGTAGTGAGAAACGGTTGGTATGTTTGGCGGGTTAAGCATCCCAAACCGTCGTTGAAAGCCCGATTAAAATGGAATGCGATTGTATTATTATTGACATTCATTCGATTTAGCAATATCTTTACCACTAACAAGCGAAAAGAAGCTGCAACCGAGTTTTTAGGACGCCTTATGGGTTGGTTCAGCTTGATTTTTAATAAACCCAACATTCAATACAAAGTTTAAGATGACTTTTTGCCTCATTACACACGTGGTTCATGGCTACGAAAATGGTCATTATTATGCCTATTCTCCTTATGTTAAGGAGATGAATGTTTGGTTAAAACAAGTGGATAAAGTAATCATAGTGGCTCCCATTAAACTAACAGAAAAAAACAAGATTCACCTTACTTACCAACATTCGAATATTGAGTTTAGAGCTGTTCCCGACTTCAATTTTACTAATGCAAAAGCCATTTTAAGAAGCTTGTTGTTATTGCCCAAATTATTGTGGGTAATTTACAAAGCCATGTCCGATTCCAATCACCTTCACCTGCGATGTCCCGGAAATATGGGCTTGTTAGGCTGTATTGTTCAGATTTTTTTTCCGACTAAGGTTAAAACCGCGAAGTATGCCGGCAATTGGGATGGAAAATCCAATCAGCCGCTAAGTTATCGTTGGCAGCGTTACATATTGAGTAATACTTTTTTAACCCGAAAAATGCAAGTTTTGGTGTATGGTGAATGGCCCAATAGTTCACGCAATGTGAAACCTTTTTTTACAGCAACTTATTTTGAGCAAGATAAAATGCCAATCTATAAAAGGACATTAGATTCAATCATAAATTTTCTGTTTGTAGGTACTTTATCATCCGGAAAGCAACCGCTGTATGCTGTTCAATTGGTTGAGAAATTAAAAAATCTCGGTGCTAACGTAAGTCTTTCAATTTATGGAGAAGGACCTGAACGCAATCGAATCGAACAGTACATCATTGAACACCAATTGGTCAATTCGGTTATTTTACATGGAAATCAAGAACAACAAACGATTAAAGAAGCTTTTCAGCAAAGCCATTTTGTAGTATTGCCCTCCAAAAGTGAAGGTTGGCCAAAAGTAATAGCCGAAGGCATGTTTTGGGGATGCGTACCTGTAGCTTCAGCAGTTTCCTGTCTTCCTTCGATGTTGGGTTTTGGAGAGCGAGGTATTTTACTCACTATGGATTTGGATCAAGATGTGAAAACCATACATTCTCTTTTAATTGATGCCGAAGAATACCAAAATAAAGTCTCAAAAGCCGTAAATTGGTCGCGCCTTTATACTTTAGATTTTTTTGAGGCCGAAATTCAAAAGTTATTAGTTTCATGAGAATACTTCAAATTATAGATTCCTTAGACGTTGGCGGTGCCGAAAAAATGGCGGTTAATTATGCTAATTCTTTATCGGAAAGAGTTGCGTTTTCGGGTTTGGTTACCACAAGAAAAGAAGGTTACTTAAAAGTACAATTGTATCCCAATGTACCGTATTTATTTTTAAACCGAAAAAAACGGATAGATATCTCTGCCATTATTCGCTTGAGAGATTTTTGTAAAGAAAACAAAATAGAGTATTTACAACCGCACAGTTTTTCCTATTTTACGGCTCTTTTAGTAAAATTAACTTACCCTAAAGTTAAAATTATTTGGCATGACCATTACGGACTAAGTGAATTTTTAAGCAAGAGGAAACTATTGTTTTTAAAAATGGCTTCTTTCTTTTTTCACGGGATTATCGCAGTTAATTTTAATCTGAAAAACTGGGCCATAAAACGATTGAACTGTAAAAAAGTAATTTATTTACCTAATTACACTAAAATTGATCAAACCATTAAAAAAGAGACCATTTTGTATGGTGTTGAGGGGAAAAGAATTCTTTGTTTAGCAAACCTCAGACATCAAAAAAATCATTTTTTGCTTTTGGAAGTAGCAGAAAAATTGAAAGAATCAAATCCGGATTGGACGTTTCATTTGGTTGGAAATGACGCAAATGACGATTATTCTCAAAGGGTTAAGCAGCAAATCAAAGCAAAAGGGTTGGATCAAAATGTCTTTATTTACGGAACCAAAAATGATACGGTTAATATTATTAGCCAATCAGATATTACAATTTTGACTTCTAATTCAGAAGGATTGCCGGTAGCTTTGATTGAATATGGCTTGTTAAGTAAAGCAACAGTAACTACCAATGTAGGCGAAATTCCACTAATCATAACCAATGCTGAAAACGGTTTTGTTGTAGCCATAAAAGACGCTGCTGATTTTTACAATAAAATCATGAAATTAATTAATGATGAAAGTTTGAGAATTAAATTGGGTCAAAATTTGAATAAAACTATAATAGAACAAAATTCAGAGGAAGCAGTTCTTCAACAATACTTTAATTGGGTAGCTACGTTATAAGATGAATAGCAACGAAAAAAATTATATTCTTTTAATCCTTTTACACATTGTAATTGGATTCGTTATATTTTTTATTCCGGCTTTATCAAAACCATTGGCGGCTTTAGTTTTTTTGACAGGTTTGTTTTTTATTGTTAAAAACCAAAATAAAAATCAAGAAGTACTTTTGATTTCCGCTTACGTTGTTGGAAGTGAGATTTTTTTCAGGATGACGGGCGGTATTATTATCTATGAGTTTGCCAAATACAGTATCATTATTTTTATGATTATGGGAATGTATTACGATGGCTTTTCGAAGAATGCAATGCCTTACTGGTTTTTTTTAATTTTATTAATCCCCGGATTATTAGTAGCTACTGAAACCCTTAATTTGACAACCGATTTAAGGAAGACAATATCTTTCAATATATCCGGTCCGGTTTGTTTAGGGATTGCCTCTATATACGCTTATAACAAAAGAGTTTCTTTGACCAAACTTAATCAAGTTCTTTTGTGCATTGGTCTGCCAATCATATCTATTACCGTTTACCTTATTTTGTATACGCCTGATTTAAAAGAAGCTTTGGTTTTAGGTACAGGTTCAAATTATACTACCTCCGGCGGATTTGGACCTAATCAAGTGGCTACAATTTTTGGAATGGGAATGTTTATTTTCTTCTCAAGATTGTTGTTAGAATCTAAAACCAAATTGTTATTTGCGATAAATATTATAGTAACATTTATTATTACTTACAGAGGGTTAATTACTTTTTCCAGAGGTGGAATGATTACCGGCTTTGTAATGATTATTCTATTACTACTTTATTTATATAGGTCTACTCAACACCAGGGGAAATCAAAGTTGCATTTTTTATTCGGATTTATGGTGCTGATGTTTTTAGCCACATGGATTTACACTTCAAATCAAACAGACGGATTAATTGAAAAGCGCTATGCCAATCAGGATGCCAGCGGAAGGGTTAAAGAAAGTCAGTTTACCGGTAGAGAGGAAATCTTTACTAATGAAATTAATTCCTTTATAGACAATCCGATTTTTGGTGTTGGAGTAGCCAAAGGGGTAGAAATCAGAACTAATCTTACCGGAGAAGTTGCCTTAACTCATAATGAAATATCAAGAATGTTAGCCGAGCACGGATTATTTGGTATCATGGCACTATTGATTTTATTTTTAACGCCGATTATATTGTTCTTAGACAATAAACAGCACATTTTTTTATGGTGTTTTATGTTGTTTTGGTTGTTAACCATTAACCACGCAGCGATGAGGTTATCGGCAGCTGCTTTTGTTTATTCCTTAACTTTGCTTAAAGTTTACATCAATGAAGAAAGTCCTTTGCATAGGAAATAATTTAGTCAAACACGGCAATACGGCTACTTCATTAGTTGTTCTGGGAGAATTGCTCGAACGAGAAGGTTACACCATTATTTATGCCTCTTCCCAAAAAAACAAGTTACTTCGAATGTTTGATATGGTGTTTAAAACCATTCGTTATGCCCGAAAAGTTGATTATGTTCTTATTGATACTTACAGCACTGTAAATTTTTGGTACGCTTTAGTCATTTCCCAGTTATGTCGTTTGCTCGGTGTTAAATATATTCCTAAATTGTTAGGAGGTGATTTGCCCAATCGATTAGAGAGAAGTCGTTTTTTTTGTGATTTGATTTTCAAAAATGCTTATCAAAATGTTGCGCCTTCAATGTATCTCTACAGCGTTTTCAAAGATAAAGGATATGCTAACTTATTGCACATACCAAATTCATTAGAATTGGGCAATTAT
>NZ_JBILQL010000162.1:0-2607 GCF_044373165.1 Flavobacterium sp.
TTCTTGGCCAACAGCACATTTGCCCTCGGGGGTGACGGCAGCATCGCCTATGCGGGCTACCCGGAACAGTCGATCGAAGAGGCCCAGGCGAAAGGGCAGAACGCCACCGGCGTGCTGGTCAACTCGGCGACCACCGGCTGGTTCGCCCGCTGGTCCTACACCTACGCCACCGGCACTTTGGTGATTCAGTTCGGCGACAGCGCGTCGGGCAACCCCGATGTGAATGAAACGCCGACGACGGCGCTGGTACAGGCAGTGTTGCAGAGCATTGCCTATCGCAACGACACGCCCTACGGTGACACCACCCTTCGTGTCACGCTGAGCGATGGCGCCGCGACGGGCAGCGCCGACGTCACCGTCACCAGTTCCACCATCTATGCCGATTCCACCGCCGACACCGACAGCCAGGGCGACGCCGCCGACGGCTTCTCGCTGCGTGAGGCCCTGACGCGCTCGGCCAGCCAGGCCGGCGCCGACACAATCCGGGTGGTGCTGGCTGACAACAGCAGCTACACCCTGGCCAGTGGCGCCACGGTCGGCGGCGGCGACACGCTGAACCTCGACGGCGCGAACGGCCTGACGATCAGCGGTGGCACGCTCACGCTGGGCGGGGCGCTGACGGTGAGCAACGCTGCGGCGAAGACGGCCACCTTCAACAGCGAGATCGCAGGATCCGGCCAGGCCCTGACCAAGGATGGCGCCGGCACGCTGAGTTTGTCCGGCAGCAACAGCTACACCGGGGCCACCACCGTGGCGGCCGGCACGCTGACGGTGGGCGGCGGCAGCGCCATCGCCGACAGCAGCGCGGTGACCGTGGCCAATGGCGGTACGCTGAACCTGAGTGCCAGCGAATCCATTGGCTCGCTGGCTGGCGCCGGCGTGGTGACACTGGGCAACAACACGCTGACCGCGGGCGCTGACAACAGCAGCAGCACCTTCTCTGGCGCCATGAGCGGCAGCGGCGGCTTCACCAAAACGGGCAGCGGCACGGCGACCCTGTCGGGGAGCAACAGCTATGCAGGTGCCACCACGATCAGCACCGGCACCCTGGTGGTGTCGGGCGGCAGCGCCATCGGCGACAGCAGCGCGGTAATGGTGGCCAGCGGCGCGACCCTGGCGCTGGGCTCTGGGGCGGAGACCCTCGGCTCGCTGGCCGGCGCCGGATCGGTGACGCTTGCCTCTGGCGCGACGCTGACCGTCGGCGGCGACAACACTTCGACCACCTTCTCGGGCGACATTTCCTCCGCCGGTTCACTGAGCAAGGCAGGCACGGGCACGCTGACGCTGAGCGGCACCCACACCTACACCGGCGCTACCACCGTGGCGGGCGGCACGCTGTCGGTCACCGGCGCGCTGAGCGGCACCAGCGGCGTGACAGTGGCATCTGGGGCGAGCTTGGGCGGCACGGGCAGCATCTTTGCGGCCCACTCGTCCAATATGCTGACGGTGCAGAGCGGCGCGACGCTGGCGCCCGGCGTACTGGGCCTCAACAACGGCATTGGCAAGCTGACGGTCAACGGCGGTCTGACCCTCGCCGCGGGCGGCATCCTGGCGGTCGACATCAAGGGCGGCACCACGGCCGGTAGTGATTACGACCAGGTGGATGTGCTCGGCAGCGTTTCTGTCAGCGGCGCCACCATCACCCCGACGCTCAGCTACTCGCCTAGCAGCGGAACCATCCACACCCTCATCAACAATGACGCGAGCGACAGCGTCACCGGGGCTTTTGGCGGCCTGGCGCAAGGCGCCACGCTCACATCAGCGGGCACGCCGGTCGCGCTGACGGCCAGCTACATCGGTGGCAGCAACAACAATGACTTTACCCTGGCCTTGGTTGAAGCCACGCCGCCTCCCAGCGTCAGCGCTATTACCCGGGTCAACACCGCCGCTTCGAACGCCAGCAGCGTGCAGTACACGGTCAGGTTTTCGGAAAGCGTGAGCGGTGTCGACCTCAGCGACTTCAGCCTCAGCCGCGCCGGCACCGTCAGCGGCAACATTGCCTCGGTAACGGGCAGCGGCGATACCTACACGGTAACGGTCAGCGGCATCACTGGCGACGGCACCCTGCGGCTGGACTTGAATAGTGCCGGCACCGGCATCAATGGCGCAAGAAACAACGCCATTGAGGCCGGCTACACCGGCGGGGAGGTCTACACCTTCGACCACAGCGCTCCGACCGCCCCCAGCGCGCCGGATCTGGCCAGCGGCAGCGACACCGGCGTCTCGAACGCCGACAACATCACCTCGATCACCACGCCGGTCTTCACCGGCACCGCCGAAGCGAACGCCACGGTGCGCCTGTACGACACCGACGGCATGACCCTGCTCGGCACCGCCACGGCCGATGCCAGCGGCCATTGGTCCATCACCAGTTCGACGCTGAGTGATGGTGTTCACGCCATCACTGCGCGGGCTACCGACGCGGCAGGTAACGTCAGTGCCGCGTCGGCTGCCACCAGCGTGAGCATCAATGCCACGGCGCCGACCCTGGCCGCGGCCATCACCTTGTCGGACACGATGCTGAAGCTCGGTGACACCGCCACGGTGACCTTCAGCTTCAGCGAAGCGGTGAGCGGTTTCACGGTGGCCGACGTGAGCGTGTCCAAC
>NZ_JBILQL010000013.1:0-40245 GCF_044373165.1 Flavobacterium sp.
AACATCTAACGGACAAGATAAAATTGAGGTTGGAATGTTTTTCCAAAGGCCAAAATCTACACCTTTATTGTCATGGCGAATCATCCATCGTAAATACATGTTGATGCGCTTGGCAGCTGAACCCTGCGTTGGATCGGAAATATGCTTGGTTGTTCTTGATTGGTGCTCAATTTCAAAAAAGTGTTTTTTGAATGCGGCTATTGCATTTTGCATCGATTGAGGTTCTTGGTTTTGGGTAAAAAAGTGTTCCAATCCACCTTGATTTTCATACAAATGGCGCAACCCTACAATAAAGGTTTTAAAGTCACCACCATTAAAAGTTCGGTGCACAAAAGAGTCTAATTTTTCCAATTGACTTTCCTGATGTTGCATTACAAAATCGTAAGGTGAATTTCCCATCAAGTCCATCATTCGCTTGGCATTATTAATAATCATCTTGCGGTTTCCCCAAGCGATTGTAGCTGTCAGAAAACCGGCAATTTCAATATCTTCTTTCAATGAAAATTGATGCGGAATCTGAATAGGATCGCTTTCTATAAATTTGGGATTGTTGTAAAGCGCGACTTTCTCGTCTAAAAAATCTTTGAGTTCGGCTTTAGTCATTTTGTTTTACTTTTTGGGCTTTAAAACCATGACTTAAAGTTTGTCCTCGCATTTGTGGAACTACGTGAAAATACGTCTCAAAATAATCAAGCTGTTCCTTACTTACGGTTGGTAAAGTGCCGTTTCCGGTAATCCAGAATATTTCAGTTTTTTGCGGAGCGTTATATTGCAAATTCCCTTTGGTTTCATGACTGTAAGCGATATTGTTTTTACTGATTGGTTTCGGAAAGACGATTGTATTCCATTCTAAGATACTATTTTGTGTCAATAATGGATTGTTGGTTAAACGGCTAAACGACATTGGAACCAAAACCAAAACAGCGCAGCAAAGACAACTTAACCCTAACAAGGTTAGGATGATTTTTTCTTTAGATAAAAGTAGGGCAAACACCAACAAACCGAAGAAAAGGGTGAAATAGACATAAAATCGGTATTGAGGAGAACTTAGAATCAGTAAAATTAAAAGCGCAACAAATACCCAATAAATGTCGATTAAACCTTGCTTTGGATAATATTTTTTAATGATAAAAGGTGTGATAAGCACTAGCAATACAGTTGTTCCTCCGATAAAACCTCCGAATTTGTTTAGCCAAAAATAATGTTTGGCAATCTCTACAAAGGAAGCCTTGTTGTAGGTGCCAAACGGTAAATAAAACGAATGCATCATATCGTTGCTGAAAAAATAGGATACCAAGTCTTTCGGTACTATATAATCCACATTAGAATAGGGTAGAATAGTCAATGGATACAAAGGATAACCGGTAAGTATACTATTCTTTATCACCAATAAAAACAATACTAAACCGGCGAGTAATCGAATGGGAATAAGTGGGTAGTTAATTTGTCGAAAGTGCCTAATCCATAAAATGATTGGTAAAATCAAAAGCACTACGGCTGTTATCTTGATGTACGCTGCAAAAAGTAACAAGACACTCAGCAACTTCATTTTCTCCGAAGCATTAAGGTCTGTAGTGTAAATGGAAAACGCTAAAAACGCCAAAACATAAACCGCTAAATCCGGTGATGGTGCATTGATAAATTGGAATAAGAAAAGGTAGGTCAGTGGCAGTAAACCCCAAACCAAGTCTAATCGGTTGTTGGCGCTAAAAAAAGAATGGAGTTTTTCAAAGGACCAAAAGTTTATCAAAACCAATAAGAATCCGTTTAAATCATTAAAGTTCTCATAAACAAAGGAAAAGGAATACACACTTTGTGTAATATGCCAACCGCTGGTTTGCCCCAAAAACAAATGCAAATTGGCTAAACCCGGAACAAAACCATATTCGTTAAGCCATTTGATGGTTTGGATATAGTATGTTTCGTTATCCACTATAAATGGTTCAGTAGCAGATTGTGCCAAAATCAGCAAGCTACTTAAAGTAAAAAATGTTTTTCGGATAGGAGTGAAAGCAGAAAAATTCGCGTAAATATTTTTCCACATCGACAGCCAATCGGTTTTGACAAAATACCATGAAACTATTGTAATTGCCAGAAGGAATAGAGAAAATACAAGGTTGATTGGACCTAAAATAGCCCAAACACTGGCGAGTAAAGTCACTGCAAACAAGCCTAATAGATTTGTAACGACAATATTTTGAGATTGTATGCCGAGGAGTTTTGAAAAGCTTATTCCCAAACAGGAAGCCGTAATTAAAATATACAACCAACTAAGCAGAATAAGCACCATATTTTCAAACAATTAAGCCGTCTTTCATAATTAATTTTCGATCGGCCATATTGGCTAAATCTTGATTGTGGGTAACAATGACAAAGGTTTGTCCAAATTCATCGCGGAGTTTGAAAAACAATTGGTGCAAATTTTCAGCCGATGTTGTATCTAAATTCCCCGAAGGTTCATCAGCAAAAATAACAGCCGGTTTGTTGATCAAAGCTCGAGCTACCGCTACACGTTGTTGTTCACCACCGGAAAGTTCGTTGGGTTTATGATGACCTCTTTCCGCCAAACCTAAGTATTGCAACAAACGTTTCGCCTCGGCCTCTGTAGTCGATTTGTCTTTGCCCGCTATAAAAGCCGGAATGCAAACATTTTCTAAAGCGGTAAATTCGGGTAGTAATTGGTGAAACTGAAAAATAAAACCCAAATGTAAATTTCTGAATTTAGAAATTTCTTTATCGCTCATTTTTAATACGTTTTCGCCATTTATTTCAAGTGAAGTATTCTCTGCTTTTGAAGCGTTATCCAATGTGCCCAAGATTTGTAATAAAGTTGTTTTTCCGGCGCCGGAAGCACCAACAATTGATACAATTTCCCCTTTTTTGATGTGTAAATTAACTCCTTTGAGTACCTGTAAATTGTCGTAGTATTTATGGATATTTTTAGCCGTAATCATCAATTGAATTTTTCACAAAGTAACAAAGTATTTTGCTTTATAAACTTCGAATCGATTTTTTTTATGCTTGAATAATTAATAAAGTTATGTTAATTGATTTTTTTTGTTTAATGATTTTGTACATTTGTTGAACAAAAATTTTAATTCTTATGAACACTACCATTGAAAAAGAATTATTTGAACTGATAGGCGACAATCATCAAATGACTTCTGCAGACACACCGCTTCGTATTGATGCTTTCGATAAATCAGACGAAGAAAAGAAAAAAGTCATCGAGCATCATTTCTATCAAATCATGGAAGAATTGGGATTAGACATGACAGACGATAGTTTGAGAGGAACGCCTCATCGTGTAGCCAAAATGTTTATCGACGAAATATTCTCGGGTTTGAATCCGGCGAATAAACCTAAAATATCCGTTTTCGACAATTCTTACCAATACGATAAAATGTTGGTAGAAGCCGATATCAGTTTTAATTCTACTTGTGAACACCACTTTTTGCCTATCATCGGCAAAGCCCATATCGGATATGTGTCCAGCGGAAAGGTGATTGGATTGTCCAAACTCAACCGAATTGTAGATTATTATTCCCGTCGTCCGCAAGTACAAGAGCGATTGATTATGCAAATTTTCAACGAATTAAAAACCGTTTTGGATACTGAAAGTGTTATTGTTGTGATGGAAGCCAAGCATTTATGTGTTTCCAGCAGAGGAATTGAAGACGAAAGCAGCTATACTTCAACCATTCAATACGGTGGTATATTCAATGATAAAGAGAATAGAAATGATTTCTTTAATTTAATTAGAGAAAAATAGATTTAAGTTAATTGAGTATTTTTTGGTAAGTCCTGAGTATTAATTTATTCGGGGCTTTTTTTATCGGGAAACAGGAAACCTAATCCCATGCTTTTCAACATCTTTTTTTCAAAAGCCCAAAAGAAAGTAAACTGCCCGAAAATAAAACCAAAACTAACCAATAAAACCTGATAAATAGGGAAGATAAGTATAATGTACAAAGGATAATAAATCCAATTGGAAACGTCACCTTTTACGATGCCGAATAATTCCAACACCGGTCTAGAAAGATATGCTGAAGTAGAACCTGTTACAGCAAAAACAACCAAAATAACAAATACTTGCCCATTCGATTTGATGTTCCAGCGTTCTTTAAAATGGGCCATAAATAGATTTTCTACAAAGATAAAGGTTTATTGTCTTGGAACAAATCCGGCTAACTTTTGGTTGTATTGGTTTTGAAAATAGATAAAATAATTGTAAATCAGATAGTTTACTTCGTAACCGTAGTGAATATTTATGTCATAGTTAATCTGCATTTCATACAAGTTCGGATCGTATAATGCAGGCTGCATCGCTCTGCGGTTCCACTCGATGACATACAATTGGTTTTTTACTTCCAAATAGTTTTCAGAATAATAACCTCTTGGCAAAGCTCTACCAACCAACCATGAACTGAACCCGGGATCAATAATGGTAACTTCATATTCTAAACTGTCATTCGCAATTGTAACCGTATCGGAAACTTTAGTCGATGCATTACCATTGAGATCAGTCACGGTTTTTGAGCTATGGCAACCCGTAATAATCAGTAGCAATACAATAACAGAAACTAAGGTTTTCATGGACTCAATTTTCTATAAAATTAAACATATTCATTGGAAATTTTCCTTTTTAAAATGTTAAAATAAAAAAGCCACACTTTTCAGTATGGCTTAATG
The DNA here is from genome assembly GCF_044373165.1 of Flavobacterium sp. GTDB lineage: Bacteria > Bacteroidota > Bacteroidia > Flavobacteriales > Flavobacteriaceae > Flavobacterium. The sequence continues at coordinate 4,693 of NZ_JBILQL010000013.1, forward strand.
AGTTTTTCAAAAGTTTAATTTTTTTCCGATTTAAGTAGGCTGATGATTTGCTCGGCCAACTCAGTACCTATTCGGTCTTGGGCTTCTAATGTGGCCGCACCAATATGAGGTGTTAAAGAAATTTTGGTATGCATCAATATCTGAATTTCAGGGGTTGGTTCTTTTTCAAAAACATCCAACCCGGCAAACAATACTTTATCACTGTCTAAAGCTTCTAATAATGCCACTTCATCAATCACACCGCCACGCGCACAGTTTACTATGCCTACGCCGTCTTTCATCATCTCAAATTCGGCTTTACCAATTACATAACCGTCTTGTGCAGGAACGTGAAGTGTAATAAAATCAGCCTGTTTAATCACATCTTCCAAAGGTTCGGTTTCAAATGCTACATTGATGAATTGTCCGTTATAAAAATCAACTCTTACTTCGGCTTTGTCTACAAATTTGTCGGCAGCAATAACTTTCATACCTAAACCTAAAGCCATTTTGGCAACCGACTGACCAATGCGACCAAATCCAATAATCCCCAAAGTTTTCCCGCGCAATTCAATACCGTTGGCATACGCTTTTTTCAAACCTTCAAAATTGGTATCGCCTTCTAATGGCATGTTTCGGTTAGCATCATGCAAAAATCGAACACCGGTAAATAAGTGTGCAAATACCAATTCGGCCACACTTTCCGAAGAAGAAGCCGGCGTATTGATTACGTGAATCCCTTTACTTCTGGCATATTCCACATCTATATTGTCCATACCAACACCGCCTCGACCTATAATTTTTAAGCCCGGACAAGCGTCAATAATGTCTTTTCTGACTTTCGTGGCACTGCGCACCAATACCACCGAAATGTCATTGGCATTTACATAATTGGCAACCTGTTCTTGTGCTACTTTGGTGGTAATAACTTCAAACCCGCCTTTTTCTAAGGCAGCAATCCCGCTTTTTGAAATTCCGTCGTTGGCTAATACTTTCATTATTATAAATTCTGAATTTTAATATTTAAATTATTTTAGGAGCTGTTTCCCGCTTTCCATTCTATCTTTTTATCTCGTTTTGCAAAACGAAATAAAAAGGATGCCATTGCAATCGGGGCTATTTTTCTGCTAACTGAGATTGATTATTGTAAACGACTTCTAACTCTTTCATCACATCTACCAAAACTTGTACGCTTTCCAAAGGCAAAGCATTGTACATAGATGCTCTATAGCCACCCACAGAGCGATGACCAGGCAATCCGGAAATTCCGGCGGCTTTCCACATTTTGTCAAAAGTTTCCTGATGCTCTGGATTTACCAATAGGAACGTGGCATTCATAAAACTTCTGTCTGCAGGATTGGCTGTTCCAATGAACAACGGATTTCTGTCGATTTCCGTGTAAAGTAAATTGGCTTTGGCTTCGTTGATTTTTTCAATAGCAGCAATACCACCTTGTTTTTTCAACCATTGTAAGGTTAACAAACATGTATATACCGCAAAAACCGATGGTGTATTGTACATGCTTTCGGCTTTTATATGCTTTTGATAATCCAAAATACTCGGAATCACACGCCCAGTTTTACCTAAAATTTCTTCTTTAACAACTACCAAAGTGGCTCCGGCGGCACCCATATTTTTCTGAGCTCCGGCATAGATCAAGTCAAATTGAGAGAAATCTAAAGTGCGCGAAAAAATATCAGAACTCATATCACAAACCATAGGAACATCAGTTTTTGGAAACGACTTCATTTGTGTCCCAAATATTGTATTGTTGCTCGTGCAGTGAAAATAATCCGCGTCTGTCGGGATACTATAAGCTGTTGGTATATGATTGTAATTTTGGGCTGCCGAAGAAGCAACCACTACCGTTTCACCAAATAATTTGGCTTCTTTGATAGCATTGTTGGCCCATGTTCCGGTATCTAAATAAGCGGCTTTGCCGTTAGTCTTCATCAAATTATAAGGTACCATTAAGAACTCTAAACTGGCACCGCCTTGTAAAAATAAGGCTTGATAACCTTTGCCCTCTAAACCTAACAATTCCAAAACCAAAGTTCTCGCTTCTTCCATTACGGCTACGAAATCTTTACTTCGGTGCGAAACTTCTAAAATGGATAAACCTGATTGATTAAAATCTAAAACGGCTTGAGCTGATTTCTCAAAAACTTCTTGTGGCAATATGCAAGGTCCGGCGCTGTAGTTGTGTTTTTTCATGTTCAATTTCCAAAAAATTAAAGTGCAAATTTCGGAAATAGGGTAAAAATAAAGGGTTAGAATTCCGCAATAATAAGGCTATGTTATTAACGAAATCGTTTTAGTTTATAACATTTATTGGGAATCTTTCAATCAGATTTTCGACAAAAACTGCAAAGTATTCACATCATCAGCATAATCCCAAAGTTCCGGTTGTTGGGTTTTGCCAAATGGAATACTGTTTGTTGTTAAATTCTTGGAAACCACACACTGAATTTGCTCTTTGTCGTTTTCCAATCGCATTTTCAAATCTTCCAAATCATCATAGTATTCGTAAAAGACAGATGAAATAGGCGAGGCGTAACTGCTGTCTTCCTTCAAGGTCAGGAATTCATTGTCGAGCAATTTGAAATTACTCATTAAGAAAACGGCTTTGTTGTAGTCGTAATTGTTAGAATACTTCTCGTAAAAAATAACGTCTTTGTATTCGTATATCGCTTGAAAGAAAGGTTGGAAATCGTAATCCTTCGGAACAAATAATTTGGAAACATTACGACAGCCTAATCCGAAATAGCGAAAAATGTCTTCGCCTAAATTGACCAAATCCTCTTTCGATTCATTTCCGGTTAAAACCGCAACCGAATTTCTGTTTTTGCGAATGATACTCGGTTTGTCTTTGAAATAAAACTCAAAATACCGAGCGGTGTTGTTGCTTCCGGTAGCAATTACGGCATCAAAATTTTCCAATTTGCCGTCGGTAAAAGTAATGTGACTTTCTATTTGGGGATTGACCGCAATTAAATATTTGGCCAAAAACTGGATCAAATGTTGGTCATTTGAAGAGGCTTTTACCAAAACTTTATGTCCGGAAATCAACACCGAAAGAAAATCATGAAAACCAACCAACGGAATATTCCCGGCCAAAATTAAGCCCACGTTTTTAGGCTCTACTGCTGAGACATTATAATTGGATAACCACTGGTTTAAATTGTTTTCTTGTAAAGCTTTTGCCCATGATTGTATGGCGTGATACACTTGTTCGGGCGTAAACCAACCATTGTGGGATTGCGACAAATGAATTAAATCTACAAAGCTGTCAAAGAACAAATCATTGTGGAGAACTGCTTCATTTTTACGGTTTTGTTCCCAAGAAAATTGGCTTAAAAACTTTCCCAATTGGATAAAACAATTTTTTTTCTCGATTTGTAACATCAGTAGCTTGTTTATGAATGGTTTTGATTGTAATTTTGCGCAAAATTAGTGAAAAAGTAATGAGTAGGAAGTATTGAGTTGGGAGTAATTTGAAAATTCCAAACTGGTATAACTCCAAACTCTAAGCTTCAAACTCCAAACTATAAAAAAATGGCTATCATTATAACTGACGAATGTATCAACTGTGGTGCATGCGAACCGGAATGTCCCAATACTGCTATTTATGAAGGTGCTGATGATTGGCGCTATAAAGACGGAACCAAATTGAGAGGAAAAGTAATTTTACCCGATGGTTCTGAAGTTGACGCTGAGGCAGCTCAAACCCCAATATCAGATGATATTTATTATATAGTACCCGGTAAATGTACAGAATGTAAAGGTTTCCACGAAGAACCCCAATGTGCTGCAGTTTGTCCGGTAGATTGTTGCGTACCTGATGACAACCATGTGGAAAGCGAAGAGACTTTACTCAACCGTCAATCCTTTTTACACAACGAATAAAAAAAACCTGAGCTTAAAACTCAGGTTTTTTTTTGATAGTTAGAATTTGAAATTCATTCTGGCGTAATAAAAAGCACCGCCGAATCCCATTTGTACGGCATCCCAATAACCTCCGGCTTCAACCCAATCATCTTGTTGGTCAGGATAAACGTTGAATAGGTTGTTGCTTCCCATAACTAATTTGGTGTTTTTTGACAGGTTAAATCCAAAAGTCAAATCAGTTACGATTTTTACACCGTAAGTATCTGTAGCCGCTTTGATTTGGTTGGCAAACGAACCATAATCAGCTACGTCTTCATACATTTGGTAATCCAACAGTTTAACTTCACTGAAACGGGTAAAGGCCAATCCGGCATCAAACCATTTGCGAGCGTAGTTTAAATTCAAGCCAAATTTATTGTCCGGCGCTGATGCCAAAAGAAAGGCTTTTTCTCTCTCTCCAAAGAAAGTCTGCTCATCTAAAGTACCGTTGTTCACTGCATCTACTTTCATGTTATTGATATTACCCACTAAAGTAGCACCGAATGAATTGTCTCCAAATTTCTTTTTCCAAGAAATCACAACATCCAAACCGGTTGTTTTGGTATCAACACCATTCACAAAAAACTGGGCTTGGTCAACACCGATATTCAATGCGGAAGCATCAAAATAACCGGTCAATACAATTCTGTCTTTCACATTTACCATATAACCGTCGATAGTAGCAGTGAAATCGCCATAAGACGCCGTAAAACCTAAGGAACCGTTAATGGCTTTTTCTTCGTTTAATTTCCCGATTCCGAAAGCTTGGGTAACCGGACTGTTATTTGGCGATAACAAAATCTCTGAAGCACCGGTAGAGGAGAAGTTGGTAAATCTTAAGTTATAGTAAATTTGGGCCAAGGAAGGCGCTCTGAAACCTGAACTGATAGAACCTCTGAAGTTAACATTACCAGCGGTTTTTAATCGAGCTGCCAATTTACCATTTAAAGTACTTCCAAAATCACTGTAGTTTTCAAAACGCAAAGCGGAAGAGATCATTAAATTTTCGTTTACATCCAATTCGCCATCAGCATACAATGAAACGTTAGAACGACTTCTGTTTACTACATTATCCGGACTGTAACCCGGGAAACCTTGAGCACCTCCCGGTCTTGGATCTCCGGTAACCGGATCGTTAGGAATGGTTTGATTCAGCGGGTCTGTTATCGGTTGTCCGTTCACGTCATAAGTAGCATAAGATCCTTCTTCACCGGCAAAAATGGTGAATTGTTCCGTACGATATTCGGCTCCAAAAGCCAAGTTAAAACCGTTTAAAACATTATCATAGTTTTTGGACAAGTCTAAATTGACTGTGTTTTGGCTTAAAGTATGACCACCGGCATCAAACTCTGTAGGAGACGCTTCTTCTAATGAAGCATTCAAAGTACCTTTGATGAAATAATGGAAAAGATTTTTCCCGAAGGTATTGCTAATATCCACATTCCAACCACTAGCCGTTTTGGTACGGAAACCTGCGGAGATGGAATTATCTACAATTAGTGAAGTAATTCTAGGGGTAAAGCCATTGGGATAAATATCGGTAACTATTCGAGGCGAAGGGTTGTTACGGGTAAATGCATAAGCATCAGTATCTCTGAAGTTTCTGCCTCCAAAAGCATAAAACTTAGCATTTTCTGAAACCGGAATGGCAGCATTCATAAAGAAATTAAATCCTTCAATTGAAGCTTCACCGAAACCTCTTCTGAAATCAAATCCCGGACGAAGGGTTTTGTCTTTGTTGATGTACTCGGCAGTGAAATTGGCAAAGCCGCCTTTGTCTCCAATTTTAGTACCGTAATTGGTAGTAACTTTGATGGAATTCCCATCGAAACTTCTGCCGTCAGCTAATTTATTTCCATCGGCATTGGTATCTAAAAAGTTGTTGCCTGTATTGGGTGTTCCGGCCGGAAAGTTCCCATCCGCGTTAGTACTGTAGGCTCCATAACTGATTGTTCCGGTTAATTCGTCTACATTGTCATTCAATACTATATTGATAACTCCGGCAATGGCATCGGAACCATACTGAGCAGCTGCACCGTCACGAAGAATCTCAATTCGTTTGATAGCAGTGGCGGGAATAGCATTCAAATCGGTTCCCGTATTTCCGCGACCTCGGGTACCAAAAAGGTTAATCAACGAAGATTGGTGCCTTCTTTTGCCATTAATTAAAACCAAAGTCTGATCCGGTCCCATTCCTCTCAATGTAGCAGGATCAACGTGGTCAGCACCATCGGAACCCGATTGCTTGTTGGCGTTAAACGAAGGAGCTGCATATTGTAGTAATTCGTTGATTTCCAATTTACCGCTTTGGGTAGTTACACTTTTAACATCAATAATGTCAATAGGAACAGCCGAATTAACAACGGTTCGTTTGGAATTTCTGGAACCTACAATTTTTATTTCTTGTAGTTCGTTTGCTTTAGTTGAGTCTTTTGAAGTCGCATTCGGATTGTCTTGTGCTGCTATAAACCCAAATTGCAGTGAAAATAATAAAAGAGTAATTTTTTTCATAAATTGGTTGGTTAGAAGTTAATGAGGGCAATTTACTGTTTTTTTTACGTCATTTTAACATTTATAATAAAAGTATTTTAACAAATTAACTAACACTCAACAGTATTTTTATTATTGCTAAAAATGATTAAATTTGTTCAAACCAAATCCTGTAAATGAAACATTTTTACCTGCTGTTTTTATTGGCTTCCTTTTTTTTAGGCTCTGCTCAAAGCATTGAAGTTTCGATTGTTTTAAAAAATGCCGATACCAATTTACCGGTTGAAGACGCCACCGTTTATGTTTTAAAAACCAAGCAGTCTTTATTAAGCAACAGCGAAGGAAAAGTAACCTTTATTCTTAATGGTTCATCTAATATTCAGGTAACACATTCGTCTTATGCCAAAGTTACCGTTCGCTCCTCAGCTTTGCTCAAAACCGATAATGTAATTTACCTCAAAAGCAATGTGAACGATTTGGATGAAATTATAGTCACCAAACAACATCCGCAAAAGATATTAAAGAATTTGGTGGATAATTCTATAAAAAAGTTAACCGTTCCGGCACGCTTGAAAGTCTACACAAGAGAGTTTTTTAAAATGGATGGGAATTACACCTATTACAATGACGGATTGATGAATTTTCAATTGTTTGGAAAAGATAAAAACTTCAAAAGCAATATTTTAGTAGAGCAAAACAGGGCTTTTGGTTTGGTTTATGATCAAATTAACAGTGATGTTTTGGGGTACAATCTCAACGATATCATGGAGAATTACTATGATTTCAAATACATAAATCCCATTACGGATATTGGCGGGAAAAAGAAATACGACTACGTAATCAAGTCATATTCAGCCAACCAAGATTACAACATCATGATTGTTACGCCAATTGATAATACCAAAGCTTTGCGGGATGATTTCAAGATTATTTACGATTGGAAGAAGAAAATCATAATTGAAATCAATACCACAGTATCGCCGACAACTTTGTCTAATGTCAAAGAAAAAAAAGCGGTTGGTTCCAAGAATATTTATAAGTCGACATTCAAAGCAATTTATCGTTTAGAAGGTGAAAATTATTATTTAGTTACTTCTAAAGAAGAAATTGGTTTTGAACGAGTTGACAAAAATAAAACTACTGATATTGAAGTCAAGAATTATTTTGTAACCACCAATTTCAGCACTCAAAATTACAGCTACAAAGACAGTGAAGTCTTTAAAGACAAAACACTTTACAACAAGAAGAACACCATACTATCAACTTATTGGGATGTTTCCGGATTAAGTACAACCGAAGAAGAACAAGCCATCATTAATCAACTGCAAGATCGCACACCTTAATCCTCTATTTTGCTTTTAGAACTGCTTTGTTACTTGGTTTTATTGCGCTATATTTGCGCACTTTAAATCAATAGTTATAATAATGAAAGCAGGAATTGTAGGATTACCTAACGTGGGAAAATCAACTTTATTTAATTGTTTGTCCAATGCCAAAGCGCAAAGCGCCAACTTTCCCTTTTGTACGATCGAACCTAATATCGGAGTGGTAAACGTTCCTGATCCTCGCATCAATAAATTAGAAGAATTAGTAAAACCCGAGCGTGTGCAGATGGCAACCGTTGATATAGTAGATATTGCCGGATTGGTAAAAGGCGCCAGCAAAGGAGAAGGTTTGGGAAATCAATTCTTGGCTAACATCAGAGAATGTAACGCTATTATTCACGTGTTGCGTTGTTTTGACAATGATAATATTGTTCACGTTGACGGCAATGTAAATCCTATACGCGACAAAGAAACCATCGATATTGAATTGCAATTAAAAGATCTGGAAACTGTTGAAAAACGCTTGGAAAAAGTAAACCGCGCGGCTAAAACCGGTAACAAAGAAGCACAAACAGAGAAAGCATTATTGGATAGAATTCGAGAAGCATTGTTACAAGCCAAGTCAGCCAGAACGGTGGTGCCTCAAAACCACGAGGAAGAAGCCTTAATGGAAGATTTTCAATTAATTACCACCAAACCGGTATTATACGTTTGTAATGTCAATGAAGAAGCTGCCGCTACCGGAAATGCTTATGTTGATCAAGTACGCGAATTGGTGAAAGACGAAAATGCAGAAGTTATTGTATTGGCCGTAGGCACTGAAGCCGATATTACCGAATTGGAGACTTACGAAGAGCGTCAAATGTTCCTTGAAGATTTGGGTTTAACCGAACCCGGAAGTTCTGTGTTAATTCGTGCCGCATATAAATTATTAAAGCTGCAAACGTATTTCACTGCCGGTGTCAAAGAAGTTCGCGCTTGGACCATTAATATAGGGGATACAGCACCTAAAGCGGCCGGAGTAATTCATACCGATTTTGAAAAAGGGTTTATTCGTGCCGAAGTTATTGCTTATGAAGATTTTGCTCATTACGGTTCTGAAGCTAAAGTCAAAGAAGCCGGAAAACTTAAAGTTGAAGGGAAAGAATACATCGTAAAAGACGGCGATGTAATGCATTTCCGATTCAATGTATAATTGAAATTCCTACTAAAATAAATTATAAAAGTAAAAGTTGTTAAAGAAATTTAACAGCTTTTTTTGCTTATTGATAAAAAATCATTTACTTTATGAAGCCTAAATCAGTATGCTATGAAACTTCAACAGCTAATTGTAAATGACCACAACCAAGAAACGATTCTTTCTACCTCCGATTCGTTTCATGCCAACAATACCAGCTTTGTTCTTGCTTTCGGGGAAAGAAAGTTTCTTGAAAAAGCCAAACCCTATAACAAATTAAGAAGCCTTTTTCCTAATGGCGACATTATCATTTGTTCGACTTCCGGGCAAATAGCAAATACCCATTTGATAGAAAATAATCTTGTAGCAACAGCGGTTGCACTCGAAAAAACAAAAATCAAAACCATACAAGTTGATATTCAGTTGCAGACCGACATTCATTTTTTGGGCAATAAAATCAAAACCGAATTGTTGGACAACGACTTGAAATCGATTTTAATCCTTTCGGAAGGCAGTTTGATCAACGGTACCGAATTAATCAATGAGCTAATCCTGCAAACCGGTGAAAACATTCCCATTTTTGGGGGATTGGCTGGAGATGAGTACAATTTCGAAAAAACCATAGTTGGTTTAAACAGCGATGCCTCAACAGGAAAAATTGTAGCCATAGGGTTTTACGGTCAACACATTCATTTCGGATTTGCTTCGGAAGGCGGTTGGACAGATTTTGGTCCGGAACGCGAAGTAACAAAATCGGATAAAAATGTATTGTACAAAATAGGCGATCGATTTGCCTTGGATTTATACAAAGAATATTTGGGGAAATATGCCGATGAATTGCCGGGTTCGTCTTTGTATTTTCCACTTTCCATGAAGGAAAACGACAAGCCTCAAGTAGTTAGAACGATATTGTCTATTGATGAAAACAACAAGTCAATGACATTCTCCGGTAATATTCCGGAAGGTTCCAAGATTCGCTTGATGAAAGGAAATTTCGACAAATTAATCGACGCTTCTTTCCAAGCCGCTTTACAAATTAAAGAAGCGAATCAACAACTGCCTCAATTGGCACTTTTAGTCAGTTGTGTAGGTCGAAAAATTGTTTTAGACAATAGGATAGAGGAAGAAATTGAAGCGGTTAAAGAGGTTTTTGGCCATGATTTATTGGTGTGTGGCTTTTATTCTTATGGTGAAATTTCACCAACCTTAGATAAAGTAGCCTGTGAGTTACACAATCAAACCATGACCATTACTACGCTTTATGAATCATAATTCTAATGGATAAAAACAAGCTACACCGTCAACTTCAACGGCAAATTAACAAGTATTTGTCAGCCGACTTAGTCGCCGATCATCCGGAGATTAAAAAGTTTATTGAGGTCGTTAACCTGTCTTATTTAAATTATGAAAGAGATGCCGAGTTGTTTGAGCAATCTTCCCAATTAAATGACCGCGAATATTCGGAAGTCAATACTAAATTGAAAGCCGAATTGCTGAAAAAAGAAGAAGTCCACAAAAAATTAGTCTACGCCATCAATGAGTTGAATGACAAAAAAGTAAATGTAGATGAAGAAGGCAGTTTGATTGAATTGTTGAATATTTTAAACCAAGAAATCAACTTCAAAAAAGAATTCCAAAGACAGCTTTATTTGGCCAAATCTAATGCGGAAAAAGCCAACGAAGCCAAGTCGGATTTCCTCTCTGTAATGAGTCACGAAATCAGAACGCCGCTCAATGCCATCATCGGTTTGATTTACATTATGGAGAAAGAAAACTCTTTGTCGAGTTTTCAGGAAAATATAGAAGTATTAAAACATTCGGCGCAAAACCTGTATTTGTTGATCAACAACATACTCGATTTCAGTAAAATTGAAGCCGGAAAAGTGGAACTCGAAAACATTCCTTTTGATTTAAAAGAATTGATTACGCAAATCGTAAAATCACTCCAAGTTAAAGCCGAGGAAAATGCCAACAAAGTTCAAATTGAAATAGATGCTGAATTCATACCCAATATTATCAGCGATCCGCTTCGCATCGGACAGATTTTGACCAATCTTATTTCTAACGCTATTAAATTTACCGAAAACGGTGTTATTAAGGTTAAAGTCAATCAGCTAGAAAGTGACCAAAACAATTCCAAATTTAAAGTGGAAGTAATTGATAATGGTATTGGTATTGAACTCGATAAATTCAAGCAGATTTTTGAAAAATTCGAACAAGCTCAAAACACTACCACCAGGAAATTCGGCGGCACCGGATTGGGATTGGTGATTTCTAAAAAGTTACTGCAGTTGCTCGATTCAGACATTGAATTGGAAAGTGAAATCGGCAAAGGATCTAATTTCAGTTTTACGCTTAATGTTCCGTATTTTTCAGAGCGAACCGACTTAAACAGTGATATTCTTTACCACGATTATATAGAAGAGAATCTCGACGGTTTGCGGGTACTTTTGGTAGAAGACAACCTAATCAACGTTAAAGTAGCCGAGAAAATTCTATCGCAATGGAATGTAAAGGTTGAAGTAGCACTCAACGGTCTGATTGCCACAGAAATGTACGAACCCGGTAAGTACGACATCATTTTAATGGACTTAGCCATGCCGGTAATGGATGGTTATGAAGCCACTATTAACATTCGTTTCCGAGACATTTCGGTTCCTATTATTGCGCTTACCGCTTCAGCCTCTTACGGCTATTTGGAAAAAGCCATGTTACTCGGAATCAACGAGTATATTTTAAAACCTTTCAACCCAAAAGAACTCAATTTGAAATTGAGAAAACACTTCAAAACCCACAGTTAAATTTTCATTTTATTAACCTTTACGGTCTTATTTTGTCGGGCTTGATGGTTAATATCATTCTTAATAACTTTGATTATCGTCTTTTCAAAAATCGCAGTTATTCCACTATATTAGCGGAAAATCGTTATTTTTAAAATGGCCGAACAAAATCAATATACCGAAGACAATATCCGTTCACTCGATTGGAAAGAACACATCCGAATGCGTCCGGGAATGTACATCGGAAAACTCGGGGACGGTTCTTCCCCTGATGACGGTATTTACATCTTACTCAAAGAAGTAATCGATAATTGTATCGATGAATTCGTGATGGGCGCAGGCAAAGTGATTGAAGTCACCATCAAAGACAAAATGGTTACTGTCCGCGATTACGGTCGTGGTATTCCGTTAGGTAAAGTAGTAGATGTTGTTTCCAAAATGAATACCGGTGGTAAATACGATTCCAAAGCCTTCAAGAAATCGGTAGGTTTGAACGGTGTCGGTACCAAAGCAGTTAATGCCTTATCAAATTATTTCCGGGTGGAATCGGTTCGGGATAACCAACAAAAAGCAGCCGAGTTTTCGGCCGGAAATTTAACCAGCGAAGAGGATATTCAGGAGTCTACCAAACGCAAAGGAACGAAAGTAGCTTTTGTGGCCGACGAAACCATTTTTAAAAACTACAAATACCGAAACGAGTATGTGATTCGCATGCTCAAAAACTATTGTTATCTCAATACGGGATTAACCATTTATTACAATGGTGAAAAATATTTTTCCGAAAACGGTTTAAAAGATTTATTGGAAGAAACCATTGCCGAAGAAGACATGCAATACCCAATCATCCATTTGTTGGGTGACGATATTGAAGTGGCTTTGACACACAGTAAATCGCAATACTCCGAAGAATACCATTCATTTGTAAACGGTCAAAACACCACGCAAGGTGGCACGCATTTAGGTGCTTTCCGTGAAGCGATTGTCAAAACCATCAAAGAGTTTTACAACAAGAATTTTGAAGCTTCCGATATCCGAAAATCCATTGTTTCTGCCATTGCGGTAAAAGTGGAAGAACCGGTATTTGAATCGCAAACCAAAACCAAATTGGGCTCAACTGAAATCGGTCCGAAAGGTCCTTCGGTGCGGACTTTTGTGAATGATTTCATCAAAACCAAGCTTGATAATTTTTTACACAAAAACCCGGAAGTAGCCGATTTACTATTGCGCAAAATTCTTCAGGCAGAAAGAGAACGCAAAGAGCTTTCAGGAATTCGTAAGTTAGCCAAAGACAGGGCTAAAAAGGCGAGTTTGCACAATAAAAAACTGCGCGACTGTCGTGTACACCTTACCGATGCCAAAAACCCAAGAAGTTTAGAAAGCACACTTTTTATTACCGAGGGAGATTCGGCTTCGGGCTCTATTACCAAATCACGGGATGTTAATACCCAAGCGGTGTTCAGTTTGCGTGGTAAGCCTTTGAACTCCTACGGTATGACCAAAAAGATTGTTTACGAAAACGAAGAGTTTAACTTATTGCAAGCGGCATTAGACATCGAAGAAGACATGGGCGATTTGCGTTACAACAATATCGTAATCGCCACCGATGCCGATGTCGATGGGATGCACATTCGCTTGTTGTTGATTACTTTCTTTTTGCAGTTTTTCCCGGAGCTGATTAAAGACGGACACTTATACATTTTGCAAACACCATTATTCCGTGTGCGAAACAAAAAGGAAACCATTTACTGCTATTCTGAACAAGAAAGAATAAACGCCATCGACAAACTCAAACCCAAACCCGAAATCACCCGATTCAAAGGATTGGGAGAAATTTCACCCGACGAGTTCAAGCATTTCATAGGACAAGACATTCGCCTAGATCCGGTGATGTTAGACAAAGCCACGTCTATCGAAACCTTACTCGAGTTTTATATGGGCAAAAATACTCCTGACCGACAAGATTTCATTATCAATAATTTGAAGGTGGAATTGGATGTGGTGGAGGAATAGTTGGCAGTATTCAGTGTTCAGTTTAAATAAAAAAATAAATTAAAAATTTTGAGGTCTTTGATGGAACAATTTTAAACCCAATTAAACCTTGAACTTTTAAACTTTTATATGAAAGACGAAGAAGACGATATCATTCCCAACGAAGACGAGAACAACGAAGCGTTGAACGAGTCAACGAATGAGGAAACTACGGAAGAAGGTTTTGGCGATGTTATCCGACCTTCTACCGGCAGCCACTTTTATGAAAACGATGAAAACCCCGAAGATACCATTACCAAAGTTACAGGAATGTATAAGGATTGGTTCCTCGATTACGCTTCTTATGTAATCCTTGAACGTGCTGTTCCCGCTATTGAAGATGGTTTTAAACCGGTACAACGCCGCATCATGCACTCGATGAAAGAGTTGGATGACGGTCGCTACAACAAAGTGGCGAACATAGTCGGACATACCATGCAGTACCATCCGCACGGAGATGCAAGTATTGGGGATGCCATGGTGCAAATAGGGCAGAAAGACTTACTAATCGACATGCAAGGAAACTGGGGAAATATTCTAACCGGCGACGGAGCGGCAGCTTCACGTTATATTGAAGCACGCATTTCCAAACTGGGTCATGATATTCTTTATTCTCCTAAGATTACCACTTGGGGTGTTTCTTATGACGGACGTAGAGCGGAACCGATTAATCTTCCTGTGAAATTTCCACTGTTGTTGGCGCAAGGTGCAGAAGGAATTGCCGTAGGTTTATCGACCAAAGTACTGCCGCACAACTTTAATGAGCTTATCGATTGCTCGATAAAAGTCTTAAAAAACAAACCATTTACGTTGTTTCCGGATTTCCCAACAGCCGGTATAGCAGATGTGTCAAATTACAACGATGGTATGCGTGGCGGGCGTGTAAGAGTTCGTGCTAAAATCAACCAACTCGACAAACAGACTTTAGTGATTACCCAAATTCCGTTTTCAACCAATACGTCAACTTTAATTGACAGTATCCTGAAAGCCAATGAAAAAGGGAAAATAAAAATCAAAAAAATAGAAGACAACACCGCGGCCGAAGTAGAGATTTTGATTCATCTACCGCCGGGCGTTTCACCCGATAAAACCATTGATGCGTTGTATGCGTTTACGGCTTGTGAGACTTCGGTGGCACCGCTGGGTTGTGTGATCGAAAACCATAAACCTCGCTTTATAGGCGTTACGGATATGTTGAAAATTTCGACACATCGTACGGTTGATTTGCTCAAGCGCGAATTGGAAATCCAGTTGGATGAATTGGAAAACAAATGGCATTTCTCGACTTTGGAAAAAATCTTCATTCGGGAAGAAATGTACATCGACTTTAAGTTGTACTCCGACAGAGAATCGCTTTATGTTTATATGTACGACCGTTTCAAGCCGTTTGCCAAATCGTTTGTGCGAGAGATTAATGATGACGATTTGCAAAAACTAACGCAAATTCCGATGATACGTATCACCCGTTTCGACTCGGATAAAGCGGATGACGCTATTGCCAAGTTGGAAGCCGAAATGGAACAAGTGAAACACCATTTAGACCATATCATCGATTTTGCCATTGCGTATTTCCAAAACCTTAAAGACAAGTATGGTAAAGGCAGAGAGCGTCAAACCGAGTTGAGAAGTTTTGATACAATCGAAGCGACCAAAGTGGTGCTAAGAAATACTAAACTTTATGTGAATAGAGAAGAAGGTTTCTTTGGTACCGGTTTAAAGAAAGACGAATATGTGGCGGATTGTTCTGATATAGATGATGTAATTGTGTTTTTGCGCGACGGTAAAATGATGGTGGCCAAAGTAGATGACAAAAAGTTCGTAGGCAAAGACATCATTCACATTGCCGTTTTTGATAAAAATGACAAGCGAACCATTTACAATATGATGTACCGCGATGGTAAAAACGGTTCTACCTTTATTAAACGTTTTAACGTTTCCGGAATTACCCGTGATAAGTTTTATGATTTGACCCAAGAAAAAGCGGGAAGTCAAGTGTTGTATTTTTCGGCAAATCCAAATGGAGAAGCGGAAACAGTGACGATTTTGTTGCGCCAAATAGGTAGTGTTAAAAAGCTGAAATGGGATGTGGATTTTTCTGAAATTGCCATCAAAGGAAGGGCTTCGCGCGGTAACACGGTGACCAAATATCCGATTAAGAAAATAGAGTTAAAGGAAAAAGGAATCTCTACTTTGCGTCCGCGTAAAGTTTGGTTTGACGATACAGTCCAACGATTGAATGTAGACGGCCGAGGTGAATTGTTAGGCGAGTTCAGACCGAATGACCGTTTGCTCATCATTAACCAATCGGGGAAATTGAAAACGATTATCCCGGAATTAACTACGCATTTTGACGAAGACATGATTGTTTTAGAAAAATGGCATCCGAAGAAGCCTATTTCGGCTATTTACTATGATGGCGAAAAAGACCGCTATTTTGTCAAACGCTTTTTAGTGGAAAACGAAAACAAAGAAGAAACCTTTATCACAGAACACGAGAAATCACAATTGGAAGTAGTTTCTACCGATTGGCGACCTATGGCAGAAGTGGTTTTTGCCAAAGTAAAAGGCGTGCAAAAAGACACGATTACGGTTGATTTAGAGCAATTCATTTCAGTAAAAGGCATTAAAGCGATTGGCAACCAATTGACCACAGACAAACTCAAACAAGTCAATTTGTTAGAGCCATTACCATTCGAAGAACCGGAAGAAGTACAACCGGAAGAGGTAGAAGTTACCGGAGAAGACAATGTTTCTGACGACATTCAAACCGAGACTGATGACGATGGACAGATTACTTTGAGTTTGGAGTAACCCAATAAACAATACCAATTTTAGCTAGCCCTGAGGTAGTGAAAATAAAAAAAGTCCCAATCGGGACTTTTTTTATTGTAACGTACAGCGGGAAATCGAAGATTCAGCAGAGCTAATTACCATCACGGATAAATCCTCTCGTCCCAAAAGACGAGACTCCTAATTTTTGTATTAGTGTTTCTTTTTGCGCATTTTCATATTTATAAATTCCACCGCCAGCGAGAAGGCTATGGCAAAATACAAATAGCCTTTGGGAACGACACCAACGTGCTGTCCGGCCAATGAAGCGTTAGACAAGTGCATGCTTTCGGTGATTAACATGAATCCGATGAGGATTAAGAACGCCAATCCTAAAACCTGAATGGAAGGATTAGCATTGACAAAATTACCTACCGGAACGGCAAACAACATCATAACTCCAACGGATATTACTACAGCCGTAACCATGATGTACAATGCGCCTTCGACTCCGTTAGTCATCCCGACAGCAGTTAAAATACTGTCGACAGAGAAAATCAAATCGATTAACAAAATTTGTACAATTACACTACCAAAGGATTTGGTGGCAGAGGATTTTAAATCTTTTTCTTCTTCTCCTTTATGGTCTACTTTTTCGTGGATTTCTTTGGTGCTTTTATAAATTAGAAAAATACCACCGAGGAACAATATTAAGGCTTGTCCGGTGAAATCGGCGCTGAACCAACCCCAATCAAAACCAAAGAAAGGTTCTTTCATCGCTATTAATAATGTGATTCCGAACAACAACCCAATACGCATGAACATGGCTAAGAACAATCCAATTTGAGTGGCTTTTTTGCGTTTTTCGACCGGTAATTTTCCGGTGACGATTGAGATAAAAATGATGTTGTCGATTCCTAAAACAATTTCTAAAAAAGTCAAGGTTAAAAGCGCTATCCAAGCATCGGGATTTAAAAATACTTCCATGTTTTGTTTGTTATAATTATGGGGTTTACGGGTTTATTTGATTTTAGTTACAGTGCCGCGTTGTTTTTTGGCATCGCCTACAAAAGAGTAGTCAAAAGTATAACTATTTCCTTGGGTAGACAAGATAGTCATGCTGATGGCTTTGCGCTCGTTCATGGTTTTGGGATGGCGTTTTTGCAATACAAACTCACAGTCGTTCACCCATCGAACTGTAGCAGTGTCGGTTATCCCATTGAATGTTTCAATTTGAAGAGTTTCAGTACGGGTAAAAGTTGAGGTGACTTTTTTGCCGTTGATTTCCTGGGTAAATTCGAAAGTCCCCGTTTTGAAGTCGGCGCAACGGCGTTCTTTTTTGGAGCAGGAAAACCATGTCAAAGCCAATAGGAGTAATATTATTCTTTTCATATTATTTTTTGAGGTTGTGAGGTATGATTTGAAGTAAATTTAACCCAACGTTATACAGAATTATTATCTTGAAACATTGCGTCGGTTATGGCTTTTACGCCTTTAAACATAAAATATACGGCTAATCCGCTTAACACAATTCCAATGGCTAAAACTAACCAATGCCAAACATTTTGTTTATTGATAAACGCGTTGTACATCACACTTGGCCCTAAAAACATCAATGGTAAGGCATAGAGCATAAATTTAATTCCTTTGTCTAATAGAGCTTTATTGATTCCCATAGATTTAAAATTTGAGTTGCAACCCCATGCCATTTCTGTTAGAAATAATATTGAGTTCCAAGTTCGATTCTATTGCACCCAGTTTTCCGTTTTTGTGTTCTTTGTTGTAAATTTCTGCGGCCTTTTCATAAAGTTTTTTTCTACCGGATAGCACCGGAATAGAAGCCACTAAAGATCCAACACCTACATAAGTCATGGTGCCCGGATATTGCGCGTCAGAAAATAAGCCTACTGCCAAATCACCAACGGTTAATCCGATACCGAACCCCAATAAAAAACCACCTACAGCTTCTTTGGTTTTGGCTTCTTTGTATAACGCAGTCGATTCGGAGTTTGTATATAACAATTGACGGGCCTCGCGGGTTTCTAATCGTTTACCATCAAGATAAAATCGGCTGCCTTCCAGAGTTAGGGTTTGGGAATAGGAAAATAGCGTTACCAATAAAACGCTTAAAGTCATTAGTTTTTTCATAAAGTTATCTGTAATTAAAATGATCCACTGCTTTTCGCACGCTGCCGTATTGTTCCAACAAAGCCGATGCCTCTTCATAACTCACCGGAATTTCACTCATTATCATCCGAACACCGCGGTCAACAAGTTTAACATTGCTGAGTTGCATGTCTACCATTTTGTTGCCTTTTACACGACCTAATTGTATCATAGTGGCAGTAGAAATCATGTTCAGCACCAATTTTTGTGCGGTACCGGCTTTCATTCGGGAACTTCCGGTTACAAACTCAGGTCCAACTACTACCACTATGGGGAATTGTGCAGTTACCGCCAACGGACTACCTTCGTTACAAGTAATACAACCGGTAAGTATGTTGTTTTCGTGGCATTTTTCCAAACCGCCAATCACATAAGGTGTAGTGCCTGAAGCAGCAATGCCAATCACAACATCTTTGTCGGAAATGTTTTCTGCTGATAAATCTTTCCACGCTTGGTCTTTATCGTCTTCGGCAAATTCAACTGCTTTGCGTATCGCTTTGTCACCACCGGCTATAATGCCATTGACTAAATCGAAAGGCACACCAAAAGTTGGCGGACATTCGGAAGCATCGACTATGCCTAAACGTCCTGAAGTTCCGGCACCAATGTAAAACAACTTGCCGCCGAGTTTCATTTTGGCAACAATTTGTTCCACCAAAGCTTCAATTTGCGGCAATGCTTTTTCAACTGCCAATGGAACGGTTTTGTCTTCGTTATTGATATTGGCCAGCAAATTGTGCACTGACATTTGTTCGAGACTCTCGTAATTTGAAGATTGTTCGGTAGTTTTGGTGAAAGACATTTTTTTGAGATACTAAAAATTCTGAATGGCTAAGATACTGAGTTTTGTTCAGATTTTTAAACAAAACTCGCCAATAAAATCCCTAAAATAATCATTGATATTTTAGCAATATTGAACTTATGCCCTTCGCTGCTTTCAAAGATAATGGTGGACGAAATGTGGAATAAAATCCCAATTACCACAGCAGTAATTTCAGTAAAATATTGATTGATTGCCGGAACAGAATCAGAAACGAAAGTTCCCAGCGGTGTCATCACAGCAAAGGAAATCATAAAGAGGAACAAAGCTGTTTTGTTTAATTCGGCATTCAAAAAGAAAGTGGTTAAAATGATGGCGATGGGTAAGTGATGAATGGCGATGCCATAAGCCAAATCGTGATGGTGACCAACGGGGAATCCTTCCAAAAAAGCATGAAGGCATAAACTGATAAATAAAAGCCAAGGCATAGAATTGATTTTATCATGACCGTGAACATGACCGTGTTCGGCACCTTTGGAAAAAAATTCTAAAATGATTTGAAACAAAATCCCAATCATGATAAAAAAGCCGATGTTATGGTTGTGGCTTTCATATACCTTCGGCAACAAATCCATCACCGTCAAAGACAACAAAAAAGAACCACTAAAGGCCAATAACAGTTTTAAATTTTTTTTCTTTTTTGGCTTGATAATCAACGCTATGATGTAACCTATTAAAACCGATAGTAGAGGAAGTAGATAGTTCATTTTGGTTGTAAATTGTAAGTTTTAAGTTGGTCTTCAACAAGCCCGATTTGACAATAAGTGCCGGAAGATTTATTTAAAAATCATGATCAATCGTTCGCTGGTGTTTTTGTGGAATTTCTTTAGTTTATAGTCTCCGAAAGTATCGAGCAAATAAATTCCGGCTTGCTCCATCATGCGTTTAAAATCCTCTAAAGTATAAGCTTTTACCTTTTCTTCAAAATGAAACGGTTTTCCATCGGCTTCAAAATCGATTTCTTTGATGATAAATGAATCGGCTGAGTAGCGTTTGATGTGAAATTTTATCCCGTCTACTTCTTTTGTTTCCTCGGGAATTAAATTCTCCAAAACGGTTTGCACATTCATAAAATCAATCACTGCAAAGCCATAATCCGATAAACTTTCTTTGATGGCAATGAGTGTTTGCAAGTTGTCATCTTCATTTTCAAAATACCCAAAACTGGTAAACAAATTGAAAATGGCATCGAATTTCTCTTCAAAAGGTACTCGTTTATCGTGCACTACAAAATGTAAAGTATCATTAGCATTTTTATTGGCTTCGGCGATGCTGTTTTCGGATAAATCGGCACCAATAACATCATAACCCAACTGGTTTAAATAAATGGCATGTCTTCCTTTACCACAAGCCAAATCGAGCACTTTGGCTTTTTCGGGCAAATTTAAATAATGGGTAAGGTTATCCATAAAGATTTGCGCTTCACGGTAGTTACGGTCTTTGTATAAAATGTGATAATACGGTGTATCAAACCAGGAAGCGTACCAAATATCGGTTACGGGTTTTGGAGTTCGTTTTTCGGATTTTGAGCTTTCAGCCATTTATTCTTTTCAAATGAATTCTTCACCCGCAAATTTAGTGTATTTTTGCCGAAGATTGTCCAAGTTTGAAACTTGAAATTTATGATTTGATGTTTATTTGGAATTTGTTATTTGAATATTGGAACTTACAGTAGATGGAGAATTTTAAAATGGTAGCCAAAACCTTTTTCGGTTTTGAAGAAATATTAGTCAAAGAATTGCAACAATTAGGGGCGCAAGAAGTTGAAATGGGCACGCGTGCTGTGAGTTTCAAAGGCGATAAAGGCTTTATGTACAAAGCCAATTTATCTTTGCGAACGGCTTTGAAAATCCTAAAGCCTATTTATCATTTTCGAGCTTTTAACGACCAAAGTTTGTACAAAGGGATTCAAGGGATTGATTGGAGCAAATACCTTAATGCGAGCCAGACTTTTGTAATTGATACTACCATTCACTCCGATAATTTCAAACATTCGCAATTTGTTTCGCAAAAAGCCAAAGACGCAATAGTAGACCAATTCAGAGAAAAATTCGGCCAACGCCCGAGTATTGATAAAGATTTTCCAGATTTGAGGATCAACATTCACATCGATCGCGACCAATGTTCGGTTTCCTTGGATACTTCAGGCGCTTCTTTGCACCATAGAGGGTATCGTAGCGCGACTAATATTGCTCCCATAAATGAAGTCTTAGCCGCCGGTATGTTATTGCTTTCGGGTTGGGATGGAAATTCGGATTTTTTGGATCCGATGTGTGGTTCAGGCACGATTTTAGCCGAAGCCGCAATGATTGCCTGCAATATTCCGGCGAACATCAACCGAAAAGAATTTGCTTTTGAAAAATGGAACGATTGGGACAACGATTTGTTCGACCAAATCATCGATTCGTTAATGAAACGCACCAAAGAATTTCATTATAAAATTATCGGTTATGATAAAGCGCCGAGTGCGGTTCAAAAAGCCAAAGACAACATAGTCAATGCCAATTTAGAAGATTATGTAACCATTAGTTTGGCCAATTTCTTTGATACGAGTAAAGAAACTGTCGGACCGTTACACATGGTGTTTAATCCGCCTTACGGAGAACGTTTGGATATTGATTTAGAGCGATTTTACCGTGAATTGGGAGACACTTTAAAAAACAATTATCCGAATACTAATGCTTGGTTTATTACGGCTAATTTAGAAGCTTTGAAGTTTGTAGGCTTGCGACCTTCTCGAAAAATCAAACTCTTTAACGGAAGTTTGGAAGCACGACTGGTAAAATACGAAATGTATGAAGGCAGTAAGCGGACAAAATTTAACTCCTCAACAGCGGATTAATACAAAAACGTTTATCATTTGAACATATAGCCAACCGTAAACTTAGCGTACCCGTTTTGTGCTTTAACGCTATTGCCGGTATAAAAGTAGTTGTATTGGTACACTTCGGTGAAACCTTGGTAAATGCCTATTTCAAAAAAGAGTTTGTTGACCGTAAAACCGGCGCCTAAATTGAATCCGAAATCCACACTCGACTTGGCCTTTTGGTTAAATTCACCCATTTGTTTTTCTTGAATCAAAAAGCCCAATTGCGGTCCGGCAATGACATAAATTTTATTCCAAAATTTAAAATCCAAAGGAATATTGAGGTAAGTGAGTTTGCTGTCGATTTGATCTAACTCGAAATCACCGCCGACTATAGGGTCGAAATTAATGACACCTTTGGTTTTGGTCCGGTCGCCTTGTTGAGAGAAAGCCAATTTTGGTCGGAAATGCACTTTGGGCGATAATTCCTTTTCATAAACAATCCCCAATTGCAATCCGAATGACTCTTCCGCCAAAATTTGTCCGGCGATGCCATCCGTAAAATAGGAATAATTGAATCCGGTAAAAGCCCCCAGTTTGTCTTGGCTAAATGTGGAAAGACTGCAGCATATTGTTACAATTGCAATAAATTTCTTCATCAATAAAGTCAAGTATTTTTTAAGATTCTCTTTTGGCAAGTTCGTCTTTGATGCTTTTTAAACTACTCATGTTGATTATCATTAAAGGTAAGAAGGCAACCGGAATTATAATAAATACGTTAAACCCATTTTTTAGGGTTAAGTATACGCCAATGGCAAATTGCAACAGCAAAACTACGCCAAACATGATGGTCGCCGTTTTGGTCATTTTGGCTCTTTTATTTAATTCTTCTACACTTAATTGTGATAAATCAGGTTGCTTTTTCATGTTTATTGTTTTTTAGTTTCCGTTTCCAGCGCGTTGATAATTTCTTTTACTTTTTCGGCTTCTATGCGTTTGGCTTTGATGACTTTATTTTTGTCTAAGATGTATATTACCGGAGTAGAGTAGACGTCGTATTTTTCGATAGCATTGTTGTAATGCGCTCCATCGTAAACATTGATGAAAGGTAATTTGTTATCGGCTATGTACTTCAAATATTTGTCACCTTCATGTTGCATGTAAACACTAAAAACCTTGACGTCTTTTTTTTCTTGCACCAATTCATTGTAGGCAGTGGCGAGTTTCGGAATTTCTTTTTGGCAATGTCCACAATCCACATCCCAAAAAACCAGAACAGTATAATCGGCTTTAATATCGCTCAGTTTTACCCACATTTTATCGACCTCATTGATGTTTTTATAAAAAACCTTCGTCATTTCTTCGCTGTTTTTAGCGTCTTCAAAACCCATGGCTTTCATTTTTGGAAAGTCTTCGGCTCGAATCATGGACAAATCAATGGCTTTTGCACCAATCAATAAGGTTTTAAGCTTGTCGGCGCGTTTGATAATTCTTTGAATAACATCGTCATCTTCATAAATTCCCTTGGCTTTTCCGGTTTTAAAATAACGGTCTGATAGATGTACAAAAACTTTGTCAAAGCCCATTATTTTTGAGGTTTCATAGGTATAAGTGAAGTGCGACAACATGAGTTTGTAAATCAATGTTTCGGGTTTTGATCTTGATAAAATGCGATCAATTTCTACACAAACCGAATCCGGATTTTTCACCACAACATTATCCAAGTAAGTTTTCAGTTTGTTAAACAAAAACGGATTATGGACCATGCCATCGTCATTAAAATCTACATTGCGCCAAAAATTATCTTTGTAATATTTATAATAAAGCTCATAATTCAGTACTCCGTCTGCTTTTTTGGGAATGTCTTTCAGTTTTTTTTCGGTTTTTAAATTCACCACATCGGCTATGAAAGTGCCTTTGAATCGGTTGATGAATTGACTTTCGTAATCAACAATACTTTGCTCTAGCTCAGTTTGCTTGTTGGTTAAAGCCAAAGAATCTTTTTTGGTGGTTAACGGATGCGATTGTTTGTATTCGAAAAAAGCTTTGTTTTGGTCGCCCAAAAACCGTATGTAATTGAAAAACTCATTCTGGCGTTCTGAGTTTAAAGCCGTAATTTCTTTACTGACATTCGGTCCGACTTCACTTTTCAGGTGTAACTTTTGAGTGTCATCATCTATGAAAAAATCGAAAAGAATCGATTTTTGCTGGCTAACTAATGAGTAAATTCCTTTGGGAAGTTTGGTATTTCCGCTAAAAACAATCCTACCGTTTTTAATAGAAGTACAAGTATCTTTAATTAATGTTTTATCAAAACGATAAAAAGTCAGATACGCCAAAGTATCGTTACAATTTTTTAAATCGATGGTGATTTCATAACCCGTTTGGGCTTTGGCAATACAAGAAGAGAGAAACAAGACCAATACAATCAATACTTTCTTCATACTACAATTTTATACGGTTTAGAAATCCAAAAATAATCTATTTTTTGAAACAGTAAGAAGTTGATTTTTAAACTTTCCTTAAAAAAAAACACCTTAAGAAAAAGGTGTTTTGGATTATGATTAAAATTCATCAAAGAGTACAATACCCTTTCGTTCTAAATTTTGCTTTATCAGTAATTCGGGTAAATTGTATTGCGAGGCTAAGTCGGTTATGCTAATTCCGGAGAAAAACAATTCCACCAAAGTATCTAAAATCAGCGGATTGATTTCTTGTTCGTTAGGCAAATCAATTTCATCATCAAACAAGTCTTTTTTGGATTTGAAAAGTGTTTCGATTACTACATCAATATCGGCTTTGGGAAATTCCAAGATATTGTGAACAGTGTTGTTTTCTGAAATTTGTTTGAGAATTATAGTCTCTTGATTGCCGCGTTCATTTTTTAGATGAATGCTGTAGTTGAAATACTTTTCCATAGCGGTCGTATTTAATTAATGTAAATTTGGGTAGGACAAAGTTAAACTATATCCACTAAAATAAATGTTAATTAACAAAAACATACCCACCTTTTGTTAACAATTACGGCAGTTTTGGATGAAAAAGATGACTTTCAGGAGATTAGAAAAATGCAAAAAACAATATTTAATGAGTAACAATTAGAATGTTATTAATCTTTTTTGCTTGCCTAAACATAGGTTAATTGAGTATATTTGGAACGGAAAATTAATGTTATGAGTAAAAAAACCAAAGCTTTATTATACAACTTAGTTTGTTTTGCGGTAATTTTTGTAGCCGTACGATTTTTATTAGCCATATACACTCATTTAACCGGTTTTTGGCTACCCTTAACTGCTTTTGTGATAGGGACCATTTTGGCTCCTAAATTCCAAGCGGTTACTACCAAAGACGGAGAAAAAGTCTTTATGAAATGGTTGTTTGTTAAAGGTATTAAAGAAGTATAGTTACTTCTTTTTTTCTTTGGCTTTGGCTTTAGCTTTAGCCTTTTCCTTTGCTTTAACGGTTGATTTATAAAGTGGAATAAAATATGAAACGGTATAGTTAAAGCCAACGCCAAAGTCGCCGTTGTAAGTTCGGTTGAATCCCGGAATATAAAGATTATCAAAGTTATTAGGGAGTTTCTGACTCATCAATCGATTCAATCGGAAACTGAAACCTATAAAAACATTGTTGAAAACCTCAGCTTTCATACCAGCTACTACTTCTATCCATTGGGCTGATAAGCCACTATATTCATCACCGGCAATTACAGCCGGATTTTCTCCGAAATACTGATTCGGATTGTAAATTTCATAACTGTTCAAGGTTTGGCTGAAACTGCTTACGCCATAGCGTAAACCAATAGAAATGATATTTTCCATATCCAACCAGTTCTGATACGAATTATAATCGAAACCTACACGGATATAACTTCCTTTAGTAGTAAAGTTGATTTGATCGTCATCAACCGTTTTGTTTTCGTTTCCAAGTTCTACGGCTAAGTAATGTTTGCGAGTTAGACGGTAATCGCCTACCAATTCTATTCCACGATAATCTTTTTCGTAGAAAGAGCGGGTGAGTTTGAATAAATCAACCCCAACACGTAAGCCATAGCGTTCCGTTTTGGGTGGAATGCTGTCTTTTTTTACTGTTTTTTCCTCTTGCGCATTGCCTAAAAACGCAAGCAATACCAGTGCTATACTAAAAGTAAATTTTGATATGTACTTCATTTTCAGTGACAATTGAATTGGTTTGCAGGTTAGTATCTTGTATCCATATTCCGTCCGAGGTCACAGCATCAGTTAAAACTAATCCGTTGGGATTGTTCAATTCGAATACCGTTTTATAGCCACAGGCTCTGGAGACATAAATATTTTCTCGGGTATAGTTGAATGCTAAAACATCTTCATTAGAAGCAGTACTGCTGTTGCTGTTGAGCACCAAATGATATTTGGTAGAGTCTTCATTCGTTTGTAATGGAAGGCTAATTTTACTTACTCCGTTAAAAGTATTTAAGGCAGCTGACATTCCCTCAGCGGTAACTTTTAAATTGACTACGTTTTTTAAAACAGCAGGGTTAGAAATATCGTAAAATTCTATTACCAATTGCGGTGTAGTTTCGTCTACACAAATATCATCTTTCTCGCAACCGGAGAATGTTAAAACCAAAATTAAAAGAATAACTATTTTTTTCATAAACTTCAATTCGCGAATGCTTATCGTTTCTCCAAAAGTACAACATTTTCCACGTGATGTGTTTGCGGAAACATGTCTACCGGTCGAACGCGGGTAACTTTATATTTTTCATCCATTAAAGCCAAATCTCGGGCTTGTGTAGCCGAATTACAACTCACATAAACCACTTTTTTCGGAGCGATTTTCAGGATTTGTTCTACCACATCTTTGTGCATACCGTCGCGCGGCGGATCGGTGATGATTACATCCGGTTGGCCGTGTTGTGTAATAAATTCATCATTAAACACATTTTTCATATCGCCTACATAGAATTCGCAATTGCTGATATTGTTGCGTTTGGCGTTTTCTTTAGCATCGGCTATGGCTTCGGGAACGGCTTCTACGCCAATCACTTTTTGGGCTTGTTTTGAAACGAATTGAGCGATAGTTCCAGTTCCGGTATACAAATCATACACCACTTCATTTCCGCTTAGACCGGCGAATTCACGGGTGATTTTATAGAGTTCGTAAGCTTGGTCAGAATTGGTTTGGTAAAACGATTTTGCATTAATGCTGAAATGCAAACCTTCCATTTCTTCTAAAATGTAATCGCGTCCTTGGAACAATTGAATGTCTTGATCGTAAAGCGTATCATTGGCTTTGCCATTGATGACATACAACAACGAAGTGATTTGTGGGAAAGTAGCATAGATATGATTCAACAACAACTCCCGTTGCGTTTTGTCTTCTTTAAAAAACTGTAGCAATACCATGATTTCACCGGTAGATGCTGTACGAATCATTAGCGTTCTGAGCAATCCGGTATGATTACGAGCGTTGAAGAATGCAATGTTATTTTCAGTAGCAAATTGTTTGATTTCGTTTCGAATAGCATTAGATGGATCTTCTTGCAAATGACATTTTTCGATATCGAGGATTTTGTCCCACATTTTCGGAATGTGAAAACCCAAGGCGTTTTTATTGTCGAGTTCGACACCCGATTGAATCTCGGCTTCGGTCATCCAACGCGAATCCGAAAAACCGAATTCCATTTTGTTGCGGTAAAAAAACTGTTTGGCCGACCCTAAAATGGGCTCAAACGAAGGCAATTCGATTTTGCCAATGCGTTTAAGGTTATTGAAAACTTCTTGGTTTTTATAAAACAACTGCTTGTCGTAGTTCATGTTTTGCCATTTGCAACCACCGCAAGCCCCGAAATGTTGGCAAACCGGTTCCACTCGGTCAACAGAAAATTGATGAAATTTGATCGCTTTCCCTTCAAAATAGGCTTTGCGCTTTTTAAACGTTTGCACATCTACCACATCGCCGGGAACGACGTTCGGAATAAAAATCACTTGACCTTCGGGTGCTTTGGCTACCGAAACCCCTTTGGCTCCGGCATCTAAAACAGTAATATTTTCAAAAATAACTTTATTGGTTTGTTTTCTTCCCATAGCGCAAAAATAAACTATTGGTCAAAACTTGAGTGGCATTTAAGAAAAAAATATAAATTAGTAGAAAATTACAACTATGCATACCCATTTAGCTTTACTCCGCGGTATCAATGTTTCCGGACATAAAATGATTAATATGGCAGCGTTGAAGAAATCGCTGGAAGCTATTGGCTTTATTAATGTAGTAACATATATTCAATCGGGCAATGTTTTTGTAGATACTGAGGAAGAAAGTCCGGGTAAGGTTGGTTTTTTAATCAAACAAGAGATTTTTAAACAGTTTGGCCACGATGTTCCGGTTATTGTTATCGGAAAAGAAGATTTGCAAGCGTGTTTGGATCGAAATTTATTTCTAAATGATGATGGCGTCGATTTGAAGAAACTCTATGTCTCCTTTATATCTTCCGAACTACCGGAGAATATGATTACCCAACTCAACTTAAACTTCATCAAACCCGATGAAATCCAACTCGACGGCAAGCGAATTTACCTTAAATACGACGTATCGCCGGCCAAAACCCGACTAGACAACAAATGGATTGAAAAAAGCATGAACGTGATTTCTACAACGCGCAATTGGAATACCGTAAATAAATTGTTGGAAATGTTTAACGGAAGTAAATAAATGCTAATGCTATGGGTTCAAGAGTAACTTTTAAAAGTGATATTTCCGGGATTGATTTTCCGGTAAAAGAGAAAGTGTACGGAAATCAAATTCGGCCGATCATTTTGAAATTAATACAAAAAGATTATCCTGATTTTACAGAAGATAATTGCATTTCTAATAGCGAACTGAATGTTTACAGGGAAAAATACATCTCTAAATATTTACAAACCGAAGTAGGAGAATTGTCGGAATTGCAACAAAAAGTTCTCAAATCGCTATCCAACGGAAAATCCTTGGTTAGTAAAGTAGAAGATGAAAAAGACAACAGAACTTTTGGACAAAAAATAGCGGATTATGTGGCTGATTTTGGTGGAAGCTGGACATTCATTATTTTCTTTTTTATTTTCATTGCATTATGGATTAGCAGTAATATCTTCATCTTTGTCCACAACGAATTTGATCCTTATCCTTATATATTATTAAATTTAATTTTGTCTTGTTTGGCAGCATTGCAAGCGCCTGTTATCATGATGAGCCAAAATCGCCAAGAAGAAAAAGACCGAGCAAGAGCCAAAAAAGATTATATGATTAACCTGAAATCGGAATTGGAGATTAGGCTAATCAGCGACAAACTAGACCATTTGATACAGCACCAACAACAAGAATTAATTGAGATTCAAAAGGTTCAAATTGAAATGATGAATGATATTTTGGAAAGAATCAAGAAGTAAGCTCCAAATTTCAAATTGTAAATTCCAAATAAGTTTCAAAAACTAAAAATTTAAATTTTAAACCTTTTTTGAGGCTTTAGATTTGAAATTTAGAATTTATTTAGATTTTGGTTTTTAATATTTTTGAATTTATAAAACAGCTGTCCTTTTTTGTACTTTTGTTCTTATTGGATGATTTCTCTCCACAAGAAGGAATAATGTTTTAATAATTAATCTGCAGTGAGCGCAGATTAAAATTCAAATTACAATGTCAGTTTTAGAAAAATTAACTTCAGCCGATGCCATTAACTTAGAAGACCAATACGGAGCCCATAATTATCATCCGCTACCGGTAGTACTGAGTAGAGGAGAAGGTGTTTATGTTTGGGACGTAGAAGGCAAACAATACTTCGATTTCCTTTCGGCGTATTCGGCCGTTAACCAAGGCCATTGTCATCCTAAAATTGTTGGCGCTATGATAACGCAAGCGCAAACTTTAACCTTAACCTCTCGTGCTTTTTACAATGATAAGTTAGGTGTTTATGAGGAATACATTACCAAGTACTTTGGATTCGATAAAGTATTGCCTATGAATACCGGAGCGGAAGCAGTTGAAACGGCCTTAAAAATTTGCCGTAAATGGGCATATGAGAAAAAAGGGATAGCTGAAAATGAAGCCCAAATAATTGTTTGCGAAGGAAACTTTCACGGCAGAACCACTACGATTATTTCCTTTTCTAACGATGAAAACGCTCGTAGAAACTTTGGCCCATACACTGCCGGTTTTATCAAAATAGCTTACGATGATATTCAGGCTTTGGAAAAAGCCATCACTTCCTCTAAAAACATTGCCGGTTTCTTGGTTGAACCTATACAAGGCGAAGCCGGAGTTTACGTTCCTAGCGAAGATTATTTAGCAAAAGCCAAAGCGCTGTGCGAGGCCAACAATGTATTATTCATTGCCGACGAAGTACAAACCGGAATCGCCAGAACCGGTTCGCTATTGGCCGTTTGCGGTAACTGTACTTGCGAAAATCACTGTGAAAAACAAAAAGGTTATGTTACTCCAGATATCTTAATTTTAGGAAAAGCCATTTCCGGTGGCGCTTATCCGGTTTCGGCGGTCTTAGCCAATGATGCGATTATGAATGTAATCAAACCGGGACAACATGGTTCTACTTTCGGCGGAAATCCGGTAGCAGCGGCTGTTGCGATGGCGGCATTGGAGGTTGTAACCGAAGAGCAGTTGGCACAAAATGCCAGAAACTTGGGTAAAATCTTCCGCTCAGAATTGGCAAAATACATTGAAACTTCTAATATAGCTACGTTGGTTCGCGGTAAAGGTTTGCTCAACGCTGTAGTAATTAATGATACTGAAGACAGCGACACCGCTTGGAATATCTGCATGAAATTGGCTGAAAACGGATTGTTAGCCAAACCAACACACGGCAATATCATTCGTTTTGCTCCGCCATTGGTAATGACCGAAAGCCAATTGCGCGAATGTATTTCGATTATCATCAACACGCTCAAAGAATTTGAACGATAATTAACTTATTTTAACCAACCAAAACTATTTTATGGAAAACGAAAACCAATCCCAATTTGATGCTTTTGAATTGCATTTAAACCAAACAGCTTTAGACTATCTTAGAGAAAGCGCTAAATGGTCGATGTTTCTCGCTATTTTAGGTTTTATCGGAGTCGGATTTTTAGCGCTATTGGCTATCTTGATGACTTCAGTAATGTCGATGATGCCCGAAACTCCCGGACCTTTCGGAGCCATTAAAGGGGTTATCTCTATTTTTTACTTAGTCATTGCTATCATTTATTTATTTCCTATTTATTATTTGTACCGCTATGCCAGCAATACCAAAAAAGCCTTGTTGTCTAAAAACTCAGATTTATTGACCGATGCTTTCGGTGCCTTAAAATCGCATCACAAATTTTTAGGGATAGCAGCCATTATTATCATTTCACTTTATATCTTGACCGCTATAGTTATGGTCATTGGATTTAGCGCTATGCGATAATTTTTAAAATAAAATGACCTAAAAGCATCTTCCGTTGAAGGTGCTTTTTTTATGGTATAAATCCGCTAAAGTTGTGTAATTTTGAAAATACAAATCAGTACTATGAAAAAAGTTTTTCTTTTGATAATGGTTTTGGCTATTGCAGTCGGACTATACGAACAAACCCAAGACCAGCCCAATGTTTTTAAAATAATAGCAGCCATGGTGTTGCTAATGTTCGGTTTGATGAAACTCAGCGAAAAATTACCCAGCAAGGATTCAGACAATGATAATCAACAAGACCGTTATGATCAATAAAGGCGATAAAGTAACGGTTTTAGACGATGCCATCGACGGTATAGTAACCGAAGTGAATGGCAACGATATTACTATAGAAACGACCGACGGTTTTAACCTTACTTTCAAACGTTCAGAATTGTTAAAAATGGACCAAGGTGAATTGCCTATTCATTTCAACAGAAACCATATCATAGCTGAGAAAGAAATCCGAAAACCCAATTATATTAATACAGAAAAGAAATCAAAAAAGGAAGTTCCGGTGCCCGAGTTTGATTTGCACATTGAAAAGTTAGTTAAGAATTACAAATCCATGAGCAATTATGAGATTCTTACATTGCAAAGTGAAACTGCCAAAAGACATATCGAGTTTGCCATTCGCAACCGAATTCCCAAAATTGTTTTTATCCACGGTGTTGGTGAAGGCGTTTTGAAATCGGAATTGGACTTTATGTTAGGTAGGTATGACAACCTTATTTTTCAAGAGGCCAACTATCAAAAATACGGTCAAGGTGCAACCGAAGTCATTTTCAAACAAAATACCAAATAAAAAAAGTCCCGATTCAATCGGGACTTTTACTTTTCAAAACTAACCTAATTTTATAATTTAATCCTAACTTAACTGTTGATTAAGCTACACTGCTTTCTTGTGTGCTTACTTTTTTCAAAATAGATCTGATTAAAACACTGTTAGTGTTAATACCAGAGTTGATTAACGCTTTTTTGCTGAAAGAAGTCCCTTTTGATTTTGAATCAGTAGTAGATTTTTGAGTTCCTACAAACCAAACTGCGAAATCCATAGAGGCTACTGAAGTTTCAGCGGTAACTTCGATGGCGTTTTCTTTAACAACAGTAACTTCAGTAGTAGTTGTAGGAGCAACAGTAACTTCTTTAGTTTGACCGAAAACTCCGTTGCTTGATAACACTAATAAAACGAATAAAACAAATAATCTAACGTTAGTTACATTTTTTTGAGCTATTGTGTTATTGGTTGTTGTCATATCTTAAACTTGTTTTTGTTGTTATTTCTGAGTCAAAACTACTTCAAGAGTGCAGTCGACTGAAATTTTTTCGATAACTAACCTCAAAAGTCGTTTAATCGACAAATTCAATGAATTCGGGGGTTTTCAGCGTTTTTTTCGTGCAGTTGGTCTATGAAATGTTAAAAAAACGTGTATTTCACCGATGAAAAACCAATATTTTCTGTGAACTGCATCATCTTGTGTAGAAAGAAGAGGAGTTTGACCAAAAAATGGCAAAATCTTCCTAAATTAGCTTCAGATTAATTTATTACCCTAACCATGAAAGTTGAACAAAAAGGTCATACTACTATTCTAAAAGATACGCAAGGTGATACGGCTTCATTTTTAATGAAAGTCACCCACGAACACAATAGCTATAAAAGCGTTAATCTGATACTCGATTTATCGCACGATAAAAACCTGACTTTGGAAACGGTGAAGTCGTTTACCGAATTGATTAAGCTGCACAAAAAACAAAAGAAGTCAATAGTTTTAGTAGCTAATGCGGTTAATTTTAATGCCGTTCCGAAGAATATCATCTTAGTCCCAACCCTTTTAGAAGCGCACGACATTATAGAAATGGAAGAAATTGAGCGCGATTTAGGATTCTAACCCTATGAAATTAACCCTTTTGGGTTGCTATGCAGCCACGCCAAGAACCATTACCAATCCAACCGCACAAGTTTTGGAAATTCGCAACCGTATGTTTCTCATCGATTGCGGCGAAGGTACACAAGTACAATTGCGCAAAAACAAACTCAAGTTTTCTAAAATCAATCACATTTTTATTTCGCATTTGCACGGTGACCATATGTTTGGTTTGGTCGGATTGATATCGACTTTTATGTTGCTCAACCGCCAAACCGATTTACACGTGTACGGTCCGAAAGGCCTCAAAGAAATCATCTTACTGCAATTGCGCTATTCCAATTCGTTTACCGGATACAACTTGTACTTCCATGAATTGGAGTCAAAGGAAAGTGAAGTTGTTTTTGAAGATGAGAAAGTAATTGTCAAAACCATTCCGCTCAAACACCGCATTTATACCAACGGTTTTTTGTTTCAGGAAAAGCCCAAAGAGCGCAAGCTCAATGTTGAAGCCGTTGAAAAATACCAAATCGACACTGCTTATTTCAGAAAAATCAAGTACGGCGGCGATATCACTTTGGATAACGGTCAAGTCATTCCCAATGCTGAACTCAGCTTTGATCCTGAACCGACTAAGAGTTATGCCTTTTGCAGCGATACCATGTATGACGAATCCATCATTCCCATCATCCAAAATGCCGATGTGTTGTACCACGAAGCTACTTTTCTCGAGTCGGAAGCCGATAAAGCCGAAAAAACCATGCACAGTACCGCTAAGCAAGCCGCGACTATTGCCAAGTTGGCCCAGGTGAAGCAATTGGTTTTAGGCCATTACAGTACGCGTTACAGTAGTATTGAGTTGTTCCAACAAGAAGCGGAAACCATTTTCCCCAACGTGCTTTTGGGCGACGACAGTAAAGTATTTGATTTTGAATAGGAGCGAGAGGCTCGGGATTTATCAGCGGTCGTAGTTCCTGCTATCCATTCCAATTCTCTTCGAGGATTTCCATTCCTATCAGGGCTAAAAAGGAATCCTTTTTTTATACTGAAAACTTAGTAACTTTACCCAATCAACCTTAACTGCTATGAAAGACTTAAGTGATTATCGAAAATCTTACGAGAAAAGTGAACTGTTAGAACAAAACCTTACCGAAGATCCTATCAATTTATTCCACCGTTGGTTTTACGAAATGGAGGAATTCAGCACCACCGAGGAAGTCAACGCCATGACAGTTGCCACTATTGGCAGTGATGGTTTTCCAAAGAGTAGGGTAGTGCTGCTTAAAAAGTTCAACGAAGAAGGTTTTATTTTTTACACCAATTACCAATCCGAAAAAGGAAAAGCCATTCTTAACAATCCTAATATCTGTTTGTCCTTTTTTTGGCACAGTATGGAGCGACAAGTTATTATTAAAGGGATAGCCGAAAAAACTTCTGATATCGTTTCCGATAATTATTTTGATTCCCGACCGGATGGCAGTAAGTTGGGCGCCATTGTATCTTCTCAAAGTGAAATCATTCCATCCAGAGACTATTTAGATCAAAAACTAAAGGCACTTGAAAAAGCCTATGAAGGCAAATCTATTCCGCGTCCGGAATATTGGGGCGGATTTTTAGTGCGTCCGGTAGAAGTTGAGTTTTGGCAAGGTCGTCCTAATAGGTTGCACGACAGAATTCGATACAAATTATTGGAAGATTATAATTGGCAAATCGACCGCTTATCGCCTTGACAATTTAAAAAGTATAATTGTAAGCCGGCACCACTCAAATCGAGTGGTTTTTTTATGCTTTAAAAACATCGACGAACTGCTTATAAGTAGGAAAATATCTTATAATAATTACAATTATAGGTATTTCATCGATTTTATTTGCATTTTAAACGATGATTTAGCTAATATTGTCTAACCAAATCAAACAATACGTTCTGTCATTATTAATCAATAAAGTGTTTGCCCCACATCTACTTTATTAAAAACTTAACC
>NZ_JBILQL010000143.1:0-2603 GCF_044373165.1 Flavobacterium sp.
CTAATCGTGGAGACTACGCAGCAGATCAAGCTTTGTATACAGTAGAGGCTAAATCTTACGAGCCAAACGGATATAATCTTTACAATATGTCGGGTAATGTTGCGGAATGGACAGATTCTTCTTATGATGCTGCAGCTTACGAATATGTGTCTACGATGAATCCAACAGTGGGCGACTCAAAAAATATGAGAAAAGTAGTTCGCGGAGGATCATGGAAAGATGTTGCTTACTTTTTACAAGTAGGAACCAGAGATTTTGAATATGCTGATACTGCTAGAAGTTATATTGGGTTCAGAACTGTACAAGATTACATGGGAACTCAAGTAACTAAAAATGGTAAGGCACCAAGAAAGTAATTTCAAAACCAACTTAATTATATTTAACTTAACTAACTAAAAAAATTTTTTATTATGGGATTATTATCACCTAAAGTTATGAATTTTGCCTATGGTATGGGCGCAGCTGTAGTAATCGTGGGAGCTTTATTTAAAATTGCTCACTTTGAACTTGGACCTTTAACAGGTACAGTGATGTTAACTATAGGACTATTAACGGAGGCAGCAATTTTTGCTTTATCAGCTTTCGAAACACCGGCAAAAGAAATTGATTGGTCTCTAGTATACCCGGAATTAGCCGGAGGAGAAGCAAGACCTAAAGATAAAAAGAATGAAGAAGCTAAAGATGCTCAAGGTTTATTGTCTCAAAAATTAGACAATATGTTGAAAGAAGCTAAGATCGACGGTCAGTTGATGGAAAGCTTAGGAAACAGCATCAAAAATTTTGAAGGAGCTGCTAAAGCAATTTCTCCAACTGTTGACTCTGTAGCTTCTACAAAAAAATATGCTGAAGAGATGACAAAAGCTGCAACTCAATTAGAAACTTTGAATGGTTTGTACCAAGTACAATTACAAAGTGCTGAGAGAAATGCACAAATTAACAATGAAGTTGCTGAAAACAATTTAAAATTAAAAGACCAAATGCAATCTTTGACATCTAACTTGCAAACATTGAACAATGTTTACGGTGGTATGTTGTCTGCAATGAGTAACAAAGGATAATTAGTTTTTGAACTATATTTTATTAACAAAACAATAAACTAATTAGAAAAAATGGCAGGAGGAAAACTAACCCCTAGACAGAAGATGATTAACCTAATGTACTTGGTTTTCATCGCGATGTTGGCAATGAATATGTCAAAAGAAGTACTTTCGGCTTTTGGTTTGATGAACGAAAAATTTGAAGCTGCTAACAGTTCTTCTAAAGCTACTAACGAGCAAATGTTATTGGCTTTAGATGCCAAAGCTTCAGAGGCTAAAGGTCAATTTGCTGTAGCTGCGGTAACTGCTCACAAAGTGGAAGCTGCTACCAAAAAATTCTATGACTTTGTAGGGACTTTAAAAGATGAAGTTTTAAAAGGTGTTGAAGTAGACGAGAATGGTAAATTACCATATGAAGCTATGGATAAAGCAGATAATTTAGACCACAGCTGGTTTACCGGTGATGGTTATACCGCAAGAGGTAAAGAAGTTATTGCTGCTATTGAAGCTTATAAAGCGGATATGACTGCTGCTTTAGGGAACGAAAAGAAATATTCAGCTATCTTAAATGAAGTAACTAAAAAGTTCGATTTAACTGAAGTAAAAGACAAAGAAGGTGTTAAAATCAAATACCTTGATTACCACTTCAAAGGCTTTCCGGCTATCGCTTCATTGGCTAAATTGTCAGCTTGGCAAAACGATGCTAAAAAAGCTGAATCTGATGTAATCAGTGCTGCTTTAGGTAAAGCGGCCGTTCAAGCTGCTTCTTACAGCAACTATCAAGCAATTGTAGCTTTAGATAAAAACGTATATTTCCAAGGTGAGCAAGTAACCGGTAAAGTGGTGTTAGGTCGTTACGACGAAAATACTAAACCAACCTCTTTCTCAGGTCCTGGTAAATTGGTAAACGGTCAAGCGGTTATTTCCTTAACTGCCGGTGCTGTTGGTGAGCAAAGTATTAACGGTCAATTTACATTCTTGGAAGAAGGAAAAACAATTCCATTGAAATTCCAAGGTAAATATGTAGTTGTTCCTCGTCCAAATTCAGCTAACATTTCTGCAGATAAAATGAACGTAGTATATAGAGGTTTGCCTAACCCAATGACTATTTCATTTGCCGGTATCGGTGATAACTTCGTAAATGCTTCAGCTCCTGGTTTGATTAAAGCCGGTGGAAATGGTAAATATGTTTTAACACCTCAATCCGGTACTGAAGTTACGGTTTCAGTAAGTGGAAAAATGACTGATGGTAAAACAGTTACTGATAAAAAAGTATTCCGTATCAAAAACATTCCTGCTCCAGCCGGTGCTATTGGAGGTGTTGTTGGTGTTCAAAAAGGTGCTAAATCACGTTTAGAAGTGTCTACTATTAGCGCTGATTTACAAGATTTCGTTTATGATTTGAAATATGAGGTTACTCGTTTCAGCTTTAAAGTTCCTGGTCAGCCTGCTATCATTGTAAGCGGTAACAAAGTAGATCAAAAATGTAGAGCTGCTTTGGCCAGAGCTACTAAAGGAGATCAAATTTCAATTTTTGATATTAAAACTAAAATCGTAGGTGCTTCA
>NZ_JBILQL010000142.1:0-2599 GCF_044373165.1 Flavobacterium sp.
GGGACTCGAGAGCATGACCGTCAGCTTCGACGATGTCGCCGTCTCGGGAAGGAACTACTACTTCCGATGGACCATGGATACACGGATGAAACACCTCGCCAAGGGGAAGACCGTCCGCACGATCGGCGTCACCCTAGTTCGGTTTGATCCGCATGGGAGGGTCCTCCTCCATCAGGATTTCTGGGATTCCGCCCAGGGCGTCTGGGACCACGTCCCCGTGCTCGGAACCGTGATCCGCTGGATCCAGTCCAGGATTTGAGCATAACGGACTCCACGGGCTTGCCGACGAGTCCGCTTCATGAGATCCTTTGAGGTGAGTCGCCGGTATAGCTCAGCTGGTAGAGCACCTGATTTGTAATCAGGCGGTCGTCGGTTCGAATCCGACTGCCGGCTCCATCAACATTGGTTGATGGAACGGGGCGTATGGGAAGCGATTTTGATTCGCGTGCGAATGCAGCATGACTTTCAGCTCCCAACATTCTTAGGGGGTAGGACGCTCTATGTCCATTCGGGTTGGTATCATGATGACGAATGGGGATACCACGTCCCCTGATGAAACCCCGCACCACCATGACGCACATGAACGAGAAGAACACCGCCCGGAACTTCACCGAGATCGCCTTCATCCTTGACCGCTCAGGCTCCATGCAGTCGATCGCCGAGACCGCCGTGACCGGCTTCAACGAGCTCCTGACCCGCCAACAGGAGGAACATGCCCAGACACCGGTCCGGATGTCCCTGATCCTCTTTAACACGGAATATGAGGCCCTCTTCTGCTCCGTCCCGGCTCCAGAGATCCTTCGTCTCGACATGAAGACCTACGCCCCGGACGGCGGCACCGCTCTCTTGGACGCGATCGGCCGCACGATCGACGAGACCGGAGCCAGGTTGGCCTCCATTCCCGAGGCCGATCGGCCCGGTAAGGTCATCATCGCCATCCTCACCGACGGGGAGGAGAACTCCTCGCGCAACTTCACTTGGGCCCAGGTCAGCGAGCGGATCAAGCATCAGAGGGAAGTCTACAAGTGGGAGTTCCTCTTCCTCGGCGCCAACCAGGACGCCATCGCCACTGCGGCCAAGATGAATATCGCGGCGGGGGATTCCTCGACTTTTTTCCAGAGGGACCAGAGCGTCACAAGCGCCATGAGAGCCACCTCCAAGAGCCTGCGCTTCTCGAAGCTTCGCGAGGCAAAGACCCAGAGCCTGAGCGAAATGGTCAGGGAGGAAGACCTGGCTCAAGAGACCGATCCCACGGCGGGCAGCAAGTAAGGTTTTTTGCCATATTACCGTGCGCTCTCGCAAGGGGGTGCCCGGCGTTGCTTTCAACCAGACTGTCGGCGCCCATCAAGGGATTGAATCAGCGGTTCCCAAAGGCCTAATCCATCAAGGCACAAAAAAGCGGGCCCCTGCGAAGAAGTCCCGCTTTTTTGTGGAGAGATGCCTAGTAACGGCGAGGACCGCGATCGCGGTCACCACCGAAGGAGCGACCTCCGCCCCTGTTTCCTGGGGGACGGTCCTCGCGGGGACGGGCTTCATTGACGGTCAGGTTGCGGCCCTGAAAGTCCTTGCCCTCAAGAGCCGCGATGGCTGCGTTACCTTCCTCGGCGTTGCCCATCGTGACAAAGCCAAATCCGCGGGAACGGCCGGTTTCACGGTCGGTGACCAGGGCGACCTCGGTCGGTTTGCCGTACTGGGTGAAGAGATCGCGCAGATCCTGGTCGGTGGTGTCAAAGGTCAGATTGCCTACGTAGAGTTTCATGTTGGTGTGTGTGGTTGATACGAAATCCGCTAATCAGAGCCGTTCCCGAGAACCGGGTTTCAAACCACCGATAAAAAACTCAACCGGCAATTCACCACGCAACAAATCATTAAAAATCGAACTTTCTTATTCTGTGACCATTCCAAGCATTAGCAAGGGAAACCTTTAGGGAACGGCAGCGGATCCTTGGCTTTCCACAGGAATTCATTCGCTCAACCGCATGCCGCGGCGTAGATTCACAGGACATTGTATCAGTCCTTTCAATCATCCTACCGTTACTCCAGCGACTCCTGTGGGGCGCTTTTCCCTCTCTGACATGGGACTCGGCACGAAAAACCGCCAGAATCAGTCCGCTGATCTCTGCAAGGAGCACCTCCGAACCGCACACGCCTCGCAGGGTGTCCTCGTGGAGGATTTTATCCTCGAGATCGAGGGTTCCGGAAAGACCAAGGACATCCTAAGGTGGGGTCAGTTTACCGACATGTCTCACGACATCGGGGCCATGAAGGAGCGCCTTGATGAGCAATTTATAAAATGGTTGAACGGCGACGTTTGACCACCAACCAGTCACAACAACCAACCACTGAAGACCATGGTCAAAATCAATTACGGGTTCGAGAAGCGCAGGAAGGAAATGGAGAAGAAGCGTAAGAAGGAAGAAAAAGCAAAAGCCAAGGCCGCGGGCAAAGCCGCAGGATCTTCCTCCTCCGAACCGCAGGAAGAGGCACCCGCCGCAGAGTAGTCTTACTACGGAGGGGTTATTAATGAGGGCTCAGCACCGGGGCACCCCCTGCGCGATATCAGTCTCAACCTAGGTCGCATCTCCCGCGCGGCATCCTC
>NZ_JBILQL010000141.1:0-2546 GCF_044373165.1 Flavobacterium sp.
CGTTTGTATTTGCAGTAGTAACTGTAGCTCCCATAAAAGTTATTAGTTAAAAAGTTCCCAAATTTAGATTTTTTTTCTTATTTAAAGAAATATAAAAATAAAAACAAACAAATCCATAAGAAATCAAGAAAGTGCCAATACATCGCACCTAGCTCAATGCCAAGGAATTGAGTTGAATTGTATTTTTGTTTAAAATGATTATAAATTATAATTAAAAGCGAAATAATTCCTCCTGCCAAGTGCGCCAAGTGAACCACTGCTATGACATATAGGAAAGTAGTTGCAATATTGCTTTCCGGTCCGGTAAAATAATACCCTTGTTCAATGAGCTGACCAAAACCTGCAAACTGCAAAGCCACAAACGCTATTGCCAACCCTAATGTAACTAAAAGCAATGCAGAAACTAAACCTCGATTGTCTTTTTGAATGGCATTCTTCGCCAAATGAAAAGTTACACTACAAAGCACTATAGCCAAAGTACTAAAATAAAAAGCTGTGGGAAATTGAAAATCTTTCATCCAATCTTCTCTCGACTTACTCACCACAAAAGCACTGGTGATTCCGGCAAACATCATGGTCATGCTGGCCATAGCAAACCACAATAGTAACTTTTGGGAACGTGCCTTTCTGGCTTGGTGTTCATCTATCGACATCATTGTTGCCATACTATCTTAAAAATTTATCCGTGATGTAAACTATTTGTAATAATGTAATATAAGAAACACTAACCAACATTAGTGTTCGTGCGGCTTTGGCTGTTCTCAATTGATATAATTTTATCGCATAAAAAACCATCCAAATCCCCAACAAAAATACGATTCCTGCCGCAACAGGAGAAATAAACAATTTTCCTGTGTAACCTAAACAAGGCAATAAAGAAGCCACGAGCAACCAAACCGAATATAAAATAGTCTGTAAAGCTGTTGAAGTATCTTTTTTACCTGTTGGCAACATAAAGAAACCTGCTTTTTCATAATCTTCATACAAAAACCAACCTATGGCCCAAAAATGTGGGAACTGCCAAAAAAATTGTATTAAAAAAAGCGTTCCGGCTTCAATCCCAAAATGATTTGTAGCGGCTACCCAGCCTAACATAAAAGGAATAGCGCCCGGAAAAGCACCAACAAAAACCGAAAGCGGTGTTACAGTTTTCAATGGCGTATAAATACTGGTGTATAAAAAAATGGAGATCGCACCAAACATGGCAGATTTCGGATTAATCATATACAACAAAATCAATCCGACTATAGTGAGCAAACTGGCCGCAAACAGTGCTTGATTTGGCGCCATTCTCCCTGAAGCTACCGGACGGTTTTTAGTGCGATCCATCAAGGCATCTAAATCTTTTTCAATGACTTGATTAAACGCATTAGAAGCGCCAACCATACAATAACCGCCAATCGCTAACATGAACAAAGTTGACCATTGCAAACTATCAAAATCTTCAACACCCAACAAATATCCGGCTATAGAAGAAAAAACAACACTAATAGCTAAACCTGCCTTAGTGATTTCTTTAAAATCAGTTGCCATTTGTTTGATTGAAAAAGTAGTAGCCGTCGCGTTCATCCTTAATTTAAAGCTCGTGCAAAGGTACTTTATAGAAAACGATTTGACAAAAAAATATTAAAGATAAATTTCAGATTTAGCAGTTGTTGAAGCGAATGTCAGCTGTGTATTTGCCAACCTTGTTCCCGCTTTCCGCGCTACAAGGTAGCCGACTCCAATCGGGGCTAAAAGAGTAAGCGAATGGCGTGTTGGGAATCTATCAAAAAACGCCCCACTAACTAACCGCTAATAGTCAAAATACCAGTTGAAAATATCACATCGCAAGCCGACAGAAAACCAAGTAGTGCTTTCTTTAACTGCCAAGAAGGTCTCGGTTGACGGCGTAAAGTTTCTGTAAATCAAGCTTCCGTAAAGTTTCATATTAGTGGCAGGATTGATTAGATAACCGGCTTGTAAATCGGCTATAAACACATCGGTTTTGTTGCCTTGTCCAACCACTACTCCTGAATCAAAAGGTCGTTGATCGTCGTAATCGCGGTAAATATCGCTTCCGTAATTAAAACTGTTGGTGTTGTTGTTAATATCCAAACCACGAGTCCCTAACGTAATTTTAGCATCGGCAAAATAACGGCCGTTATGGTAACGGGCTATGGCAATAAATTCTCTGAAATTGCCGCCCCATTGGTGTCCTAAACTCTGGTTATTGTGACCGTAATTGGTAAGTGCCTCACTGTGTGCATATACATAAGGACGAACTGCATTGTACTCCGCCTGCAACAATAGATTCTTAATCTTGAAAGCATTGAAATATTTGGCTCCTAACTGATATCCGAATTTATTTTTCCAACTCTTATTGCCCGAACGGACATCTTCCAACGAAAACTCATCCAACAAAAACTGCCCGTAAAACTGAATTTGGTTGTTCCATTTGTATTTAGAGGTCAAGCCCAACATAGCATTGCCGCTTCGAGAAGAGGAAGCA
Organism: Flavobacterium sp.; assembly: GCF_044373165.1. Classification (GTDB taxonomy): domain Bacteria; phylum Bacteroidota; class Bacteroidia; order Flavobacteriales; family Flavobacteriaceae; genus Flavobacterium. The sequence continues at coordinate 2,492 of NZ_JBILQL010000141.1, forward strand.
AATTCTACCGAACGATAAAAAATCAACGGATTCACAAAACTCATGTCAAACCCGC
>NZ_JBILQL010000014.1:0-39469 GCF_044373165.1 Flavobacterium sp.
ATTGGTAAGTTGATTGAGACCAGAGAAGTGAGTGCTTCTGACATGCCAATTCAAACTTTAGGAGAAAGATATCCATCAGGAGTTTACAACATAGTGGTAACCCAAGAGGAGAATGTAAAATCTTTAAGAATGATTAAGCGATAAAATCAGTATAGTCAAAATAAAAAACCCCGTCCGAAAGGATGGGGTTTTTGTTTTATAAAAAAAAGCTCTCTTTACATAGAGCTCCTTTTTGTATTATTTATTTCTTAGTTGATTTGTTTTCTATATTTCTTGAAAGAATAAAAGGCTAATAGCAAACCCATAACAACTAATAAAAAAAGTTTTGTATTTATTGGAGCTCCAGGTGGATCGTTATCTTCCAAATCTCCATCTCCATCATCATTACCAGGACCGCCTTGAGCAAAAGCCACAAAATCTGCAAAAAGCAAAAAGGCTAACAAGTATATTTTCGATAAGTCTTTCATAGTCATTTTATTTCAGGCGGTAAATATAGCAATCATTTTTAAATTTAAAAAAATTTATCATGTAAATTTCAGGTTATCAATCAAATTCAGAGGTAAAGAATAATTTTACATTCGGAAATTTGCTTTGTGTCATTTGAATGGTAAATTCCGAATCAGCTAAGAAAACCAATTGGCCGTATTTATCATGGGCCAAGAATTTTTGCTTGATGCGTTTGAACTCTTTAAACTCTTCACTTTTTGGGTCATTGGGTTTTACCCAACAGGCTTTGTGAACCGGAAAGTTTTCATAACTGCATTTGGCGCCATACTCATGTTCCAAACGGTATTGGATTACTTCATACTGTAACGCTCCAACGGTACCAATCACTTTTCTGTTGTTCATTTCCAAAGTAAATAACTGGGCCACTCCTTCGTCCATTAATTGGTCCACACCTTTGTCTAATTGTTTTGCTTTAAGCGGATCGGCATTGTTGATATAGCGGAAATGTTCCGGAGAAAAACTCGGAATTCCTTTAAAACTCATTAATTCTCCTTCGGTTAAAGTATCGCCGATTTTGAAATTTCCGGTATCGTGTAAACCAACGATGTCACCCGGATAAGAAATGTCTACAATCTCTTTTTTCTCCGCAAAAAAGGCATTCGGACTTGAAAATTTCAAATTTTTGTTCAAACGAACATGCGTGTAGGGTTTGTTTCTTTCAAAAGTTCCCGAAACAATTTTAACGAAAGCCAAACGGTCACGGTGTTTGGGATCCATATTGGCATGAATTTTAAAGACAAAGCCGGTCATTTTTTCTTCCTCAGGATGTACCAGTCTGGTTTCCGATTCTTTAGGTCTGGGCGTGGGAGCTATTTCTACAAAGCAATCTAACAGTTCACGTACCCCGAAATTGTTCAAAGCCGAGCCAAAAAATACCGGTTGTAAGTCACCATTCAGATAAGCTTCGCGATCAAAAGCCGGATAAACCTCTGAAATCAATTCTAATTCGTCTCTAAGCTTAACTGCCGGTTTTTCACCAATTATTTTCTCTAATTCCGGACTGTTGATGTCGGAAAACGCTATAGTATCTTCGATGTTTTTTCGACTGTCACCACTAAAAAGATTGATGTTTTGCTCCCAAATATTGTAAATTCCCTGAAAGTCATATCCCATTCCAATAGGGAAACTCAAAGGAGTGACACTGAGTTTTAACTTTTGCTCTACTTCATCCATCAAATCAAAAGCATCTTTTCCTTCTCGGTCTAATTTGTTGATAAAAACAATCATCGGAATGTTTCTCATTCTACAAACCTCTACCAATTTCTCAGTTTGTTCCTCAACCCCTTTGGCTACATCGATTACTACAATCACACTGTCTACAGCTGTTAAGGTTCTGAAAGTATCTTCAGCAAAATCTTTGTGTCCTGGTGTGTCTAAGATATTGATTTTTTTATCCTGATAGTTAAAGGCCAAGACCGAAGTCGCCACCGAAATCCCTCTTTGGCGTTCAATTTCCATGAAATCGGAAGTAGCTCCTTTTTTAATTTTATTATTTTTTACGGCTCCGGCCTCCTGTATTGCGCCACCAAAAAGTAATAGCTTTTCTGTAAGGGTTGTTTTTCCGGCATCGGGATGCGAGATAATCCCGAAGGTTCTGCGTCTTTGTATTTCTTTTAAAAAACTCATGAATTTTTTTGATAAATGGTCTGCAAAAATACTATTATTTACTCACAATTCGAGCAGCTAATGTCAAGCAGTTTTTTTGTTGTCGAAATAAGCTTGAAATTCTGTTAATAAAATTTTGTTAATAGTAAGTGCTATGCTTGTATAATATGTTTGAATTGTTACTTTTGTTGATTGTTACCTTGTTAAGCCAAAGTGGTTTTAAGAGGTTAAAAAAACTAAGAATTTAATTCTGATTTTACACTTTAGAAATTAAAAGCAATATGAATATAAAACCGTTTTTTTTAGGTTTGTTCTTTTTGATGGCAACAGCCGGTTTTGGACAAGCCAATACAAAAGAAGTTTTGTTTACCATAAACAATAAATCATACTACACTGATGAGTTTGCGAGGGTTTATAAGAAAAACTTAGACTTAGTGAAGGACGAATCACAAAAAGATTTAAACCAATATTTAGAGCTTTTTATCGGATACAAATTAAAAGTTAACAAGGCCTATAAATTGGGTTTGCAGGATAACACTAAATACCAATCCGAGTTAAAGTCCTATCGCAATCAATTGGCTAAAAACTATTTCAACGATACAAAAATTACTCAGGAATTAATCGAAGAAGCTTATAATCGCCTTCAAAAAGAAATCAGAGCCTCTCATATTTTGATTTTAGTGGAAGAAAATGCCGCTCCGGAAGATACGTTAAAAGCCTATCAAAAAATAGAAGATATAGCTAAAAGAGCTCAAGCCGGTGAGGATTTTGCCAATTTAGCGGCTCAGTATTCTGAAGATCCTTCAGCCAAAGAAAACAAAGGCGATTTGGGGTATTTTACAGCCTTTAGAATGGTCTATGCTTTTGAAAACGCTGCTTACAATACCGCCAAAGACAAAGTGTCCAAAATTATCAGAACCCGTTTTGGATACCACATTGTTAAAGTTGATGACGTCAGACCAAATAGAGGCGAAGTAACAGTGGCGCACATCATGATTCTGAAAGCCAAACCTGAAGATGCCGATCAGAACCAACCGGAGAAAACCATCAACGAAATTTACCAAAAAATCCAACAAGGAGAAAAATTTGACGAATTAGCCAAACAATTTTCTGAAGACAAATCGTCCTCTCCAAAAGGTGGTATTTTGAATAAATTCGGTTCCGGGCAATTGAGTTCTGAAGCGTTTGAAGAAGTCGCTTTTTCCTTGGCTAAACCAAACGATATCTCAAAACCTTTTCAATCCGAATTTGGTTGGCACATCGTTAAATTAATCGAAAAACATCCGGTACGAACCCTGTCCGAAATGAAAATGGAGCTCGAGAATAAAATCGGAAAGGATGATCGTTCCAAAAAAATAACCGCTTCTCTCAACGAAAAACTCAGAAAAAAATACACTTACAAAAGAGATTCAAAAGTATACGCCCAACTTTCCAAATGGATTACAGCGGATTTCTATGAGTCAAAATGGACACAGCCGGAAGCTGCCAATGATTTCAAAGGAATATTGCTGACCATCAATACCAAACCAATAGAAGGTAAGAAGTTCTTGGAATTTGTAGACAAACAACAAAAAGCCGGAATCAAAATAAAACCGTTAACCGCATTAACCGAAACATTGTACAATAAGTTTTTAGACGAACAGTTAACCGCTTTTTATGATGAAAATCTGGAAACGGAATTCTCCGATTTTGCCAATGTAATGGAAGAATACCGAGATGGTTTGTTGTTGTTTGATTTGATGGAAAAAGAAATTTGGGAACGTGCCAAAACAGACTCTGTTGGGTTGCAAAATTTTTACAACTCTACTAAATTCAATCACATGTGGAAGAATAGGGTAGAAGCTACTATTTTGTCTTCCACCAAAATGGAATCGATTAAACAAGCATTGGCTTTATTGAAAAAGAATGCCGATCCGCAAACTATCAAAGAAAAACTGAATGTAGACAATGTAGTCAACATCATGGCCAACAGCGGAAAATTTGAAGAAGGCAACAGCGCCTTGCCCAAAGGAACCAAATTTGAAATCGGAATTTCCGATATATTCAAAGAAGGCGAATATTATTTCGTTGTAAAAGTGGATAAAGTCATTCCGGAAGGTGTTAAAACATTAGACGAATGCAGAGGTAAAATAGTAAACGAATACCAACAATATTTAGAACAAAGATGGGTAGATGATTTGAAAAGTGAATTCAATGTAAAAGTCAATCAAGAGGTCTTTGAGCGTGTCAAAAAACAGTTAAATCCTTAAATGATCAGGAATAGTTTTTTTTTGCTGCTGCTGTGGTTGTGTGTTTCGTGCAATTTTTTCCAACCCGAACAAAAACCGGAGTCTATTGCCAGAGTCGGGAAAAGCTATTTGTATAAAAGTGATATTGCTACCTTGGTTCCGGCAGGAACTTCAAAAGCTGACAGTATACTTTTGGTAAGGGATTTTATCAACAGATGGGCTAGCCAAAAACTGCTTATTGAAGCAGCGGAACGCAATTTAAGCGATAAGAAAAAAAAGGATTACAACGCTTTAATCAAACAGTATAAAATTGATTTGTATACTAAAGCCTATATCGAAGAAGTGGTGAAAAACACCGTGGACACTTTAGTAACAGAAGAAGAATTAAAAAAATATTACGAGGAGAATAAAGAGAATTTTAAAACCAACAGTACTTTAGTTCGCTTGCGGTTTATCAATTTGACCAAAGACAATCCGCGTTTTGCCACCATAAGAAACAAGTTCTTTAATTACAGTAAAAAAGACAAGAAGTTTTGGGATACTTATGCGTTGCAGTTCAAAAGTTTCGCCTTGAATGATTCGGTTTGGGTGGATATGAGTCAGGTATATTACAAACTGCCTGTCATCAATCCCGACAATAGAGAAGATATCATTCGGCCGGGAAAAAAAGCCGAAATACAATCGAATGAAGATGTGTATTTGATTAAAATAACCAATGTGATTGATAAAAATCAGATTTCACCATTTGAATACATCAAACCTACATTAAAGGAAGTAATCCTAAACAAAAGAAAATTAGAATTAATAAAGCAGTTTGAAAAAGAAATTACCGATGATGCCATTAAAAACAACGATTATGAAGTATATAAATAACCAACTAACAATAGCCTTTGTTGCACTTATGTGTTTTGTTGGTAGCGTCAATGCCCAAGAAATTATCAAAGACAGTGTTAAAACAAAACCACAGTTCAATTCTTCCAAAAAATTAAAAGTTGACGGGATTATTGCAACCGTTGGGGATTATTTGGTTTTGGATTCGGATGTTGATAAAGCCTATTTAGAATTGGCCAGTCAAGGTCAATCCACCAAAGATATCAGCCGTTGTCAAATGTTGGGAAGTTTGTTGGAAGACAAACTTTATGCACACCAAGCCGTTCAAGATAGTATAGTGGTGAAAGATGAAGAAGTGAAAGAAAAAATGAGCGAACAAATTGGCTATATGGTGGAACAATTAGGTTCAATGGACAAAGTGATTCAATATTTCAAAAAAGACAATGAAGAAGATTTCAGAAATGATTTATTCGACATCATCAAAACCAATAAACTGTCCGGAGAAATGAGAAGAAAAATTGTAGATGCGGTTGAAATCACACCCGAAGAAACAAGAACTTTTTTCAAATCGATTCCTCAAGAGGAATTGCCGGTTTTCGGAGCCGAAATGGAGGTTGCCCAAATTGTAATTGTCCCGAAAATAACAGAGGAAGAAAAACAAAGAGTAGTCAAACGACTCAAAGAAATCAAGGATGAAGTGTTGTCCGGGTCAAGCTTTAAAACCAGAGCGGTAATTTATTCCGATGACCGCGGTTCAGCAGCGAACGGTGGATTTTATAAAATCAACCGAAAAACCCAATTTGTAAAAGAATTCAAAGACGTTGCGTTTAGTTTGGGCGAAGGTGAAATTTCCGAACCCTTCGAAACTGAATACGGTTACCACATCATTATGGTAGAAAAAATCAAAGGACAAGAAGTAGAATTGCGTCACATCTTAATGATGCCTAAAGTGTCTGACCAAGCCCTGAAAGACGCACGCGAAAAAATCCTAACCATCAAATCCCGTATCGAAAAAGGGGAAATTTCCTTTGCAGAAGCAGCTCGTACATTATCGGATGAAAAAGAAACCAGAGCCAACGGCGGTACTTTAATCAATCCGAAAACACAAGATACGCGTTTCGAATTGACCAAAATGGATCCAACCTTATACAGCGAAGTGTCTAATTTAAAAGATGGAGCCATTACTGCCCCTATTTTAGATGATGATCCCAGAACCGGTAAAAAATACAAAATCATCACGGTTACCAACCGAATCAATGAGCACACAGCAGATTATGCCAAAGACTATATCAAGATTAAAGATTTGGCACTCAAAGAAAAACAAATCAAAGCCATTGGAAAATGGACCGATGAAAAAATCAAAGAAACTTACATTAAAATTAATGGGGAATACAGAGATTGTTTATTCATCAACAATTGGTTAAAAAAATAGTTTTTAAAATGTAACTTGTACATCTTAAATCTAATATTAAAATCTTAAATCTAATATCAAATGTCTGACGTTGCTGCCATTCAAAGTTTAGTTCAAAAACGATTAGAACTTAAAAAAGAAATTGCCAAGATAATTGTGGGTCAAGACGAAGTAGTCGACCAAATTTTACTGAGTATTTTTTCCGGCGGACACGCCTTGCTGGTAGGTGTTCCCGGTTTGGCTAAAACTTTAATGGTCAATACCATTGCTCAAGCTTTGGGATTAGATTTTAAGCGAATACAGTTCACTCCCGATTTGATGCCTTCCGATATTTTAGGAAGTGAAATTTTAGACGAAAACCGTCAGTTCAAGTTTATCAAAGGACCGATTTTTGCCAACATCATTCTGGCCGATGAGATCAACAGGACACCACCAAAAACCCAAGCCGCTTTATTAGAGGCGATGCAGGAACGCTCGGTAACCATTGCCGGTCAGAACTACAAACTGTCGTTACCCTATTTTGTATTGGCTACCCAAAACCCAATTGAGCAAGAAGGAACTTATCCGTTGCCCGAAGCGCAGTTAGACCGTTTTATGTTCGCCATCAAACTTGATTATCCTTCCTATGAGGAAGAAGTTCAGGTGGTAAAAAGTACAACCAATGATGATAAACCTATTATAAATCCATTGTTTACTGCTCAGGAAATTATCGATTTTCAACACTTAATTCGACGCGTTCCGGTAGCTGATAATGTAATAGAATATGCCGTCACTTTAGTAGGCAAAACCCGTCCTAAAAGCCACTTGGCCTCGGAATATGTAAACAATTATTTGGATTGGGGTGCCGGACCGAGGGCTTCTCAGAACTTAATTTTGGCTGCCAAAGCCAATGCTGCTTTTAATGGTAAATTTTCACCGGATATTGAAGATGTAAAAGCAGTGGCCACCGGCATTTTACGCCACAGAATCATCAAAAACTACAAAGCCGACGCAGAGGGAATTACTGAGGAAGTGATTATCGGTAAGCTACTGCAATAAATTCTTCTTTTCTTCGTTAGTTATCTCTAAAACGATAGCTTATGAAAAAGTATGTTTTATTGTTGCCAGAGTTTATACTTTTGTGTGTTACCGCTTATTGGTTTATTGATAATTTTACCATTCAAAATCATTTTAACCCTTATGCTTTTGGAGTGTTTGTCGTACTCTTACTCCAAGTTTTTTTTCAAAATAAGTTTGTCGGTTTTTTATTGGCTACCTTAATTTCGTTGTTTTCAATGTATATGGTTTTAGCTGTAATTTCTGAGTTCAATGATTTTCCAACGGCTTCTGCAGAAGCATTTCAATTGTTGAGTTTCGGTTTATTGCTCTGCTTTTTAGGGTTTAGTTCTGCTATTGCTTTGTTTTATAAATTGCTCCCCAAAATTTTTTAATTCTTTCCGGTTGATATTGCCTATTTTAGTGCTTTAATAAATGGGGAAATGTTGACTAATAAAGACTCTTCAAGAATCTTCGGTCTCGATCTTATGCGAGCCATCGCCATTCTCATGGTGGTGTTTGGGCACTGTGTTTGGGTTGTGCCCGAGCGTGACAATTTTTTGTACCAACTTTTAGCGCCCTCCGGCTTTTTCGGAGTAGAGATTTTCTTTGTACTGAGCGGATTTCTAATTGGCAAAATTTTATACCAATTATACCTGAATTCCGATTTTTCTCTTACTACTGTTCTCCATTTTTTGAAACGAAGATGGTACCGAACGCTGCCCAACTACTTTTTGGTTTTGGTACTTAATCTGGCTATAGCCTCTTTTGTCGGCTATGCTGCTTTATCATGGTGGAAATATTTCTTTTTTCTCCAAAATTTACACTCAACTATGTTGCCTTTCTTCCCCGAATCTTGGAGTCTATCGGTAGAAGAGTTTGCCTATATCTTATTGCCCTTTTTTATATTAATGGTAGGTTTTCTTTTTAAGCCTATTCACAAAGCACGTTTTTTTCTGTCTATCGTATTGGTTTTGATTGCGGTTTTCTTGTGTACTAAATTGTACTATCATTTTAATGATGCTGCTACCAATATTACCCAATGGAATCTATCACTCAAAGCCGTTGTAATTTATCGTTTGGACAGTATTTTTATCGGAGTTTTGTGCAGTTGGATTTATTTCAATTTTAAGTCACCATGGGAAAAATACAAAGTGCTGATTATGGGAATTGGTATGGCGCTTTTCTTCTTTCAATTTTTCATCATTGGTTATTTGGGATGGGTTTTCGAAACGAATCCCTTACTTTGGAATGTTTTTTATTTGCCGCTGTTGTCGGTTGCTGTTGCTTGTTTTTTGCCTTTTCTCTCCGAATGGAAAAGCAGAGGATTATTAATAGAAAAACCAATTGTTTTAGTCAGCAAGGTATCTTATTCTATGTATTTATTGCATTACAGTATCGTTTTGTTATTGATGAAGCAATACATTCCGTTTGATGCTCAAGATGCTTTTGAAGTCAATATTTTTATCCTCGGTTATTTCACAATTACCTTAGTTTTGAGTTATTTACTTTATCGTTTCTATGAATTGCCACTGATGAATTTAAGGGATAAAAATTAATAATTGCCATTTTTTGACTTTTAAAATACGTTATTGATAAAAAACTATAGTCAAAAATTACTATTCTTTAAAACAGTCGTTTTGAGTAACTTATTTTTACAAAAACTTTTCAGAAGTATAACGTTTTCGTAAATTTGCGAGGCAAACAAATTAACCAAATTGATTATGGCTTTTGATATTGAAATGATTGAAAAAGTGTACGCTACTATGGCTGCTCGTGTGGACAAAGCACGTGAGTTAGTTGGTCGTCCGCTTACCTTATCTGAAAAGATTTTATATTCGCATTTATGGGAAGGGATGCCTTCTCAGTCTTTTACCCGTGGGAAAGATTATGTCGATTTTGCACCGGACAGGGTTGCTTGTCAAGATGCTACGGCCCAAATGGCTTTGTTGCAGTTTATGCACGCCGGAAAAAGTAAAGTTGCTGTTCCGACTACGGTTCACTGTGACCACTTAATTCAAGCTAAAGTTGGCGCTAAAACCGATTTGGCTGTTGCCAATACACAATCCAAAGAGGTATTCGACTTTTTGTCTTCAGTATCAAACAAATACGGAATCGGGTTTTGGAAACCGGGTTCAGGAATTATCCACCAAATTGTTTTAGAAAATTATGCTTTCCCGGGCGGAATGATGATCGGTACCGATTCCCATACGGTTAATGCCGGAGGTTTGGGTATGTTGGCCATTGGTGTTGGTGGTGCCGATGCCGTAGACGTAATGTCGGGCATGTCATGGGAATTGAAATTTCCAAAACTAATCGGAGTTAAATTGACCGGAAAATTAAACGGTTGGACTGCGCCTAAAGATGTTATCTTAAAAGTAGCCGATATCCTTACCGTAAAAGGCGGAACCGGCGCTATCGTAGAATATTTCGGCGAAGGAGCTACTAATATGTCTTGTACCGGAAAAGGAACCATTTGTAATATGGGTGCCGAAATCGGAGCGACAACATCAACTTTCGGTTACGATGATTCTATGAGAAGATATTTAGCTGCTACCGGTCGTCAAGACGTAGTAAATGCTGCCGACAAAGTAGCCTCTTACCTAACCGCTGATGCCGAAGTATATGCTAATCCTGCCGATTATTTTGATCAATTAATCGAAATCAATTTATCAGAATTAGAACCACATATCAACGGACCTTTCACACCGGATAGAGGAACTCCTGTGTCTAAAATGAAAGAGGAAGCTACCGCTAACGGTTGGCCTTTAAAAGTAGAATGGGGATTAATCGGTTCTTGTACCAACTCTTCATACGAAGATATGGCTCGTGCAGCTTCTATCGTTGAACAAGCCGTAGCTCACGGCATTACGCCAAAAGCTGAATTCGGTATCAACCCGGGTTCAGAGCAAATCAGATATACCATCGAAAGAGACGGAATCATCGCCACTTTCGAGAAAATGGGAACCAAAGTATTTACTAATGCGTGCGGACCTTGTATCGGACAATGGGACAGAACCGGTGCCGACAAAGGTGAAAAAAATACTATCGTTCACTCTTTCAACAGAAACTTCTCAAAACGTGCTGACGGTAACCCGAATACTCACGCTTTTGTAACGTCACCGGAAATGGTAGCGGCTTTAGCAATCTCGGGCGATTTATCGTTTAACCCAATTACCGATACTTTGTTGAATGATAAAGGCGAAGCAGTAAAATTAAATCCGCCAACCGGAGACGAATTGCCAACAAGAGGTTTTGATGTGGAAGATGCCGGTTTCCAAGCACCGGCTGCTGATGGTTCATCAGTTCAGGTAGCTGTTTCACCAACATCAGACAGACTACAGCTTTTAGCTCCGTTCGAAGCTTGGGACGGTAAAAATATTGCAGGCGCCAAATTGTTAATCAAAGCTTTCGGAAAATGTACTACCGATCATATTTCTATGGCCGGACCATGGTTGCGTTTCCGCGGACATTTGGATAATATTTCCAACAATATGTTGATTGGAGCCATCAATGCTTTCAATCAAGAAGCCAATAAAGTGAAAAACCAATTAACCGGTACTTACGATGCTGTGCCTGCGGTGCAAAGAGCATACAAAGCTGCCGGAGTGCCTTCTATTGTTGTGGGTGACCATAATTACGGGGAAGGTTCATCTCGTGAACACGCGGCGATGGAGCCACGTTTCTTAGGGGTAAAAGCGGTATTGGTAAAATCTTTTGCCCGTATCCATGAAACCAATTTGAAAAAACAAGGAATGTTAGCGTTGACTTTTGCTAATGAAGCCGATTACGATAAAATTCAAGAAGATGACACTATCAATTTCTTAGATTTAACCGAATTTGCTCCGGGCAAACCGTTGACTTTAGAGTTTGTTCACGCCGACGGTTCTAAAGACACCATTTTGGCGAATCATACCTACAACGAAAGTCAGATTGGCTGGTTTGTAGCCGGTTCTGCCTTGAACTTAATTGCGGCCGGAAAAGCCTAAGTAGAATCAAGCAGTTATAAAAAAAGCTCAACTTAATGTTGAGCTTTTTTTTATATTTTCTTTTTATAAATCTCTTTGTGTCCGGAACACCAAAGTACACTTTCGTAATAAAAATCTACCGTGGTTAAGTTGTCTTTTTTTCGGATAACACATTTGCCGGTAACATCTGCTTCAGAGCCAAATACGGTTATCATTTTGTTATGCTCTAATTTACGATCCAAATACAACTCATAAATTTTAGTGGCAATTTCTTGGCGAATGGTCATTTTTGAATTGAAGGTGCTGATGATAACTGTTCCGTTTTTGTTGCGTGCCACATACTCCATTCCATTGTGACCGTAACTGTAGGTAGTTACTTTTGGTTCCTCATTAGAGAACGCAAAACAAGTCAAAATCGACAAGCTTAAAATTATTTTTTTCATAATAGGTTAAAGGGCGTTGTTTTGGAAGGCGAAAAATAGTAATTATTTTTCTAAAACCTAATGTTATTAACAATTTATATCTTCTGTAACAAAAAAATCCCGTCTTACCCTACCGGACAAACGAGATTTTTTAAGGAATTAATGCTCAACTATTAATAATAAGTATAGCGTCTTACTTTAGCAATGTATTTGGCCAAACGAATAACTTGGTGGCTGTAACCGTATTCGTTGTCGTACCAAACATAAAGCACTATGTTTTTTCCGTCACCGGAAACTATCGTGGCATTACTGTCAAAAATAGAAGGTGCAGAAGTGCCAACTATATCAGAGGAAACCAATTCGTTATTCAAAGAATATTTAATTTGTTCAACCAACTCGCCTTCTAAAGCATATTTTCTCATGATGCTGTTTACTTCTTCAAGAGAAGTTTCTTTGCCAACTTCAAGGTTAAGCACTACGAGAGAGCCATTTGGAACCGGAACTCTAATAGCATTCGAGGTTAATTTTCCGGCTAAACTTGGTAATGCTTTGGCTACAGCGCTACCGGCTCCGGTTTCGGTAATGACCATGTTTAAGGCTGCGGCACGACCACGACGGTATTTTTTATGCATGTTGTCAACCAAATTTTGGTCGTTGGTATAAGCGTGAATGGTTTCCAAATGCCCTTTAACAACTCCTAAAGTTTCTTCAACTGCAGCTAAAATTGGGGTAATAGCATTGGTGGTACAAGAAGCGGCTGAATAAATATTTACTTCATCCGGATTGTAATCATTATGGTTTACTCCATAAACAATATTTGGCACTCCTTTGCCCGGAGCGGTAAGTAATACCTTGTCCACTCCTTTAGAAGTTAAGTGGCGTTTTAAGGCTTCTTCTGTAGTAAAAGCTCCGGTATTGTCAATTACCAAGGCGTCGTTGATACCGTATTTTGTATAATCTATTTCTTCCGGACCGGCAGCTGTAATGATATGCACCGTTGTTCCGTTAATGATTAAGGCATTGTTTTCTACATCGGCTTGCACAGAACCTTCAAAGTCTCCGTGAACCGAGTCATAACGCAACAACGAAGCTCTTTTTTCTAAAGAAGAAGCATCGTTGCGGTCACGAGTAACAATAGCGCGCAAACGCAATTGTTGTCCTTTCCCTATTTTGCTCATCATTTCACGAGCCAACAAACGACCGATGCGGCCAAAACCATACAAAACCACATCTTTAGGTTGGATGTTTTTAGAGTTTTTGGCGTTTTTCAATTTGTCAATCACAAAAGCACGAGCATCGTGGTATTTGTTGTCTTCTAAATGATATTCATAAGTTAGTTTTCCGATATCGATACGAGAAGGCGGTAAATCTAAATTCAAAATCGCTCTGGCAATTTCCACCGAATCAAAAACATTGATAGGCTTTTGTACAAACTCTCCGGCGTATTCGTGTAAATTGATGATGTCGCTTACGTTTCGATCGATTAATTGGTTTCTGAAAAGAACTAATTCGATAGACTTATCATACCATAAATCGCTGATGATTTTGATGAATTCTACACCGGCCTTTCGCCTGTCGGCTTGGAACGATAATTCCTTCTCATACAAAGTGTTGCTGCTCATAAAAGAAAAGTGTTTAGTTGTGTTGAAATTTAAATTTTGCGCAAAAGTATAAAATAGTAGTCTTTTACGAAAACGATTTCGTGACTTTTTTATCATAAAAAAAACCAACCTAAGGTAAGGCTGGTTTTTTCGAAAAATAAGTAAGATGATTTTGTTTTTAGAGGATAATTTGTATCACTTGTCCCATTCGGTTGATCATTTGGATGCTTACACTTTGATTTTCATCTTTATTGTTCAAGAATTTTGAAATCGTTTCCAAATCCGTAGCTTTTACATTGTCAAACGAGAGTATGATGTTGCCTTTGAGTTGATTGTAATAAGGTCTTAAATTATCGTTGTTGATTTCTTTAATGCGAACGCCATAGTCAATTCTGAACTTTTTCTTATCGGCATTATCAATATTTTCTAATTCTAAACCTTTGAATTCGGTGATAAAGAGATCATTTTTGATTAATGTTACCCATGCCGTTTTGGTCTCTTCGTCACGAACATAAGTCACTTGAACTTTATCATTTGGTCTTTTAGTATTAATGTATCCGGTCAATTCAGAAAACGAACTGATTTTTTGATTGTCTAATTTTTTGATAATATCACCTTGGCGCAATCCTGCTTTCTCGGCTCCTGAGTTTTTGGTTACCTTATTGATGTAAAACCCTTCGGTGTCTTTGATGCCTAATTCGTTAGACGCTTTGCTGTTTAATTCATTGCCTTCCACGCCTAAAACACCTCTTTGAACACCGCCAAACTCCATGATGTCTTCTATAATTTTTCGAGTGATGTTAGAAGGAACTGCAAAGGAGTAACCGGTGTAACTTCCGGTTGGCGATGAAATCATAGTGTTGATGCCTATCAGTTCTCCACGGGTATTAACCAATGCACCGCCACTGTTTCCGGGATTTACCGCGGCATCAGTTTGGATAAAAGATTGTAAGCCGTTACGGTTGTCTAAATTTCTGGCTTTGGCTGAAACAATTCCGGCTGTAACAGTAGAATTTAAGTTGTATGGATTACCAACAGCCAATACCCATTCGCCCACTTTTACTTCATCTGAATCGGCAAATGTCGAATACGGTAATTTTTCATCGGCCTCAATTTTAAGCAAGGCGATGTCCATTTTAGAATCGGTTCCGATCAATTTGGCTTTGTACGATTTGTTGTTGTTTAAAGTCACTTCCAATTCGGTTGCCTCTTTAATCACGTGATTGTTGGTTACTATATAACCGTCTTCGGAAATGATAACGCCCGAACCGGTACCAATTTGTTCCTGCTGTTGACCACCGCGATGTCCGTAGAAATACTCCAAAATCGGATTAGAAACGGTTCTGATGGAAACATTTTTAACGTGCACTACACTATGAACAGCTACTTCAGCGGCTTCGGTAAAATCAACAGCTTCTCCCGATATCCCAACATTTCTTGCGTTAGAACCGATAGCCGTTGTAACAATACTTTCTCTTTCATTTTGATCAAAGAATAACTTGTAAGCGCCTAAAGTAGTTGCGCCGCTCAATAAAGAAACTAAAAATAAACTCGATACTCTTCTCATCGTTTTGTTGCTTTTTGAATTATGAATAGTAAATTTAAAAAGTTTCAATTTTGCAGTCAATACTCTTTAACGGTCGTTTAACATTTTTTAAGTCAATCTTAAATTTTGCTATATTTGTGACACTTATCACCGCTATGAAAATCAATTTTAACAAATACGAAGGAACCGGAAACGACTTTGTCATGATTGACAATCGCGATGGATTATTTCCCAAAAAAGATGTCGTACTTATAGAAAAGTTGTGCAATCGTCGTTTTGGTATTGGGGCTGACGGACTTATTTTGTTGGAGCAAAATACCGAAGCGGATTTTCGTATGGTATACTACAATTCCGATGGCAACGAAAGTTCGATGTGCGGCAACGGCGGTCGATGTTTGGTCGCTTTTGCTCAAAGTTTACAAGTCATCCAAAACGAAACTAATTTTACAGCAACTGATGGCCCGCACCATGCGGTTGTGTTTGAAAACGGAATTGTCTCACTGGGAATGAAAGAAGTTGAAGAAGTACACCTAAAAGAAGATTATGTTTTTCTTAATACCGGTTCACCGCATCATGTTACTTTGATTGATGATTTGAAGAATCTTGATGTCAAAACAGTTGGGGCTAAAATTCGGTATTCAGATTTGTACGGAAAGCCGGGCAGCAACGTTAATTTTGTGAAGCAACTTTCAGAAGATCATTTTGCCCTTAGAACTTATGAGCGTGGTGTAGAAGATGAGACGCTGTCTTGCGGCACCGGAGCTACTGCGGTAGCCATTGCGATGCACGCTACCGGAAGAACCGATTCCCATCATATTTATCTGGAGGTACAAGGCGGAAAATTAGAAGTTTCTTTTACCAAAGAAGGAAATAAATATACTAATGTTTATCTTAAAGGTCCGGCTACATTTGTTTATAGTGGCACCATCGAAATCTAAGTCAAATGATTACACTCAAAGGACCTAAAATTTACCTGCGTGCGCTCGAACCCGAAGATTTGGAGTTTGTGTATGCCATAGAAAATAATGAGTCAATCTGGGAAGTCAGTAATACCCAAACACCTTACAGCAGGTTTCTCATTCGTCAATATTTAGAAAACGCCCATCAGGATATTTATGAAGCCAAGCAATTGCGTTTGGCCATTTGTAAAAATGAATCGTCTGAAGCAATTGGTTTGATTGACTTATTCGATTTTGATCCTAAGAACAAACGCGCCGGTGTGGGAATTATTATCCAAGACGAAACGGACAGGCATTCCGGTTACGGTAAAGAAGCCTTGGGATTGGTGATTGATTATACCTTTCAACAGTTACAATTGCACCAATTGTATGCCAATATCGGTTCCGAAAATTCGGCGAGTTTGTCGCTTTTTGCTACCTTTGGTTTTCAAAAAATAGGGGTGAAGAAAGATTGGAATTTTACCAGAAATCGCTTTCACGATGAAATCCTATATCAGTTAATAAAAAAATAAACTTAAACAGTCTCGGTTTTGAACAAAAGTAAAATCTTTAAAATTACAGCGGTCGTTGGTCTATTAATCGTTTTGTTGGTGTATATCAAATTCTTTACTTCCAATACTAATTTTGACAAAGAAGAAATATATGTGGAAATCCCAACCGGTTCCAATTATGATGAGGTGCAAAGTATCATTTCGCCTTTTATTAAAAACATATCCGATTTTGAGTTTATCGCCTCACTTCGATCTTATCCCGACAATGTAAAACCGGGAAGATTTTTGTTAAAAAAGGGAATGAGCGCTTTTCAATTGGTTAGCGCTATGCGAAGAAATGTACCGGTAAAGTTGGCCTTCAACAATCAGGAAAGATTGGAAAATTTGTGTGAGCGAATCAGTTCGCAAATTGAGCCCGATACTACTAAATTATTGGCAACATTTCGCGATAGCATTTTTTTACAAAAGAATGGTTTTACCACAGAGACAGTTTTTGCGATGTTTTTACCAAATACATATGAATTCTACTGGAATGTTTCTCCGGAAAAATTTAGAGATAAAATGTTGGAAGAATACCATAGGTTTTGGACCAAAGAGCGAATCGCTAAAGCGACCGAGTTGAACATGACACCGGTACAAGTCATTACTTTGGCTTCGATAGTTCATAAAGAAACGGTGAAAAAGAGCGAGCGACCAACAGTAGCCGGAGTATATTTGAATCGCTTAAAAGACGGAATGAAACTGCAAGCTGATCCAACTGTAATTTATGCTTTGAAGTTGCGTGATAAAAATTTCGATCAAGTAATAAAGCGTGTTTTGTATAATGATTTGTTCATCGCTTCTCCATACAATACATACCAAAACGAAGGATTACCTCCGGGGCCAATCGCCATGCCCGATATCGATGCGATTGATGCGGTTTTGAATGCGGAAAAGCACAATTATTTGTACTTCTGTGCCAGCGTTGAACGTTTTGGTTACCATGAGTTTGCCGCAACTATGGCGCAGCATGATGTTAATGCCAAAAAATACGCCGATTGGTTGAATGCTCAAGGAACAAAGCGATAATTCTTGAAACACAAGGGTTACATACTATTTTTCTTTTGTTGCTCAACACTACTTTGTGCACAAAAAGGAATCCATCATTTTTTAAAACCTTCGGATACACTTAACAAAGCGCGTTTAAAAACGGTTGTGATGACTGAGGCAACTTTAGGAGCCGCTGCTTTGATAGGTTTAAATGAAGTTTGGTATGCCGATTACCCAAAATCAGATTTTCATTTTATTAATGACAATGCCGAATGGTTGCAAATGGACAAGGTCGGACACGTTTTTTCGGCTTATCATTTAGGGAGTTTCGGAGCCAATGCGATGAAATGGACCGGAGCCAATCAGAAATCTCAATTACTTTATGGTGCTACTTTAGGTTTGGCTTTTCTAACTACCGTTGAAGTTTTCGATGGTTATTCGGCCAATTGGGGTGCGTCGCTCGGAGATGTTGTGGCTAATGTTTCGGGTACAGCTATGTATGTTTCTCAAGAATTGCTTTGGAAAGAACAGCGAATTGTTCCTAAATTTTCTTTTCATACCACGCCATATGCAGCCGCTCGGCCGGAAGTTTTGGGCAGTTCACTTCAAGAACAGATTCTGAAAGATTACAACGGACAAACCTATTGGTTGTCGTTCAACATTCATTCTTTTGCCAAAAAAAGTAAAGTGCCGAAATGGTTGAATGTAGCCGTTGGTTATGGTGCTGAAGGTATGATAACCGGTGAAGAGGCTTTAGTCAATACTATTTTTCTTCCGGAAAGTAAAAGATACCGACAATTTTACCTTAGTCTAGACCTTGATTTGACAAAAATAGAAACCAAATCGCATTTTGTTAAGACAATTTTAACAGTTTTCAATACTATCAAAATTCCGGCTCCAACGTTTGAAATCAGGGGTTCAGGCGGAACAAAATGGCATTTTGTCTACTTTTAGAGTAGTTTAACTTGTTGATATTCAATTTTATAAAATTAGTTGTATATTTGCAGCCGGTAATTTCATGTCGGTGACAGCGCTTGAGAAATAACAATTAATGATCAAAAAAGGAATTTTTTACTCAACTATCCTACTAACAGTAGCTTTTATAAGCTCAGGTTTTAAACCTTACAATGCCCAAGTCAACTTCAGTTTTGGTGTTGATGAAAACGAAGAACTTCAATACGTTTTTCCTTCTCAAAACAACATAGATTATATTAATCTGAAAGTCCCGTATACCGGAAGGTATTTTATTGGCTACAAAGAAGCCATTGCACACAAAGAATCTCAAGGTAAATACCGAAAAATCAATACTCTTGGTTATTTAGGAAAATACCAGTTTGGCGTGGTAACTTTGAAATCGATAGGAATTCATGACAGTTTGGGCTTTTTAAACAATCCGAGATTACAAGAAAAAGCATTTGTCACTTTACTATCCAAGAATAAATACGAGTTAAGAGATTACATTCGTTATTTTGAAGGTAAAGTAGTTGACGGTGTTAAAATTACTGAATCCGGAATTTTAGCTGCCGCTCATTTAGGCGGAACAGGTTCAGTTAAGCGTTTCCTGAATTCAAACGGAAAACGCAAGATGAAAGATGAGTACGGTACCTCAGTGCGAACTTACCTCAGAGATTTTGGAGGGTTTGATACCAAAGGAATTCAAGCGATTAAAAACGCTAAAGTCAATTAAATTTACATCTTGTGAATGATAAAAATAGTAGGTCGGTTGTGTAAATCGACCTTTGTTTTTTTCCAATCTGCCACTCGTAATGTCTTGATGTATTCTGTAGGCAAAGTAATATCGGTCGCTATACAAAGATGTGTGTTGGGTTGCAAAGCCGAAAGTATGTCCTCTAAAAGTTTATTGTTTCTATAAGGTGTTTCTATGAAAATTTGAGACTGGTGTTTGTCGCTCGATATTTTTTCAAAGTTTTTCAGCGCCGATTTTTTATCACTCTTGTCAATGGGCAAATAGCCGTTAAAAGCAAAACTTTGTCCGTTCATACCTGAAGCCATCATGGCCAAAAGGATAGAAGAAGGACCAACTAACGGAACTACTTGAATTCCTTTTTCGTGCGCTAATTTTACAATAACAGCACCGGGATCGGCTACACCGGGACAGCCGGCTTCACTCATCAACCCAATGTTAAAGCCATTCAAACAAGGTTTAATCATGGTATTGTGCTCAGTTACTTCGGTGTGTTTGTTGAGTAATGAAATTTGTAAGTTGTCTTGTACTTTTTGAGCATTCACTGATTTAATGAACCTTCTCGCTGTTTTTTCGTTTTCCACTATGTAATGGTCAATGAAATCAATGGCTCTTTTAACAGTTTTCGGCAAAACATCCATTGGATCACTTTCGCCCAAAGTAGTTGGAATCAAATACAGTTTTCCTTTTGGACTATCCATTGTCGTTTCAGTGTAAAATTGGTGATTTTTATGGGTGGTTTTCTATCAGCTTTTGGGCTAAAATAGTACAGGTTTCGTCGAGCATATCATATACCATATCAAAACCGTTTTGCAAACCGTAGTAAGGATCAGGTACATCTACATTTTCTCCGGGGAAAAGATGGTTTAGTATCATGGCTACTTTGGCTTTTTGGGCATCATTTTTAGCTAAATCAATAACATTATCATAGTTACTACTGTCCATGACATAAATATAATCAAACTCATCAAAATCTTTAGAAGAAAACTGTCTGGCTTTTTGATTAGTAATATCAATACCATTTTTTTGAGCTACCAAAATTGATCTTTGATCGGGTTGTCGACCAATATGATAGTTTCCGGTTCCGGCAGAATCAACGATGAATTTGTCCTGAGGTAATTTAGCGGCAAGAATCCCTTCCGCCAATGGAGATCGGCAGATGTTTCCCAAGCAAACCATTAAAACTTTAACAGGCATAATTTTTTTTCTAAGCTGCAAACTTAGTTAAAAACCAAATTAAAGAGATAATTTTTTGTGAATATCTTCTACAAATTTTTTGAATTGTTTGTCGGTAGAAACTAGGTTGTCAACAGTTTTACAGGCGTGTAAAACGGTAGCGTGGTCTCTGTCTCCAATTTGAGAGCCGATGTTGGCTAAAGAAGATTTAGTAAATTTCTTAGCAAAGAACATTGCCAACTGACGGGCTTGAACTACGTGGCGCTTTCTGGTTTTAGATTGTAAAGTATCTACATCTAATTGGAAATAATCAGAAACTACTTTTTGGATGTAATCGATGGAAATTTCACGTTTTACATTTTTCACGAATTTTTCCACTACACTTTTGGCCAAATCCAAAGTCACTTCTTTTTTATTGAAAGAAGATTGAGCGATTAAAGAAATGATAGCACCTTCTAATTCTCTTACGTTAGACTTGATGTTTCTCGCTACGTATTCTACAATATCTTCCGGCATATCGACACCATCGCGGTAAAGAATATTTTTTAAGATAGAGATACGCGTTTCGTAATCAGGTTGGTGTAATTCGGCAGACAATCCCCATTTGAAGCGCGATAGTAAGCGTTGCTCGATATCTTGCATATCAACCGGAGCTTTATCGGATGTTAGGATTACCTGTTTGCCATTTTGGTGTAAGTAATTAAAGATGTGGAAGAAAACATCCTGTGTTCCTGATTTTCCGGAAAGGAATTGAACATCATCAATAATTAAGACATCAATTAATTGGTAAAAGTGAATAAAGTCGTTTCGATTGTTTTTCTTAACCGAATCAATATATTGTTGGGTAAATACTTCAGCAGATATGTAAAGGACTGTTTTCTCAGGATATTTATCTTTAATTTCAACTCCAATAGCATGGGCTAAGTGGGTTTTTCCTAATCCAACACCACCAAAAATCAACAACGGATTAAATGATGTTCCGCCCGGTTTATTAGCCACGGCCATACCGGCAGAGCGTGCCAAACGATTAGAATCTCCTTCAAGGAAATTGTCAAAACTATAATTAGGATTAAGCTGAGATTCGATTTTTAAATTTCTGATGCCCGGAATTACAAAAGGATTTTTCAGCTCTGGATTCAAGTTTTTGAACGGAGCATCAACCTCTTGTGATTTTATCGGACTGCGGTGCGCACTTGGCAATTGTTCCGTAAACGGTTGTTTATTGCCATAAGTGTTTTCCATTTTGATTTTATACAGTAACTTTGCGTTTTTTCCGAGTTCTTTGGTTAACGCAACTTTCAATAATTTAACGTAATGTTCTTCTAACCATTCGTAGAAAAATTTGCTGGGTACTTGAATGTACAAAGCATTGTCTGTTAGCTCAACTGACTTAATCGGTTCGAACCAAGTTTTGAAAGCTTGTTCCTGAATGTTGTCTTTTATGAATTCAAGACAGTTTTCCCATACCGATTGCGCAGTTTTGCTCATATTTGGTTTAAAATTATTGTAATTATTGTTAGGTTTTTTAACAAAAATGATGGTAGAAACCATCGTGTTTTTCGGGATAACAAATATGTGAATAAAATTCTTTAAAAAAAATTTAAACGGTATTGATTTTTTAAAAATATTGTCGTAAAGAGTTTTGGAAAAATAGATTAAAAGCAAAAAAAGCAGATGAAAGAACATCAAATTCAAGTAAGGGTTCGTTACTCAGAAACCGACCAAATGAGTGTAGTTTATCACGGAAATTATGTGCCTTATTTTGAGATGGGACGCGTGGAATGGCTTAGAAATAAAGGGATTTCGTATAAATCGCTCGAAGAGAGCGGCATTGCACTTCCTATAGTTTCCATGACTATAAATTACAAAAAACCAGCGCGTTATGACGACTTACTTACAGTGATAACCAAGTTTAAAAGTCAATCCTCAGTGAAGATTGAATTTGATTGCGAAATTCGCAATGAAAATGATGAGTTATTAACAACTGCGCATTTTGTATTGGTTTTTGTGGATGTAAATTTGGGAAAAGCCATCCCGCCGCCACAATACATTTTGGATGTTATGAACAGTTAAATTTTTTGAATCTCAATTTTAAACAAATGATTAAAAATGTCGAAGATTTTTTCGGCATTTTTTTTTCGCGTGGCTATTTCAATTTGACAACTTTCGGTCATCTTTTGAGACACTATGGTTAAGTTGTTTTCTTTGATGACTCGCATTACTTTATTCATGTTCTTATAATCAAATGAAACCAAGTAGTGTATGTCGATTGTTTTTTCAATAATTTCCGCTTCTTGTAAGGCCATTTGTGCTGCCGTTCTATAGGCCGAAATTAAACCACTAACACCTAATTTAATCCCGCCAAAATAGCGAACAACAACAATCAAAACTTCAGTCAAGTCAAACGACTGTATTTGTCCGTAAATAGGCATGCCTGCAGAATTACTGGGTTCGCCGTCGTCATTGGCCCTGTAATATACTTTTTCTGTACCGAGTTGAAAAGCATAGCAAAAGTGTACAGCACCGGAATGTTGTTTGCGCAATTGCTCTAAATGCTGTTTGATTTCCTCTTCTGTGGTTACCGGATAGGCATAACCGAAAAATTTACTGTTTTTTTCTTTGTAAAGTATTTCCGGTGAAGGGGAAGCTATTGTATTGTAGGTGTCTTTCAATGAAATTTAATCCCAATATGGGGAACTAATGATATTGTTAAAAAGGCAAATGTTTTTGGTCAAACAAATTCACTACATCTTCAGCGCCTACTTTTAGGTTCCATACATGTAAACCCAAGCTTTCAGCCACATCGGTATTGTCTTTTTTGTCGTCTATAAAAAGAGTTCTTTTAGGCGATAAGTCGTGTTTGTGCAAAATGGTTGTAAAAATTTCCGGTTGTGGTTTTCGCATGCCCATTTCATAAGAATAATATACTTTTTCAAAACAACGGTAAAAATCGGTGTAAAATGACATGCCGACTTTATGTTCAAAACGACTGATGTGAATAGAATCGGTATTGGTTAACAAAAACAAGCGGTATTTGTTGGAAAGCATCTGTAAGAATTCCAATCTATGCAAGGGAAAGTCGCCAATTAACGAATTCCATGCCTTGATAATTTCTTCTATAGATGCGTTTGGAATGAATTTTTGAAAACTCTGAATAAATTCTAGTTCACTGATTTTACCTTTTTCAAATAAATCGTTTTGGGCAATTAATTCTTCGTTGGGACCATCCAAGCCTAACTTTTTGAACTCTTCAATAGATTTCTCTTTCTCTAAATCGATAAAAATATCGCCAAAATCAAAAATGATAGTGTTAATCATGGTTCAAAATTATAGTTAGTTGGTCGGTTTTTATATTTGTTGTCTTCCCGATGCGATGCAATCGAGGTGCCGAAATGCCTTCTCCCAAGATTTTATCGCCTACAAAAATCCTAGCTTCATCCCAAAGTTGGTCATCTATAAACGTTTGAAGTGTTTGTCTTCCTCCTTCAATGATGATGGATTGCAGTCCCATTTGGTAAACAACAGTTGCTATTTTTTGCGATAGCTGATTATCAAATGTAATAATTTCCCTTGTAACATTATCGCCAAAAGCCAAATTTTCTTGCTCGGTAAGTAGAATGGTTTTCGAATTTCCGTCATTTACAAAATAGGATTGATCAATTTTTCCGTGGCGATCCAAAACTATTCTAACCGGATTTTTTCCGGTCCAATTGCGTACATCCAATTGGGGATTATCGTCTAAAACCGTTTGCGTTCCTACCAATATAGCTTGTTCTTCAGCTCGCCATTTATGCACTAATTGTCGCGAATATTCGTTAGAAATCCACACCGGTTCTTTTTTGTCTTTTACCAAAGGCGCAATAAAACCGTCACTACTTTCAGCCCATTTTAGTATAATATAAGGTCTCTTTTTATTGTGAAAAGTAAAAAAACGTTTGTTCAATTCGTAACACTCTTTTTCTAAAACACCTACGATAACCTCACAACCGTTCTCCCGTAATCGCTCAATACCTGTTCCGGATACTTTGCTGAAAGGATCAATCGTGCCAATAACAACTTTAGGGATTTTATGCGCTATAATTAAGTCGCAGCATGGCGGTGTTTTTCCGAAATGACTACAGGGTTCTAATGAAACATAAATGGTGGCTTCAGCTAACAAAGATTTATTTTTAACCGAATGAATAGCATGTACTTCAGCATGCGGTTCGCCCGCTTTGCAGTGCCATCCTTCTCCAATGATTTTGCCGTTGTGTACTATTACGCTGCCTACCATCGGGTTAGGATAGGTGCTTCCCAAACCGTTTTTGGCCAACTGTATACAGCGCGATAGGTATTTTTCATGTATCTTCACCACACAAAAATAAGACATTACTTTTAGAATGAGTCACATTATAATTCGTGAAATCCAAAAGCAAGATAATCCGCAAATTGCCGCAGTAATCCGTGAGGTTTTTACGGTAGATAACTTTCCTAAAACCGGAACTGCTTTTGCAGACGTTCAACTCGATTTTATGTTTGAAGCTTACGATAAACCGAGAGCTGTTTATTTTGTAGTTGAAACCCAAGGCAGAATTATAGGTGGCGGTGGCATAAGTCAGCTGGAAAACTCAGAAGCCAATATCTGCGAGTTGCAAAAAATGTATTTTCTTAACGAAGCCAGAGGAAAAGGAATTGGTTTTCAATTGATTCAGAAGTGTTTGGAAAAAGCAATTGCTTTCGGTTATGAGAAATGTTATTTGGAAACTTTGCCCGAGATGAAAGCCGCCCAACATTTATACCTGAAATCGGGTTTTGATTACCTTTGCGAGCCTTTAGGAAATACCGGTCATACTACTTGTCCGGTTTGGATGATTACAGACTTAAACATCAAAAAATAAATTCCAAATACCAATGTTGCTTAAAAACTATAAAACTATTTTCCTCAAAGAACTTTCTTCCTGGTATGACGAAAAGGAAGTAGAAAGTTTTTTTTATTTGATTTTGGAAAGTTTCCATCAAAAAAAACGGATCGATTTGGCCTTGAAGCCTGAGATGGAAATGGATGCTTTGCAATTGTTGCGTTGGGAAAGTGCTTTAGCGGAACTTAAAAAGCAGAAACCCATTCAGTATATTTTAGGAGAAACGGAGTTTTATGGTTTGCCATTTTTGGTGAATGAACATGTTTTGATTCCCAGACCGGAAACCGAAGAGTTGGTCCAATTGATTATACAAAGTATGAAATACGAAGTACAAAGTACAAAGTTGAAAATTTTAGACATAGGTACCGGTAGTGGTTGTATTCCGATTGCCTTGAAGAAAAATGTACCGGAGGCTGACGTTCATGCAATTGATGTTTCCGAAAAGGCTTTGGCTACGGCTATAAAAAATGCGGAGTTGAACCATGTTGTCGTACATTTTGTTTTGCAAGATATATTAGCTACAGAAGCTTTAGGACAAACTTTCGATGTAATAGTATCCAATCCGCCGTATGTTCGACATTTAGAAAAAACTGAAATCAAACCGAATGTTTTGGAACACGAACCGCATTTGGCTTTGTTTGTTGAAGATAACGACGCCTTGTTGTTTTACCGAAAAATTTCGGCTTTGGCTCAAAAACATTTGTCGCCTAATGGCAGGT
This sequence comes from Flavobacterium sp., assembly GCF_044373165.1. GTDB lineage: Bacteria > Bacteroidota > Bacteroidia > Flavobacteriales > Flavobacteriaceae > Flavobacterium. The sequence goes on from NZ_JBILQL010000014.1 coordinate 26,132, forward strand.
TGTATTTTGAGATTAACCAATATCTCGGGAATGAAACAGTTGCTTTAGTAGAAAGTTTTGGCTTTCATGAGGTGAAGTTACATCAAGATATTTACGGAAACGACCGAATGATTTCAGCCACCAAAAAAGAATAGCGAATCAATTTTACTCGTAACGCAGCGCTTCAATAGGGTCGAGGCGCGAGGCTTTGATGGCCGGATACAACCCTGAAACCAAGGCCACAATAAAGCTTGTGATGAATGCCGCTATAATAGCGCCCCACGGAATTACAAAATCCCAACCGGCAGCCAAACAAATTAAAAAACCAATCAGAATTCCGAAAATAATTCCAAAAAATCCACCCATTTGACCGATGGTTAAAGTTTCAATAAAAAACTGAAAGGCTATTGTGCTTTTTTTGGCGCCCAAAGCTTTTCGAACTCCAATTTCTCGGGTTCTTTCCGTTACCGAAACCACCATAATATTCATTAAGGCTATAGAAGACCCTAAAATGGTAATGATACCCATAATCCATGCTGACCAAGATAAGAAGCCGGTCAAATTCGCTATGCGATTAATCAAGTCGTCGCTGCGAGAAATACCGAAATTGTTTTCTTCAACGGGGTTTAACTTACGAATTTTTCGCATGGTAATTATGGCATTGTCTATAGATTCATCTAATAGTTCCTTTTTGGATACCATTGTACTCAAAGAGTAATTGATGTTAGGCGCAGAAAACATTGATCGGGCTACTTGAATTGGAATCATTACCCGCAAATCTTGACTGTTACCAAAAGTTGATCCTTTTTCCTTTAAAACGCCAATGACTCTAAATTTTGCGCCGCGAACCGATATGATTTTATCAATCGGATTGGTGTCTTTTAATAATCCTTTGGAAACAAAATCTGAGCCGACAACACAAGCATAAACGTTATTGGAAATGTCAAAAGTGTTAAAGTTTCTTCCTTGTGTAATTTCTAAGCCCGAATTGGTAATGTAATACTCATCTATTCCTAAAACCGAGATTTCCGGGTCGGTTTTTTTGTTTTCAAATTTTACTTCTGCGCTGGAAGTGGCTGTAAAAGAAAGAGAAGTTTGCGAAAAGGGAACATTAAATTTTTCCTTAAAAGCACGGGCTTCTGGATAGCTGATAATGGGATTAATTTTTTCAATTTCTTCATTCCCGCGGCGGCGCCCGAAAGATTCATATTGGTTGATGTTAAAGGTATTCGAACCCATAGAAGCAAAACTCGAGTTGAGGTTATATTCTATGGCTGTGACTACAGTTAAGATACCTACCAAGGCCGTAATTCCTATGGCTATAATAACTACCGTTAGTATGGTGCGAAGCAATTGTGTTCGAATTGAACCCAAGGCTATTTTGACGTTTTCTCTGAATAATCCAATCATAACGGTAATTTGACACGAAAATACAGCTTTTGTTACAAGAATATTATAACCGTTGTGGAAATAGTTTTAAAAAATAAGATATTTGCAAAATCAATTACGAATTGTCAATTACGAATTATATTCAGTAGTTCTATGATTATTCGTAATTCTTAATTTGTAATTCATAATTATTTCAATGGCACAAAAACCAAGTATTCCAAAAGGCACGAGAGATTTTTCACCCGCTGAGGTGTCAAAACGCAATTACATCATTTCGATTATGCGACATCATTTTGAGCAATTTGGTTACCAACCGATAGAAACACCATCATTTGAAAACGCTGATACTTTGATGGGGAAATATGGGGAAGAAGGCGATCGATTGATTTTTAAAATATTGAATTCGGGGGATTATTTAGATAAGGTTGCTGTTGAAGAATTGCAAAATATCAATTACAAAAAGCTTACCGTGAAAATCTCCGAGAAAGCCTTGCGTTACGACTTAACTGTGCCTTTCGCGCGTTATGTAGTGCAACACCAAAACGAGATTGAGTTTCCTTTTAAGCGTTACCAAATCCAACCGGTTTGGCGTGCTGATCGTCCGCAAAAAGGGCGTTTCAGAGAGTTTTACCAATGCGATGCTGATGTAGTAGGTTCCACTTCGTTGTGGCAGGAAGTAGAATTGGTTCAACTGTACGATTCGGTTTTTACGACTTTAGGATTGGAAGGAGTGACAATCAAAATAAACAATCGCAAAATTTTATCCGGGATTGCTGAGGTGATTGGCGCTTCGGATAAATTGATTGATTTTACAGTGGCTTTGGACAAGCTCGACAAAATAGGAGAGGAAGGCGTTAAAAAGGAAATGATTGAAAAAGGAATTTCTGAAGTCGCCCTACAAAAAGTACAACCTTTGTTTAGTTTTACCGGAACGATACAGGAAAAATTAGAAAAACTTTCCAATCTGTTAACGGCTTCGGAAGAAGGCAAGAAAGGCATTGAAGAATTGCGTTTTATTTGTGACCACGTAACCCGATTAGGATTGCAAAAAGCCCGATTGGATTTAGATGTAACTTTGGCACGCGGACTCAATTACTACACCGGAGCCATCTTTGAAGTAGCTGCTCCCGAAGGTGTGGCTATGGGCTCTATTGGCGGTGGCGGTAGGTATGATGATTTGACCGGAATTTTCGGGTTGAAAAACATGAGTGGTGTTGGCATTTCTTTTGGCTTAGACCGCATTTATTTGGTGTTGGAAGAGTTGCATTTATTTCCGCCAACGGTTACCATTTCGACTCAGGTATTGTTTTTAAATTTAGGCGATAGTCAAGCTTTTGAGGCAATGAAAGCCATAAACAGTTTAAGAGCCAAAGGAGTAAAAGCTGAGATTTATCCGGATGCTGCCAAAATTGACAAACAATTTAAGCATGCAGAGCGCCGTCAAATTCCTTTTGTTATTAAAGAAATTAATGGTGGTTTGTTTACTTTGAAGAACCTAACAACCGGCGAACAATCGGAAACTGATCTATCGGGTATTTTAGAGAAATTAGTTTGAGTGTAATTAATAGTAGCATAAATATTTCATTTTAAAATTAGAATAAAAAACTCTCCGCCCAGAACGGAGAGTTTTTTTTGTCAAATAAACAAAGACTACTTAATTAGAATCTTTTTGCTGATATCACCTTTGTCAGTGGTAATTTTTACTATGTAAGTTCCGGTACTTAATTGGATAACCGGTAAGTGCATTTCTGTTTCAGATTGGCTTTCTAACGACCATTCCACAACTCTTTGTCCCATTAAGTTGAATAATTCTACTGATTTTATTGTAGCTTCCATCAACTCATTTTTGATATGGATGGTATTGTCAGTTTGTGTATGTGCCACTGAAATACCGTTTTGCAATTCATTTTCATTGGTGCTTAATGAACCAGCCGGAGCAAATCTCAAGGAAAATCTGTTTTCAAAAGTTCCTGCCGGTAGGTTGATTGCAAAAGGTTGCGATTTTATACTGTGGTAAACTCCTGTTGTATTGTCATGGATGAATACGTCTTGGTTTTCGTCAAAGTTTTCTTTGTCATCCAAGTTGAATTTAACAATTCCCGCCGTTGCATTTTTAATCCCCAGCGGATAGCTGTTGTTGGCATTAAAATAGCCATCTCCAATGATGTTTAATTTGTTGGTTCCTTGCATAAAGTACATGTCACTAGCTAACGTTTCAATGCTGATAGCATCGTAACCGTTATCAAAACCACTTGTAGCATATTGATTCATGAAGCCTAATAATAACTGTCTGTGGTAATTGTTAGCCGAAACATAACCCAATCTCAATTTAGCAAACTCTTGCTCTTCGAATGAATCTTCAGCATTGATGGCACTTGTGTTACTGTTAGCCACTAGATTGTTGTTTCTGAACAAAGTATATGAGCTGGCGTTGTTTTCTTTGATAAACAGACGTTGGCTATTGTTGAAAGCAATAGTACCACCTGTAGCACTTCCTGTTACGAAGAAACCTTGTCCGACAGGGATAAATCTTTTCGCTGTTTTGCTACTGCTTCCTAATCCGCTAACACCGGCAGGAGCTACAGGAGCTGTTCCGCCCACTTTGGTGTATGTTGCATATCCGCCTTGGTATTGAATAGTATTGTGAGAATTGTTGGTGTTGTAATGTTCCCAAAAATGAAGCGTACCGGTAATACTTGAAACATTATCATCGATAAATTTATCAGCATCTATGGCAGACGGATAAGGGTTTCCGCACAAGTTTAAGTTGTTAGCGCCAACGGTAGACGTAATGTTGCCATTGTTTGGTTTACCAACAAAGGTATAGTTTTGGAAATCACTAATTGTATTAGAACCTTTTAGAGTGTATCCTTGACCTGCCAATAATGTTCCGTTTTGACCTACTGTAGACCAGTTGGCATAACTGTTTGTATGGTTTTGGAACTTAAAGATCCAGTAACTGCTTAAGGTTATCGGGTTAGTAGCAGAACCATTAACGCCTGTTGTCCATTGGATATTTTGAGGTGTAGCAGTAGTACCGTCTTTCATAACTCCAGCAACAGTAAATCCGTGGTTTATAGTTGAGTTGTTGATTGAACTTACCGGTGAAGACCAATAATTGTAGTTAAACCTGTTCGCTTCTCCCTCTTGATCTCTTTCAATAGAACCCGCACTGGTAACGTCTAATTCACTGTCTATAGTTTGTAATAATTGCGATTTACCGCTTAGGTCAATTTTACCGTCAAGTTTTAGATACCATTGGTTTTCCAATTTGTTATCGTTATTCATATTTACGGTAACACTCGGACTAACAATCATTGCCATAGTAGACACATTTGAAGGTTCAGTGATGTTGTGATTTACTTGTACTACAGCATAGTCATATTCTACTAAATCAAGTCCTCTGATGTCTTTTGAACTATCGTTAACAGCAGTGGCAAAGCTTCCGGTTGTTCTGGTAACAAATGGCATTGGCGCTTGTTGTGTTTGAATTGTTTTGTGATTATACATCTTCATTCCGCTACCGGTATCTATTCCCGGAGTGATTAAATTGTCTACAATGTCATCTCTGTAAGCATCCATTCTGTAGTATCGAATGAGGTTGGCATAAGGCAACGATTGTATATCTCTTGGTATTACAGTACCGCGTACTTGTGATCCGTTGTTTTCAATTTCTTGATAAACCATTCGTTGCACTTGAGTATCTGTTAAGGTTACATTAAAGACACGTACTTCGTCTATTTTACCTCTGAAATATTTATTGGCAGCAGCCGGATTTTTACCTAAAGTTAAGTTGGTAGCGTCTGCCATGATAGCCCCGGAAACAGATTGAGTTCCTAATAATTTTCCGTTTAAGAAAAGTTTTAAGGCGCCATTTCCGTAAACGGCTGCTACATGATACCATTGGGCTGTATTTAACACTTCAGTACTGGTTATTGAAGTAGCATTGGCCACAACTTCCAATCTTCTGTCGCTGTTTACTTTAATTTGGAATTTGTCTTGTCCAACTACTACTCCTTCAGAGCTGAATCCGCTGTTTAAATCTATCCAAGCCATTAGAGAAGCGTTGGATAAACTTCCTAAAACAGGGGTATTTTCCGCATAATCATTTCTTCCGTCGAAGTCGAGTAATAATTTTTTGTTTAAGTTTCTTGGAGAACCTTTTACAGCGTTGTTGCTGTCAAAAGCATCTAAAATTCCGTCGCGATCAACATCGGCAGTACCATCAACTCTACCATCATTATTGGTGTCAATATTATCATACATAGAGGTAGTTATGTCAAAGATACCATCATTGTTGGCGTCCAATTCCAAGAAATCGGCTATACCGTCACCATCAGTATCTTGAGCATAGCTTCTAAATACTGTGCCAAAGTTGGTTGAGTTATCATATAAGTCAAGGATGCCGTCTTTGTCTGTGTCGACACCATCCCCTTTACCATCGTCATTGATATCACCGTCACCGTTTAAAGTGCCGCCTTCATTTACGTCAAAGAAAGAGTCGTTATCACTATCAAAATCCAATTGGTTTCTCAATCCGTCACCATCAGAATCAGGCACATTATAAGTACCGCCTGAAATCATGGCTGCGATGTAATCGTTCATACCGTTATTGTTGCTATCGGTCCATAATGACGGATTACTTTTGTCGAATGTTGCGGTGTTGTTGCTGAATTGTTTAAATCCGGCTTCTTCAATATCAGGAATACCGTCGTTATCAGAATCTAAATCTTCTGTATCCGTAATACCGTCACCATCAGAATCGATACAACCTTGATTGATTACGATTTGAACATCGTCAATAAAGTTCCCTACAGAAGCACTACCCGAACCGGTATAACCGGCTTGGAAAGTAATTACGATTTGGGTTTGTCCTGGCGGGATAGAATAAATTCCGGAGTAAGTGCCCCAAGCAGTATTATCGTCAACCATTTCAACAATAGGAGTTGAAGCTAAGGCATCGGCTAAACTGCTTCCCATTTTTACAAACGCTTGGTCAACACCACCACGACCTCTGTGTTTGATAGACCAGTTAATCGTTCCACCGGCACCGTTCAAACAGAAGGTTTGGTATAAAGTTCCAGCGATATTGGCATTTAATTCGGCAAATTGGTTTCCTCCGGCTGCCGGAACTCCGTTAAAGCCGTCACTCCAAATTTCGATGAAATCTTCTGCACTGGTTTGCCAACCGTTTACACTGCTGGTTGGTAATATAGCGTAACTGGCAGCTTCGATTACAGGGTTTTCAAATCCACCATTCATAAAAGGATCACTCAAACACCCTCCACATTCTATGATGTCGGTAATTCCGTCGTTATCATCATCAATATCAGTACTACTGTCTACAGTATCACCATCATTGTCTCGTAAACCTCTACCGGAGATATTAAATCTATAGTTGGCTTCGTTGGCGTCATCATTAGTGATGTATATTACTCCGGTTCTGACACCATTTGTGATTGGGTTAAATGTAACTTCGAATGTCATGCTTCCTCCGGTAGGAATTACTGTAGGAGAAAAGAAAACAGCATAATCTAAGATATTGCTGCAAGTAATTGAAGAAACATTTAATGGAAGTCCGCCTGTGTTTTCAATTACAAAACTGTTTGTAGCAGTGCCGTCATCCACTTGAACGCTGCCGAAATCTGTATTTCTCAATACGCTGATGATAGTACTTCCTGAAGCAATCGAAGTACCGTTTCCTCTAACATTGATTTCTCTATCGGTTACTGTTGCAGATACCGAGAAGGTATAGCTGCTTTCTTCAGCGTCGTTGTTTGCTATAGTAATCGTAGCCGCTCTGGTTCCAAAGGTTGCCGGAGTGAAAACGATAGTCATTGTAACAGAACTTCCGGGAGCAACTGTATTAGAAGAAACACTAACTGCATAATCAGCTAGAGTTGAAGTTAATGAAGTGATATTTAGGTTACTTGTTCCGGTGTTTTGGATTACGAAAGTTCTGGTTGTAGCCGAGGTACCAAAATTGGTTCCCAAGGTAGTAGAAATTGTTGTAGAACCATTGTTGATATTTGTTGGACCGGCGCCACCTTGTACATTAATTTCTTGTTCTGATCCTATACCTCTTACAGCAAAGGTGTAAGTTCCTTCATTACTGTCGTTATTGTTTATGGTGATTACACCATTTCTGGTTCCGGTTGCCGTTGGATTAAAAGTTACCGGTAGAGTTACCGAACTGTAAGCCGGGATTGTTGTTGCCGGAAAAGACACCAAGAAATCTCCGGTACTTGAAGTTACAGAAGTGATTGATAAACTATTAATACCTGTGTTTTCAATGGTAAAGTTATTGATTACACTGCCTGTATTGACATCGGTACTTCCGAAGTCGGTGTTACGATCAATATTGATGGTAGTACTACCAGATACTATGTTAATGGCATTTCCTCTTAAGTTAATTTCTCTATCGGTAGCTGTTCCTGAAACTCTAAAAGTATAAGTGCCTTCATTAGCATCATTGTTTGATAAAGAGATTGTTGCTGTTCGGGTTCCGGTAGTTGTAGGATTATAAACAACTGTTAATGTACCTGTTCCACCTGCGGGAATACTACTTGGTGAAAATGAAACGGAATAATCTGTCAATGATGACCAAGCTGAGGTTAATGATAACGGACTGGTTCCTGTATTTTGGATGATATAAGTTCGGGTTCCCGGTACTGATCCGAAGTTGGTACCTAAAGCATCAGAAACTGTTGTGGAACCGCTTGGGATATCAGTTGGAACTGCACCACCTTGAAGGTTGATTTCTTGTTCAGTTCCAATTCCTTGTACTCTGAATGAATAAGGGTTTTCATTACTGTCATTGTTAGACAGGTAAACTAATCCACTACGAGTTCCGGCTAAAACCGGGTTGAAAGTTACCGTTAAAGTAGCTGAACCACCGGGTACAATAGTAGAAGAAGAAATTGAGGCAGAAAAATCGCCGTTATCGGTGTAAACGGATGTAATTGAAAGATTTGCAGTTCCTGTATTTTGAACAGTATAGGTTTGGGAAACACTTCCACTGTTGACATCAGTACTTCCAAAGTCAGTGTTGATAGAAGTGGAAATAGTTGTACTACCGGAAACTATGTCGTTACCATTGGCCTGTAAATTAATTTCAGGGACTGCTGTGCCGCGAACCGAAATATTATCGATGTAATAAAATTCACCACCATCAACACCTTCGCAGAAAACTCTGAATCTTACAGTGCTGTTTCCGGCCGGAATATTATGAACATAAGGATTGACAGAAGCATCGTTTGTGCCGTAGGCCAAGTTTTTGTTGCTGCTTCCATCTACTAATTTGATAGCACTATCATAATTAGTGCCACCGTCATAAGAAAATTGAATGAACAGGTCTTCATTGTTGTCTACGCCTAATGAGGCAAAAGAAATAGACACCTGAACATTGGTGTAACCGGCAATACTAACATTCTCAAAGGTTGCGGTATTACTCCCGGTAAATCTTAAAGATCTAGAACCGGATACGCCCGTTCCTGTCGAAACTGTAATAGCAGTTCCTGAGGATACAGTGTAGGACAGGTTGTCTCCGGCAACACTTTCAAAAGTTTGACTTCTAAGGGTTACTTGAGAAAAACCTGCAAGTGAACATAAAAGTAATAATAAGTAACTTCTTTTTTCTAAGGTAAGTAATAATTTTTTCATAACTCTGGGGTTAATTATGCATTATTATTTTAGAATGAAGATTAATCTGATTCTTCATTTGATTATTTGACAGTTCAAAACTATGTAAAAGCTTTAAATAATCGATAAAAGACATAAAAAGTTCGATGAAATGCACAAAAATATTTATTTGTTAAATAAAAAACTTACAAATTATTAAATTTTTTAAATTAATCTTGAATGATGATTTAGTGATTTTCACCTCTCTTTTCAGCAAAAATTCTTTTGATTAAACAAAAAAACGACTGGTAATTGACAGTCGTTTTTGGAGGATGTTATTTTTACAGTTATTTACTAAAGCAATGCAATTTTCTTTGTTATAATTCCGTTGTTGGTTATAACTTTTACCAAGTAAGCTCCGGAGGACAACCCATTGATGTTTAAATGGATTTCAGATTGGTAAGCATTTTCCATGTTCCATGAATTTATTTTTTGCCCCAAAAGGTTATACAATTCAATATTTTTAACAATAAATGCGGGAGTAATATTTTTGAGGGTAATTGTTTGGCTGTTTTGAGAATAGCCAATGTATAGATTGTCCAATAGATTTTCTTGAGTTGATAAAGAAGCCTCATTGTTAAATCGCAATGAAAATCTGTTTTCAAAGGTACCGGCGGGTAAATTTACCTCAAAGGACTGTTGGTTAATGTTGTGATAAGTATTGGTGACATTATCGAATAAGTATATAGGCAAAGATTCTTCTGTGTTTTCTAGTTCATCAATGCTAAACTTTACGTTGCCTGAAATGGCATTTTTAACTCCAATCGGATAACTATTATTAGGATTAAAATAGCCATCTGCCATAATGTTAAGTCGGTAATCTTCACTAATAAAATATAAATCATTTGTTAAAGTTTCTATACTAATCCCATCATACCCGTTGTCGTAATTTGGTGAGCCATATTGATTCATAAAACCAATCAAGGTTTGACGATGGAGTTGATCTGCGGAATCATAGCCTAAACGAATTTTTATAAATAATTCTTCCGGTATTTCTGTTTCGTCATCTTCATCATCTTCATCATCTTCATCCAAATTATTGGTTGTTTGATTTGATTGGCGGAACAATGTGTATGAACTCAAATTGTTTTCCTTAATAAAAGTTCTTTGACTGTTTTTAAAGGTAATTGCACCACCTGTAGCCGAGCCTTTTACAAAAAAGCCTTGACCTACCGGTATGAATTTTTTAGGCTTTTTAGAACTCGATCCAAGTCCGCTAACTCCCGAAGGCGCTACCGGTGCCGTACCGCCGGTTTTAGTATAGGTAGCATATCCACCTTGGTATTCATGGGAAGCGTGAGAATTATTAGTATTGTAATGTTCCCAAAAATAAAGTGTACCGGTAATACTGGAAACGTTATCATCGATGAATTTATTTGCATCAATGGCCGAAGGATATGGATTTCCGGTAAGATTTAAGTTATCAGCCAATACCATGGATGTTATCGTACCGTTATTAGGTTTGCCTACAAAAGTGTAATTTTGATTTGCTGTTGCAGCACCACTTCCTTTTAAAGTAAAACCTTGTCCTGTTGCAACGGAGCCGGTGTTTCCCACATAAGACCAGTTGGCTGTTCCGTTAGGCAAATCTTGAAATTTGAAAATCCAATACCTAGACAATGTTACCGGACTTGTTGGTGAACCGTTAACACCCGATGTCCAGTTTAGATTTTGAGGAATTGATGTTGTGCCGTCTTTAAGTACATTGGCTACTGTAAAACCATGATTGATTGTAGTGTTGTTTGCTGAACTAACCGGTGAAGACCAATAGTTGTAATTAAATTTATTTGATTGCCCTTGTTGGTCACGCTCTAATATACCAATGCTGTTGAGGTCTATTTCACTATTGATTGGTTGAATTAATTGTGATCTTCCCACCAAATCCATTTTGCCATCTAATTTGAAATAATGAGTAATGTCTATCTTGGTGTCATTAGATACAGAATAAGTGTTATTAGAGACTAATAAACCCAATACCTTTTTGTTTTCAAGTGATGTAACATTGTGGTCAGTCTTTACGATATTCCATGTAATGGGAGTAGTATTGTTTACAATTGATTTAGCATTTGGTACTGTATTTGAGGAATCGTTTGACCATGTAGTATCGTTACTCCAAAGGCCATTTGTTACTGATTGATAGGGTATCGGAGCCGATTGTGGCACGGCAGCAGTATGGATTGTATTGATTATATAACCGCGATTGTTTTGACTCGAATCATCATCAATATTAGTTCCAATGAAGGAATTCATAGAGTAATAAGCTACCAAATAGGACCATTTAACCACTCTGATATCATTTTTACTTATAGTACTCGGAATAAAAACGCCTTTTGTTTCTGAACCGTGTTGAACAATTTCTTGGTTTAAAATAAATTTTAATTGAGCTATATTGATCAATCTGTTCCAAAGTCGGAATTCATCTATTTCTCCTTTAAAATAATGTTGTACATCCAATTTATTCCGATATTCAGCACCCATAGAAAAATGATGGTTTGTGATTGTCGGATTGGGAGTTACAACGCTGGAATCAAGTACGCAATCAATATACATATTTAAATTATTACCGGAAAAAGTAACCACTATATTATGCCATTTTCCATCCGGTAAAGCAGTGTTTGATTTTAATGTTATGCCACCTGTCCAGGAGACATTTATCTTATTGTCGTTGGAGAGGTAAATGCGATATCCTGTAATACCATCGTGTTTTGCTATAATTGTTCGATCGTCATTATTACTGTTTTGCCCATTTGGTTTTATCCAGAACATCATAGTGAAAGCATTGGATATGTTATTGGTATTGTCAAATTTAATGACATCGCTAATCCCGTCGAAGTTAATACTTCTCGAATATGTGCTTTGATGTGCTACCCCAAATGTAAAAAACTTAGTTCCGTCGAAATCATAATCAACAAGCTGATTTGTTCCTGATTTGTTCAGAAAAACGGTTTCTAAATTATTTGTAAAGAATTCGTCATCTGCAACTACCAGCACATAGGCGTCATTGCCTGATAAACTTGGCAAACCGCTCAAAACCGAAGTAGGTATTGATATTTGTGTTGAGTGAACATCACCACCGGTTTCAACTATTTTCCATTTTTTGTTTGGAATATCAACAGAAGTAGTAACTCCTGAGCCGCCACCGAAAGTAATGTTAACATTTAAACCGCTGTCATTCATATCACTGTTGTTATCGCCCCAAACCAAAAAGCTTCGGTCAGAGGAAAATGAATTTAGATTCGCAGCATTGTTAATTGCAATATTGCCCAAACCCATTACCGGAAAAGGTAATGGATCAATATCTGTGTTTTGTTTCTTATTCAAGCTTACAAGATCATCACGGCCTATTAAATCTACATTGTAATTGTAAGTGCTATTTGCGGTAGCATTCCAAATTAAAGTTCCGTTTGAATCAAAAAGATCTTGTCCTAATGTGATGCTACTATTGAAACACAGCAGGAATAGGACAAACTTTGCACGTAGGTTAAGGGTAATTTTTTTCATAACTGTTGGGGTTTAGTTAATGAATACTGTTTTGACAAAGTCTATGGAGGTGGATTCTGGTATCTCAAAGGTATTGCTTTGTTTTAATTAGTCGATTAAAACACTCAAAAAAACGATTAAATACATACTATTGAGTTTTGTATCTATAATTTTCTTACAAAATAGCACAAATGTAGTTTGTTTGTTTTTCTGAAAAACAGTTTCAAAACAGTAAAGTGTAGTAATAAAAAAAGGCTCGGATGGTACCGAACCTTTAAAAGTAGCGAGAGAGAGATTTGAACTCTCGACCTCAGGGTTATGAATCGCTCTAATAATTACATACTATATTGAAAATCCTAAAGTTGCAATTAGTTTAAAATCGATTTAATTTCATAAATAACATGATAAGTCACTCCTATAAGTCACTCCTATAAGTCACTCCAGTAAGTCACTCCAGTAAGTCATTCTGTTATTTTATTTATTTTTCAATTTTTAGCCTATTCTCTTGTCTGAAGAAATGAAAGTATTGCGTTTTTTTATTTGATTATTATCCTTTTTGGTACACTTGGATTAGGTATCAAAAGTGAAATAATATTGCACTAGTCTATGCGATGGGAGGCTTTATGAATTTTGTTTCGGGATTATACACAAGCTTGCACAAAGTTTTCAAACTTGTATTTTTGATAGGAATTTTGCTCAACTCTTGAAGTTGAGTTTTCTTAAACAAAAATAAAATTTATTTAAGATTTATAAAGAATTCAAAAAATCTTATCGAATTGGAGTTGTCTTCTGTAATTTTAACTTGACAAT
>NZ_JBILQL010000015.1:0-38095 GCF_044373165.1 Flavobacterium sp.
ATTTTTATTTTAATTGGTCCGCCGGGTTCGGGGAAAACCATGTTGGCCAAGCGATTGCCGAGTATTTTACCGCCAATGACTTTGAAAGAAGCGCTGGAAACCACTAAAATTCACAGCGTAGCCGGAAAAATAAAAGACGTTGGTTTGCTCAATCAAAGACCTTTTCGGAGTCCGCATCACACAGCGAGTAGCGTTTCACTAGTTGGCGGAGGCAGTTATCCGCAACCCGGTGAAATTTCTTTGGCGCACAATGGGGTGTTGTTTTTAGATGAATTGCCCGAGTTTAAAAGAGAAGTCTTAGAAGTGATGCGACAACCGCTGGAAGACCGAGAAGTAACTATATCTCGGGCAAAATTCACCATCACTTATCCGTCATCTTTTATGTTGGTGGCGAGTATGAATCCGAGTCCGGGCGGCTATTTCAACGATCCTGATGCACCCGTGAGTTCTTCTCCTGCCGAAATGCAACGCTATTTGAGCAAGATTTCCGGACCGTTGTTGGACAGAATTGATATCCATATTGAAGTTAGCCCGGTGCCTTTTGAAAAACTCACCGAAACCCGACAAGCGGAAAGTAGCGTTTTGATTAGAGAGCGTGTGACTAAAGCCAGAGAAATTCAATCCAAGCGTTTTGAAGCCATCGATAATATTCATTATAATGCCCAAATGAGCACCAAGTTGATCAGAAAGTTTTGTGCACTGGATGATAGTTCCTTACAACTATTGAAAACCGCTATGGAACGATTGAATTTGTCTGCCCGCGCTTATGACAGAATTTTAAAAGTATCCAGAACTATAGCCGATTTAGAGAGGTCTGAACAAGTCAAATCCAATCACATAGCCGAAGCCATCCAATACAGAAGCTTGGATCGAGACGGCTGGTTGGGTTAAGCCAATTGGTACTGTCTTGCACCTATCAAAACCGGATTTTCTTTTTCAATACTATGCAAGTAGAACTCGTTATTCGGACTGACAATTGATGCTTTCAATTCTTTTTTATGGAGTTTTTCGTAAGTTGTAAAATCTATAGGTTGACAATTTTCAAGCTTTTCAAACAGTTTTACTTTGGCAATAGCCGATTGCCATTGTGTAGCGATTTGGGCTTCAAAAACCTTCGATTTTGAACCGCTGCCATAGGCAATGAAACCAATTTTTTTATCGGTTAAGTCGGTTTTTTGTTGGAAATGATAGCATAAAGCAGATAACATTCCCAAGAAAATAGAACCGGTATAAATATTGCCAATTTGTCCTGAGGCGATTTCAGAAGGCTTTATTTTTTCGTTCACCAAAGCCAAGTATTCTTCGGATTTGGCTAAAGCTCTTAATTTGTCTTTATCAGAATCACCGTTTTGTGCCGCTAATATTTCGGGATTTTCTTTGGCAAAAATTTCAATAAAAGTTCTTCTGCCTTGGAAACAATAGGGAAGGTGCATCAAGATATTGGTCCAATTCTCATAGATTTTTCCATATTGTTGACTTTCGGTTTTATAATGTTCGTAGGCTTCTGTAATGCGATTGATATAACATTGGTTGGAATACTGCCCGTCAAAAACCGGCTGTTCTTTGTAAAGGGTAATTTCGTTTTCTAATACACCTTGCCATTCAGGATTATCATCAGATTGGAAAACTTCTTTTTTACTTACAATTCTTCGAGGTTTAAAGAAATCAAATACACCTTCAGTGGCCACACCAACAGCATTGGAAAAAGTCAGGATGTTTGGATTTGCCGTAATTAGCATTGCAATAGAACCGGCACCTTGAGTGTATTCACCGGTGGAATTCAAATCGTATTTAGCGTTATCGGAAGCAATAATGATTGCTTTTTTAGTTGGGTTTAAACGGATGTAATCCAGACAATTTTGTAAAGCATCAACAGCACCTATACAAGCAAAAGTCAAATCAACCACATCGCAATTGCGTAAACTGCCGGTTCCTAAAATGCTTTCTAAATTAGATAAAACAAAGGAAGCTACAGGTTTAGAACTGTCGACACCGCTTTCGGTTCCAATATAAATTCTATTAATTTCATTCGGGTTTAGATTTTCTTGGCGGATAAGTTGTAGCGCCGCATTGGACGCCATAGTCACAACATCCTGATGCACATCAGGGAAACTCATTTTGTGCAAGCCTAAACCTTTAATCAACTTATCGGCTTCAATATTTCTGTGTTCAGCCAGTGTTGTTATGGGAAGGTATAATTTAGGAATATCAATAGCAATACTGTGGATGCCTACGTTCATTTTTTTCTTTTTTTTAGCTACACAAAATTAAAAAAGACAACTTCAAAATACTTTGAAATTGTCTTTAAAATGAAGCTGTTAAACACGATTTGTGATTTATGCAATAAAAGATAAATTTATTTTTTGAATTGTGATTTTTGCCATAAATAACTGTTTATTATTAATCCAATAGCGCAGAGAAGGTATCGCCCTGTTTAATGTCGCCTGAGTTATACCCTTTTTTAAACCAATACATTCGTTGCTCTGAGGTGCCATGTGTAAAACTATCAGGTGTAACATGACCTTGCATTTTACTTTGAATAGCGTCATCACCTACAGCATGAGCTGCACTCAAAGCTTCTTCAATATCGCCTTCTTCTAAAAGGTTTTTGTTATAATGTGCCCAAACTCCCGCATAGAAATCGGCTTGTAACTCTAAGCATACGGAGAGTTTATTGGCTTCTTTTTCGCTTTTGCTTTGCTGTAATTGGCGTACTTTTCCCGAAGTACCTAGGATAGTTTGCAAGTGATGTCCCATTTCATGTGCAATGACGTAAGCAATTGCGAAGTCGCCGCCTTGCGCTCCAAATCGGGTTTTGAGTTCTTCAAAGAAGCGCAAATCCATATAGATTTTTTTATCTCCGGGACAATAAAACGGTCCGGAAGCTGATGTGGCGCTTCCGCAAGCCGTATTTACACCGTCATCAAACAACACCATGCCCGGTTCTTCGAAGGTCATGTTGTTTTCTTGAAAAATGGTAGCCCATGTTTCGTTATTGTACACAAAACAAGATTCAGAAAAATCACCGAGTTGTTTTTCTTCAGCCGAAAGTTCTCGAGTTTGGGTTCCTTCAGTTTGTGTTTGTGTTCCTTGGGTTTGTTCGATAATGGTACCGATTGTTTGACCGGTTTCACCACCAAACATGTTCAGCAATAAAACTACAATCCCGATGATTCCTCCACCTAAAATGGCTTTTCCTCCACCCGACATACCTCTGCGGTCTTCAAAATTGCCGCTTTCTTTTTTATCCCATTTCATAATTTAAATATTTAGTTTAATTGCATAACTTCTCTAATAATTTTTTCCAAAACTTCTTTATCGATAGGTTTTGGAATGTAATCATTCATACCGAATTGCAAACATTTTTCTTTTTCACCCAAAACAGTTCCGGCAGTAAGTGCGATAATAGGGATTTGTTCTGAATTGGGTAGTTTTCGGATAGCTTCAGTTGATTCATAACCATTCATGACAGGCATTTGAATGTCCATCAAAATCAAATCGGGACGAAGATTTTCTGTTTTTTCTAATGCCTCTTTACCATTTTGTAATTCAATAATTTCAGCATTCGGCATTATTTGCTTGACTAAAGTTTTGGCTAATAGCATGTTGATTTTGTTGTCTTCCACTATGTAAACCAATTTATGCTCTGTGGTGATTACATTACCGGCTAAATTTACATTGACAATTTTGTCGCTTAGTTTAACTGTTTCGGTTGATTCGTTAGAAGATTCAACTTCTAGTATAAAGCTGAATTCACTGCCGTTATTGGGTTCGCTTTTGAGTTCAAGATGACTATCCATCAAGCCTAACAACTGATTTGAGATCGATAGACCTAAGCCGGTTCCACCAAATTTCTTAGAAGTAGAATTGTCTTCTTGTGAAAATGCTTCAAAGATTTTTTGCTGATTGTTTTTGTGAATACCAATTCCTGTATCTTTTACGGCAAAGAGTAATTGTATTTTTTGAGGGCTTATTTTTTTGACTACACTTACTTTCAAACTAACGCTGCCGTTTTCCGTAAATTTTATGGCATTGTTCAGTAAATTGATTAAGATTTGTTTGATTCTGATATAGTCCAACCAAACCGATGGCGGTACTTCGTTGTCGATGTTAAGATGCAAAGCCAGTTTTTTATTATCGGCTTCATATTGGATGAGGTCAATTACCTGATGTAATAGTTCGGAGAGGTTGATTTTTTCTACATTCAGCTCCAGTTTCCCCGATTCGATTTTGGAGAAATCCAGAATGTTGTTGATTACTTCCATCAATGAATTAGCTGATTGATTGATGGTATCCATGTATTGTTTTTGAATGCTTTCCAAATTGGTATTCATCAACAATTCGGTAAAACCTATAATTCCGTTTAATGGCGTTCGGATTTCGTGACTCATATTGGCCAAGAATTCCGATTTGGCTCGGTTAGCCGCTTCTGCATAATTTTTGGCTTTGATGGCTTCTTCGGCTTCCATTCGTTGGGTAATATCAATAAAAATCCCAACAATATATACGATATCTTGGTTTTTGAAAATAGGCTCACCAAATTCTTCTACCCAAATGTATTGCCCCGATTTATTAATGATGCGATAGATTAAATGAATTTTTTGTTTTTCGCGGAACAATTCATTGGCTTTGTTTCTGACAATTTCAATGTCATCAGGATGAACCAAATCGATATAGAACATTTTATTTTGCAGAAAATCTTCTTTCGGATATCCGGTAAGTTTCTCAATTTCGTCATTGAGATAGATTTTCGACCATTTTTCATCGTATTTTGACAAGTGAACCGTACCGGGTATATTGTTGGCCAACAATCGGAATTTTTCTTCACTTTCCTGAATTATGGCTTCATTGATGTTTCGTTCGAACGCAGAAGAAATATTATTGGCCAATGATTGTAAGATGGTTATTTCGTCTATTGACCATTCTCTTTCTATAGAAGAATCATCAAACACCAAAAAGCCGTGGAGTTTGTTTTTGACAAAAATGGGCAAGAAAAGCACCGATTTTATATTGAAAGCCTCTAAAAAAAGTTTGGTAGGTTCGTCTTTTATTTTTCTGACAATGGCTGCATAATAGTAATGTTCTTCCATTTGTTTGAGCACAAATGAAAGCAATTCATTAGAAATATTTTGTAACGCCTCGTTGGTTGACGTAAAACCGTTTTCTGAGGCTATCCACCGGTGTCTTTGGTAGTAAAGGTCTTCAGTTTGTTTATAAGCAAAGAATGAAATTTTATCCACTTTAAGCACTTTTCCAATTTCATTGACAATGCTTTTTAAGATTTCGTCGGTATTTTTACTCAACAAAAACTTGTCAATATTTCTACTGATAACGGTTAGAATTTCACTTTTGTAGGATAGTTTTTTATCCGATTCCAACAACAATTGTGATTCTATGGCAATGGCAATTAAATCGGCAATAGAACGCGAAAAGTTAATGTCTTCATTGTCCCATTCAACAGCTGAATCTGTTTTCTCAAAACACAAGATACCGATAATTTTCCCGTTGATAAAAATGGGTGTATCCAATAACGACATGATGTTGTGTTTCGGGAAATACTCCAAACAAAGTTCTTCAGTAATACTGTTGTTATAAACGTTTGAAGCCACAATTTGCATACCGGTATTTAAGTGAGAAAAGTAAACCGGAAACTTTAAGTTTTCGATAAAAAAGTTTTTTTCAAACCTATCGCTTTTAAGATAATACATACTTTCACATTTGATGCCTTCAGGCAAGTAAGCCCAATAACTTACCCTGTCGATGGCGCAATTTGTGGCAGCTACTTTAAGGATGTTTTTTAAAATTCCGTTGAAAGTATCTTTGTTGGAATAACTTTGAGACGTTAAAATCTTGAGTGTTTCATTGTGAATGCGAACTTTTTTGCTTCGGTTGTAATGTTCAATCTCCAGATTTTTTACCAAGGTAATATCTCGGGCAATTGCAGAATAGCCCAAGATATGTCCGTTTTCATCTTTTTTTAGCGTTACTTTTTGCGAAACCCATATCGTATCTCCTTCCTTTTTTAGCAACGGAAATACTAAATCACTGTACTCTTCAGTTTCTTTGGGAACTTCTTTATAGAAATCGGTAACATATTCCAAATAATCATTTCGTACAAAGTTAGAGAAGTGTTTTCCTAAGATATCTTCTTTTTCGTAGCCCAAGGTTTTTACGGCAAACTGATTGACATAAGTCACAATTGCAGTTAAGTCAATTTCATAAATTAAATCTGCAGCCGATTCAATCAAACTTCGGTATTGGTCTTTAATTTTCATTTGCTCCGTAACATCTTGACCAATGCCGATTACAATATCGTCGGCATATTTTTTATCCTTCCATTGGATAAATTTATATTCTCCGTTTTTACACTTCAGTTTTCGGATGTAAGAGCGATCATCCACAAAGGATTGGTGATAAGCTTCTCCAATGAATTCGGAATCTTCGGTTAATTTCCAAAAGCCCATTCCCAAAACATCTTCCACCTTATAACCTAAAATCAGCTCGACTGATTCGCTGCAAAATGACACTTCTCCTTTTTTATTGGTTGTCATAATCAAAGAATTCCCATTATTGACCACTATATTGGAAAAAAGAAACTTATTCTTTATTTCAATTAAAGCTAAGTGTCTTGAAATATGTATGGCTATGATGGAAATAAATGTAACAACTAACAAAACGGTCAGCTTTTGGTCAATCATGGCCGTTTGGTAACTAAAGAATAAAAACAAAAACAATATTCCCACAAAACACCAATATTGTTGGATGTTTTTTAAAACAAAATAAGACAAAAAGAAACCAATGATAAAATAGATATACGATATGAGTTCAAAGGGTTTAAAGAAAACATTGTAACCGATAAAACAAAAATAAGTTAGGTAAAATGCAATGAAAATAGCATTGATGTTTTTAAAAACCGATGGAATATTGTTTGACAAAAAATAAAACAGCAGTAACAATCCGCCGATCGTGAAATTAACCAACAGATAGTCGGTATTTCTTATCTCAAAAAAATTGACTATGGTTTCTACCAGCGGAATTGTGATTCCAAAGAATAAAAAGTAGATGCGGAATTGTTCCTCTTTTGGTTCAAACTCATCGTATTTTGAAATATTTAAGTTTAATCTTTTCTTTGATGTATTGTGAATGGCCATGTAAAATAAAAACATGACTATCAATAATAAAGCTATTATGACATAACTGTTAATGGCAATAGCTAGTGAAAAAATGTAACTCAATGTAGGACAGTTTTAAAACAAATTATACAATTAGCGACTTTTTTCTAAACGTTAAAAAAATCAAAAATAAAAATACTGTTTATTTTTTAATATTTGATATTAATCAAAACCATTTCAGTATTTTTTTTAACCTATTAAGTTTTCCTTCATATGGTGCGTATCGAATTGGTATATCGAGCCAATTGGCTTTTTTAACCAAAGCTTTATGGTGTGAGAATAGGTCAAAACTTCTTTGGCCATGATAAGCTCCGATACCGCTATGACCAACACCGCCAAAAGGCAGTCGTTTGTTGGCAAAATGAATCAGCGTATCGTTGATACATCCACCGCCAAAAGAATATTGAGTGATTATTTTTTGTGCAAAAGATTGGTCTTGGGTAAACACATACAACGAAAGAGGTTTTTCATATCGGGTAATGATTTGGGCTAAATCGGCTTCCGTTTGATAACCTAAAACGGGTAATATCGGACCAAAAATTTCTTCTTGCATCACCAAACTGTCAAGCGAAGGTTCATCGAGTAAAGTAGGCGCGAGGTAAAAATCATCAGCACTCGATTGTCCGCCGAAAAGTAGGGTTTCGTTTTCTATAAGCGAGAGTTGTCGTTTCCAGTTTTTTTCGTTGATAATACGTGGATAATCCGATGAAATCTCGGGGTTTTTTCCGTAGGCCAAAATGATTTCTTCCTTCAGTAATTCGATTAGTTTTGGTTTTATACTATGGTGAACCAGCAGATAATCGGGCGCAATACAGGTTTGTCCGGCATTGAGGAATTTCCCCCAAACTATTCGCTTAGCCGTCAATTTCAAATTCGCCGTCGGTTCAATAATACAAGGGTTTTTCCCGCCTAATTCCAAAGTCACCGGCGTTAAGTTTTCAGCGGCTGCTTTGGCTACTATTTTGCCTACAGCGACACTTCCTGTAAAGAAAATGTAATCCCAACGTTGTGTCAGTAAGTTTTGGGCAACTTCTGTTCCGCCTACTACACACTCGACATGATTTTTTTCAAAAGTTTCAAGGATGATTTTAGCGATGACTTTCGAAGTATTCGGTGTCAATTCCGAAGGTTTAACGACCACCTGATTCCCGGCAGCAACTGCTGCGATTAATGGCGCGAACACCAATTGATAAGGATAATTCCATGGCGCGATAATCAAAACCTTACCATAAGGTTCTTTATGGATATAATCTGAAGATGGAAAATTCAAAAAAGAAGGCAAAACCCATTGTGGTTTTGCCCAATTAGTAAGATTTTTGATGGTATACTCGAGTTCGGAAACAATGTAACTTGTTTCAGTTGCAACCGCTTCAAATGCCGGTTTTTTAAAATCATCATATAAGGCTTGGATGATTTCGGTCTCTTTTTTTTGAACGGTCAGCAGTAATTTCAGTAACGATTGTTTCCTGTAATTCAAATCCGTTTTAAAAATCATGACAAAATAAATTAGCTTGGCTAATATAGCATTTTTAAACAGAAACTGCTACATTATATTACAAAAATGCCCAGCGGAATCCGGTATAAATATCACCTTGTTTACTGTCACTTACCAATGCCGTAATTAAGGAACTGGTACCTAAGTAGAAACCGCCTAATCTGAAGCCTAAACCAACATTAGTACCCGAGATTTCATTAAAACTTACCGGTGCATAAGCTTCAAAGAAGCCTAAATTAACTCTGGGTGTAAGGCTGAAAATGTTAGGCACCGTGATTTGATCATTGCCCGAATCTTCATTGACTTTTTGTTGTAAATAAGCTGTTAGATAAAGTTTAGGGACAATTTTAAAATCGGCATAAGTAGAAAGTACAGTAGGCAATTTTACTTTAAAATCGTTGTCTTGAGGTAATTCAGTAATATATCCATTGTCTCTTAAAATAGTTTCTACATCACTCAAATTATCCACATTTTCAAAAAGACTTAAATCTAAAGGTCCGGCAGTTTGGGTAGAAAACACATAGTTCGTCGATGAATTGTTGTCTCCTTTAAATGTCATACTGCCAATGTTTCTAATGGATAATCCGGCATTTAATTTATAGTCTTTGCCTTTTTTCCATTGGTAGTTAAAACCAATATCTCCGGCAAAACCGTTCATTCCGCCAAAAATCGATTGGCTGTAATCTTCAAAATTGGTGAAACTATCGGCCAAATTTCCGGAATAGGCAATATTTAAAGTCGCCGGAGAATTAGTCGTTAGAAAGGCACCGGAAGCATTTTCGGTTACGGTTCCGTTTAAATTGCTCAAACCAAAGTTGGAATAAGAACCCGGAAACAAAATCTTCAAAGTAACCCCGGCACTGAATTTATGGTTGTCGTTTTCAAAAAAAGTTCGCGCTGCCGACAAACCTATTTCACCATAAGAAGTGCCGCTCAATCTTTGGTTATTTGGATTGTTCAATAGGGTAGTGTTCAAAAGCACATTGTCGCTGGTGATAGCATTTCCGATAGTAGGGTCGATATCCACCATGTCAAACTTGGCATGTGCTTTTGTGGTAATGGCAAAACCCCATTTTTGCCAACGTATGGCCAATCCCGGACCGTTAATTTCAGCATCAATTCGGGCGTTTACCGGACTGCTTCCTTGAAAAATCAAGGTTTCAAAATCGGCATCCGAGGAAATATCACTAAAGGCAATTTTGTTGTTGGCTACGTTAAAACTCAAGCCGTAAATATTGACTTCAAATTTTTTAGACAAATTGGTCAATTCAGCCGGATTAATATTAGCATTTAAAATACCAACTCGGTTAGAAGTACTTATGCCTGAGTAATGGTCTTGGGCAAAAGTGTTTAGCCCAATTAAAAGACTTGCGGTTACAATGATTTGCTTCATAGGTAAGATTGATTTAGGTTATAACAGTTGGTTTTTTGAAAACCCTAATACAACTATAGTTGTAAAAATAGTCATTTTAGTTTACAAAGCGTTCCAAATTACTTCATTTGGTGTTGGTGCTATAATTTCAAGAGTTTTTTTAGTTACCGGATGGATGAAAACCAGTCTTCGGGCATGCAAATGAATCCCGCCGTCAGGATTACTCCGGTCAAACCCATATTTCAAGTCGCCTTTAATTGGACAACCAATGGCCGACAATTGCGCTCTGATTTGGTGGTGTCTCCCGGTGTGCAAGTTGATTTCTAAAGCAAAATAATTATTGAGTTCACGGATGATTTTGTAGTCTAAACTGGCTTTTTTGCTTTCAGGAACTTCTTTGAGATGCGCTTTGGAAGTGTTGTTTTTCTCGTTTCTTTTCAGAAAATGGACTAAATTATCTTCTGTTTTTGGGGGTTTGTTTTTCACCACAGCCCAATACGTTTTCTGTGTTTCGCGTTTGCTGAACAATTCATTCAATCGGGTTAAAGCCTTACTGGTTCGGGCAAAAATAACTATGCCTGTGGTTGGTCGGTCTAAGCGGTGAACCACTCCGAGAAACACTTCTCCGGGTTTGTTGTATTTGTCTTTGAGGTATTCTTTAACAACTTCCGACAGCGGTTTGTCTCCGGTTTTATCTCCTTGAACAATATCGCCAACACGTTTGTTAACCACAATAATATGGTTGTCTTCGTGTAAAACCTTTAAGTTGTCTTTAGTAGAGACTTCTTTCATTTTCAAATTTTCAAATCTTCAAATTTTCAAATCTGAATTAATATTGCTCATTAGCATTTGGAAAATCACTCGACTTTACATCAGCCACATAATTTCCAATAGCGGATGTCATTTGCTCATATAAATTTAAATATCGTCTTAGGAATCTCGGACTGAACTCATTGTTCATGCCCAACATATCGTGTATCACCAAAACCTGTCCGTCAACACCACCACCGGCGCCAATACCAATGACCGGAATAGAAATGGTCTTGGCTACTTTCTCGGCCAATGCCGCCGGAATTTTTTCTAAAACCAACGCAAAACAGCCTAGTTTTTCTAACAATTTAGCATCTTCAATTAATTGTTCCGCTTCGGCTTCTTCTTTAGCACGAACGGTGTAAGTGCCGAATTTATAGATGGATTGCGGGGTCAAACCCAAATGGCCCATCACCGGAATACCGGCATTCAATATGCGTTTGATACTTTCTTTAATTTCGCTGCCACCTTCCAATTTTACCGCATGACCACCGCTTTCTTTCATGATTCTAATGGCAGAGCGCAAGGCTTCTTTCGGGTCACTTTGGTAACTGCCAAAAGGCAAATCCACCACCACTAATGCACGGTCAATGGCACGAACTACTGCTGATGCATGATAAATCATTTGATCCAAAGTAATCGGCAAAGTCGTTTCGTGTCCGGCCATCACATTACTGGCGGAATCGCCCACCAAGATTACATCAACTCCTGCAGAATCAACAATTTTTGCCATGGTATAATCATAGGCAGTCAACATCGAGATTTTCTCGCCATTGGCTTTCATGTCAAACAAGGATTTAGTGGTAATTCTTTTGTAATCTTTTTTTGCAGTAGACATAATGGTTTGTTTTGAAGTTGTAAAAGTATTAAATCTATTTTTATGAACCGCCAAATGTGAAATTATCTTATTTTTGTCGAAACTGATTGGGAGCGAATGGCTCGGGCAAAGAATAATCCATATTCCTGCTTTCCGTTGCAATCTTTTTTAAATTGCTAAAGCATTTAAAAAAGGATTTCCACTCCAATCAGGGCTAAAAAGCCAATCATAAAGGATTTAAGATTATTTGCCAACAACCGACAACCGATAACAGACAACCATAACATATGCCCAAAATACTAATCATCGAAGACGAAGCCGCTATCAGAAGAGTGTTGATCAAAATCCTTTCGGAAGAAAGCGATACTTACACAGTTGAAGAAGCTGAAGACGGCAAGCAGGGTTTTGAAAAAATCAAAAACGAAGACTACGACTTGGTGTTGTGCGACATTAAGATGCCCAAAATGAGCGGTGAAGAGTTGCTCGAAGCGGTCAAAAAAATAAAACCCGAAATTCCGATGGTCATGATTTCCGGTCACGGCGATTTGGAGACGGCTGTCAATACCATGCGTTTAGGAGCTTTTGATTACATCTCCAAACCACCCGATTTGAATCGATTATTGAATACGGTTCGCAATGCTTTAGACAAAAAGCAATTGGTTGTCGAAAATAAAATTTTAAAGAAAAAGGTTTCCAAAAACTACGAAATCATAGGCGAGAGCGAACCTATCAATCAAATTAAGTTGATGATTGAAAAAGTTGCTCAAACCGATGCTCGCGTGCTCATCACCGGACCAAACGGTACCGGAAAAGAATTGGTTGCCCATCAATTACACGAGAAGAGTGAACGCGCTACAGCACCTATGATAGAAGTGAATTGCGCTGCGATTCCGTCAGAATTAATCGAAAGCGAACTGTTCGGTCACGTGAAAGGCGCTTTTACTTCTGCCGTAAAAGACCGCGCAGGAAAATTCGAAGCAGCGGATGGCGGAACAATTTTTCTGGATGAAATAGGAGACATGAGTTTATCGGCCCAAGCTAAAGTATTACGCGCTTTACAGGAAAGTTTGATACAAAGAGTCGGTGCCGATAAAGATATTAAAATCAATGTACGTGTTATTGCAGCGACCAACAAGGATTTGAAAAAAGAAATCGCCGAAGGTCGTTTCCGGGAAGACTTGTACCATCGTTTGGCGGTTATCTTAATTAAAGTGCCTGCATTAAACGACAGACGAGATGATATTCCGTTATTAATAGAACATTTTGCCGTAAAAATTGCAGAAGAACAAGGCAACGCAACCAAAGTTTTTTCCAAAGACGCCATCAAATTACTGCAAGAATACGATTGGACCGGAAACATTCGCGAACTGAGAAACGTAGTAGAAAGACTGATTATCCTTGGCGGAAGCGAGATTTCGGAAATGGATGTAAAATTGTTTGCTTCTAAATAGCTGTCAGCAATTAGCAGTTAGCAGATTTTGCTAAAAGCTAAAAGCTAAGCGCTAAAAGCTAAAAAA
The DNA here is from genome assembly GCF_044373165.1 of Flavobacterium sp. GTDB lineage: Bacteria > Bacteroidota > Bacteroidia > Flavobacteriales > Flavobacteriaceae > Flavobacterium. The sequence goes on from NZ_JBILQL010000015.1 coordinate 13,184, forward strand.
AATATGAACTTAAAAAAAATAAACCCAAACCTTCAAAAAGCCCTCATTGAACACGGTTTAACCAAAGCCAATGAGATCCAAGAAGAAACCTTTTCCACTGTTAAAAGTGGTTCGGATGCCGTAATTCAATCACCCGAAGGCAGCGGAAAAACTACTACTATAGTACTCAATGTTATCCAACGATTAGAAAAATCGGTTGGAGAAAGTACACGTGCTTTGATATTGGTGGAAAATAAAGAACGTGTCTTGGAAATGGAAGAAATGTTTCTCAAACTTGGAACCTATCACGATTTGAGTATTTTCGGAGTGCATGACAAAGGAGATATCGATTACGACAAAAATATAGTGTCGATGGGTTTGGATATTTTAATCGGAACGCCCAATAAAATTAACGCCATGTTCTCCTCAGCCGGTTTTAACAGCAATACCATCAAGATGTTTGTAGTTGATGATGCTGATATTTTATTCAGAAACCGAATGGATGCCGTAGTGTTGCGTTTGTCACAGAGTATCGAAAAAACACAGCGATTATTTTTCTGTTCCCAAATAACGGAAAGAGTAGAAGTGCTTGCCGAAAAAGTAATGATAGAACCGCTTTTCTTCGAAATAGAAGAATAATTGTCATAATTCATAATTCGTAATTCAAAAAAATGGGATTGATCAAAATATTTTCAGGCGAAGAAATTTTAGCCGTTAGTTTAAAAGAAAAACTCGAGGCAGCCAACCTTACTGTGGTTATTCGGAATAACAATCAGGCCAATGTTTTGCCTAGTGTTCAAACTACAAAACCGGTGGAATTGTTTATTCAGGAAGTGGATTTCGGTAAAGCCAATCCGGTGATCGAAGAATTCAGAATGAGTATTTAATTATTCGATTACTTTTAATCGCCAAACCAACATCGAAATAAAAACCCCAAAAACCCCAATCATAGCAAACGAATATTTCAAACTCGTCAATTCTGCTATGAAACCAATTATTGGCGGACCAATTAAAAATCCTAGGAAACTAATACTGGTAACTATCGTCAACGCAATACCGGTTGGAACATTTTTATTATTTCCGGCAATGTTGAAAATGATGGGAACTACATTCGAAACACCAAAACCCACCATCATAAAAGCAATCATGCACGGAATGATAAAAGGCAATAAAACAGCCATGTACAATCCGGTTGAAATGACTAAACCACTTATGATAAGCACTTTTTTGGCACCATATTTAGCGACTAAAAAATCACTCAAAAATCTACCCGAAGCCATACTGATCATAAAAGTAGTATAGCCCAAAACCACTAATGCACCGGGCGCTTTTATAATTTCTTTGAAATAAACACCACTCCAATCAAACATAATGCCTTCGCTGGCCATGCCACAAAAACATATCACACCCAACCATAACAAAGTTTTATCAGGATTTTTCCAAAAGGAATAACTCGTTTTTTCTCCTTCTTGTTTCGATTTGGTTTTGATGATGTATTTGTAGTTGGTTAATATGATTACTACTATAAATGCAAAAGCAAAAACAAAATGTTGCAACGGTGTCCATTTTATTGTTAGCATGAGTAAGCCCACCAATGCGCCAAAAAAACCGGCCAAACTCCAAGAACCGTGAAACGAACCAATTATAGGTTTTTCAAATAATTGTTGGGTATAAACGCCTTGTGCGTTCACCGCAATATTACAGAAGTTACAAAAGAAACCAAACAAAAACAATCCGGTGGCTAAATGCCAAGGTTGGGTTGCCAATCCGATAAAAATCAAGCAAAATGCATAAAGTAATAGCCCTGAAATAGAGATGTTTCTACTGCCATATTTAGTCACAATTTTTCCTGTAAACGGCATCGCTACCAATTGCCCAATCGGTAAAGCAAAAAGCATGGTACCCAATTCAGCTTCACTTAATTGCAATATCGATTTGATATCCGGAATTCGGCTTGCCCAAGTCGAAAAGCAAAATCCCATACCAAAGAAAAATAATGAAGTAGCTAGTCTAATCCTGTTGAGATAAGATTTTTTGGCTTTTCTATAACCTTTATTAATCTTGGCTTTGGGTAAAATTTTGGCTAAAAAACTGTAATCTAATAACGGCATATTCAAAACTAAAGGTTACACCATGCAAAATTAAAACAATCAAAATTGCCAATTCCGGTTTTAAAGCAATTATATCGTTATTGTTATTAATTTTTTTTGCAAGAATCAGGTATTGCTACATTGGTACATTTCCACATTGTCACATTTCTAAATTAAACTATCTTTGCACCTTCAAAAAATGCTTTCAGCTATTAGCCATAAGCTATTAGCAAAAGAAAGGAAAGGAATAAGAATTTAACACTAACTGCTAAAAGCTGACCGCTGGAAGCTCAATAGAAATTAATGATTACAATTAACGATATAGCCGTAGAGTTTGGCGGTACTACTTTATTCAGTGAGGTAACTTTTGCCATTAATGAAACAGATAAAATTGCCTTGATGGGTAAAAACGGTGCCGGAAAATCGACCTTGTTAAAAATTGTAGCCGGAGAAAACAAACCGTCTCGCGGAAATATTTCTGCTCCGAAGGAAGCTGTTATTGCTTATTTGCCCCAGCATTTATTGGCTGCGGACAATTGCACAGTGATGGAAGAAGCTTCCAAAGCCTTTGCCGAAGTGTTTAAAATGAAAGCCGAAATCGACGACATCAATGAGCAATTAACCATTCGTACCGATTATGAAAGCGATGATTATATGAAGTTGATTGAGCGTGTATCGGAGTTGAGTGAAAAATATTATTCGATAGATGAAGTTAATTACGAAGCCGAAGTAGAGAAGGTCTTGAAGGGATTAGGTTTTGTCAGAGAAGATTTCAATCGCCCAACCTCAGAGTTTTCCGGAGGATGGAGAATGCGTATCGAGTTGGCCAAGATTCTTTTGAAACAACCCGATTTGATTTTGCTGGATGAGCCAACTAATCACTTAGATATGGACAGCATTCAGTGGCTGGAAGATTTTTTAATCAATCAGGCGAAAGCGGTAATGGTGATTTCCCACGACAGAGCTTTCGTAGACAACATTACCAATCGAACTATTGAAGTAACGATGGGTAGAATTTACGATTACAAAGCCAAATATTCTCATTATTTGGAACTGCGCAAAGACCGTAGAGTGCACCAACAAAAAGCCTACGACGAGCAACAAAAGTTTATTGCCGATAATCAAGCATTTATAGAGCGTTTCCGCGGTACTTTTTCTAAAACCGAGCAAGTACAATCGCGGGTTCGTATGTTAGAAAAATTAGTTCCGGTAGAAATTGATGAGATTGATACTTCTGCTTTGAAATTGAAATTTCCACCTTCGGTACGTTCCGGACAATATCCTGTAATTGTGCGTGATTTAGAGAAATCTTATGGCGATAAAGTTATTTTTAAAGACGCCAATATGGTGATAGAGCGCGGACAAAAAGTGGCTTTTGTTGGGAAAAACGGTGAAGGAAAATCGACCATGATCAAAGCCATCATGAAAGAAATAGAAATCAACAGTGGTAATGTTGAGGTTGGACACAATGCTCAAATTGGTTACTTTGCCCAAAATCAAGCATCATTATTAGATGAAAATGCTACCATTTTTGAAACAATAGACAATATAGCTGTGGGCGATGTCCGCACGCAAATCAAAAATATTTTAGGTGCTTTTATGTTCCAAGGCGATGACATTCAGAAGAAAGTCAAAGTGCTTTCCGGTGGTGAAAAAACGCGTTTGGCCATGATCAAATTGTTATTGGAACCGGTGAATTTGTTAATTCTGGATGAACCTTCCAATCACTTAGATATGAAGACCAAAGACATCATCAAAGACGCTTTGAAAGACTTTGACGGAACTTTAATTCTTGTATCTCACGACCGTGATTTCTTAGACGGTTTGGCCGAAAAAGTATTCGAATTTGGGAACAAACGCGTAAAAGAACATTTTGAGGACATCAAAGGATTCTTGGCCCACAAGAAAATGGAGAGTTTGAAAGAGATAGAGAAATAGTGATCAGTGCTCGGTTGGCAGTGTTCAGCAAATTTTATAAAAATCAAAACCCGTCAAGTTCCAAGAATCTGACGGGTTTTTGCATCAACAAATTACCACAATTTATCATTCTAAGGCGAAGCGAACATTTATATCGCTCGCGATTGTAATTTTTTCAAATTCGATATTTTCGTTATATTCACTTGATTTGGATTTATAGGCTACTTCTTGTAGGGCTAGTCCACGAATTCTAATTTGATTGGCATTTCCGCGGTAAGCAACGCTTTGATTCTGAATAACAAGCAAAGCCTTTCCAACATTTTGTCCTAAAGGTTTGGTGAAACTTAACGCATTGGCTTTAGCATTTTCCATGGCTTTGGAATTCATCACCAATTGGAGTTTTTTTTCTTCTGAATGTTCCAATTTATCGATTCTGACGTTGGAAATACCAACTTCTTCCAATCCGATAAAAACTTTCGCTGTTGTTTTGGCATCGTAAACTAAAATCGAATACGATTTGGCTTTTTGAATATCTGTTTGTTTCAGAAAGAATTTTTTGAAATTACTCATCATGTCTTGCATCGTAACATTTTTTTCGGTGTCGATGCCTAGTGATTTGAGTTTGGCCAGCATTTCGCTTTCCAATTCTTCTACCGATTTTTTGCCTTTGGTGTCTTTTTCAGAAACCAGTACGTCGATATAAATTCGGTTAGGGGTGACCAAAGTATCGGCTTTGCCTTGCACCTCCAAATAAGGTTGGTCGATAAAGTTTTTTTCTTGGCTGAATGTTGTGATGGAGGTCAAAATGATGGCCAGTAAAAGAATTTTTTTCATGGGAAATAAATTAAGATTGATTAACCAGTAAACGAATTTTTGTCGGGATTAGTATAATTGAATTGAAACCCTGTAGGTGTGCATCCCAACAGGGTTTCTTCATCAACCCAAAAACACCCAACTAAACTATTGCACGGCTTCTACTAAGCGAATAAACTCTGCTTTATAACCGTCTTCATCATTGGCCAAACCTTCGCGCGCTAATTTTTTAATTTCGGCAGAAGACTTATTGGTAACTAATTTCGAATCTCTTAATTTCAATCCGAACCAAGCCACAGCGGTGCTGAATTTGAATCCGCTCGAAGCTGTTTCCAAAACATTGACTTTGTTATCAATCACTTGAACCATTTCGATACTTTTGCTGCCGTCCGGTTTTTTGTAGCGGAATTTTATGGTGGCCAATTCGTCATTGAATTTGGTTTTACTTGGCTCAACTTTGGTGTATTTCAACTCATCGGTATCGACAAAAAAGTCACTTTTCGCAGCTGTCGGAATGATTTCGTATAAAGCGGTTACCATATGTCCGCTGCCCAATTCTCCGGCATCAATGGCATCGTTTTTAAAATCTTCAGCTCGTAATTTTCGGTTTTCGTAACCTATCAAACGGTAAGCTTTTACATGCGCTGGGTTGAACTCAATTTGGATTTTAACATCTTTCGCGATAGCAAACATCGACCCTTTGAATTCTTTGCCCAAAAAGCGATTGGCTTCCTGAATGTTGTCGATATAAGCGTAATTTCCGTTGCCTTTGTCGGCTAAGGTTTCCAATTTGCTGTCTTTGTAATTGCCCATGCCGTAACCCAAACAAGTCAAGAACACACCCGATTTTCTTTTCTCTTCAATCAAGGTCTGCATGTCTTTATCCGAAGAAGCTCCTACATTAAAATCGCCATCGGTTGCCAAAATTACTCTGTTGTTTCCGCCTTTGATAAAATTTTCTTCGGCTGTTTTATAAGCCAATTCAATACCCGCGCCACCAGCTGTACTGCCACCGGATTGTAGTTTTTCCAAAGCGTCGGTGATGGTTTTTTTGTCTTTGCCCGAGGTTGGCGGTAACACTAATCCCGCGGCTCCGGCGTAAACCACCATGGCAATTTTATCCTCATCTCTCAATTGGTTTACCAGCACTTTCATCGATTCTTTAAGCAACGGCAATTTGTTAGCATCTCCCATTGAACCGGAAACATCGATCAAGAAGACCAAATTTGATTTGGGTAAATTATCAGTTGGAATGTCTTTGCCTTGTAAACCAATGCGCACCAGTTTATTGTCTTTATTCCAAGGGCAATCGCTGTATTCCGTATTGATAGAAAAAGGATGTTCGCCCGTAGGTTGCGGGTATTGGTATTTAAAGAAATTCACCATTTCCTCTACACGAACAGCATCTTTGGGAACTGACTGTCCGTTGTTGATAAAACGTCGAACGTTAGTGTAAGAAGCATTATCCACGTCTATAGAAAAAGTTGATAATGGTGCCGATTTCGGACTTTCAAAAGCATTTTCTACAAAGCTTTCGTAGTCTTCATTGTTGGGTTCTACCTTGATAGGTGTCGTAATGCTATCTATGGCTTGGAATCTTTTTTCCAATTCCTCTTCAGACAATTTTTGTGGTACACCGTTTTTAGTTTCTACCACTATGACACCGTTTGCGGCCCGATTACCGTAAAGAGCCGTGGCAGCAATATCTCTGATGGTATTAACTTTACGGATGTCTTCCGGCTTGAGCTTTCTAAACTCTTCTGCTTTAGCCGGAACGCCGTCTATTATGATGATGGGAGTGTAAGCGCCGCTTATTGATGAAGAACCTTTAATTAACCATTTTGAAGCGCCCGGACTTCCTGAACTATGGCTGATTCGTAATCCAGGAGCATTTCCTTGCATAGTATTAAGATAACCAGAATTAGACGTATTGACTTTTGTTTTAGCAGATACTGTTGTTTTTGATATTTCAGATTTACTTCTTGAAGGTGCTCTGTATCCGGAATTGTCATCATATTCATAAGCAGTTATTACCACTTCTGACAAATTAGCGCCTCCATCCAAGATGACATTAATTGTATTTGATTTTCCTACTTTCAGGGTTTTGCTATTGTAACCGACAAAGCTGAAAACCAATTTTTCTCCTTCTTTAGCCAGTATAGAATAGTTACCGTCGAAATCGGTTTGAGTAGCCCTATTTGTTCCTTGAACGATAACGTTAGCACCCGGTAGCGGCCCGGTTTTATCGGATACTATTCCGGTAATGGTTTTTAGTTTTGTCAATTCGCTTGTGCTAGGGTCTTGTCCGAAGCTTAGGAAACTTATAAGCATAGCGATGCCTAATGAAAACTTTTTGAAATTTTTCATGACGTTGGATTTTAAAAGATTAGACTGATTTATTTGCGTTTTTTGGCCGCCGGTTTTCCGTTTTTGGTAGAGATAATGACGACGCCTTTTTTGCCTTTTTGACCGTAAACGGAAATCGCTTTTTCCTTCTGCAGTATGGAAATGGAATCGATTTCTTGTTCGTTTAACGGGGTGTAAGGACTGGTTGGGTTGGGCCCGAATAATTCTTGTTCGGTGTATTCCACACCGTTGATAATATAGAGAGGATCGGGAAGCTCGATGATGGATTCTATTTCGTCCATTTCCACTTCTTTTACCGTTTGTTTATTGGTGGCTTGGTCATCAAAAACCAGCAGCGGCATTTCTTTTTTGGCATTAGAAACCTTGTTTTCCTGGTTGATAAAAAATTCCATGTCTTTGGCTTTATGCTTTTCGTTCGCTACCGGTGGTATTTCAGGCGATGCACTTTTTAAGGTCACTTTCGGACTTACAAAAACATATTTAAGACTGTCATTTATTCCTTTTACAGATTCGGAAACTTCTTCTACAGCCACTTGGTTTGACACTACCATTTGTTTTTTCAAAATGGCTTCCGCTTCTTCTTTAATGGCCGGATGAACCGGTTCTGTCGAAACTACGGCGTCATTATTTGGGTTTGTTGTTTGTTGAATGGTGTCTTTTTGAACAATGACATCATGAGTATTTGTTACCGGTTGGTCCTTTTTCAGGAATTGATATCCTAATGTTGAAACCAATAGGAGTGAAGCGGCTACTGCAATTTTTTTCCAAAGGTTGGTGGCTTTTTTTAGCTCTTTGGTGTCCAATTTTTCCTCCACACGCGACCAGACTTTTTCCATCGAGGCAAAATCGGGCGACTCAGCGTTGTCGGCGGCTTTTTTGAATTGGTTAAAAATATCTTGATTTTCCATGATTACTTTGCTTTTTGATAATAAAGATGGTTGACTAAAACTTTTAATTTGGTCTTAGCGACATTCAATTGTGACTTTGATGTGCCTTCCGAAATGTTCAGCATTACGGCAATTTCTTTGTGGCCGTAGCCTTCAATGACAAACAAATTGAAAATGGTTTTACAACCTTCGGGAATTAAATGGAGTAAGTTGAGCAAGTCCTCTTCTTCCAAAGGCGTTTCCTGCGCGCTTTGCGGTTGGATGCTAAAAGATGTTTCCTCTAAATACAAATTAAAATTCACGTTGCGTTTTAATTGTAGCAAACATTGGTTGACTGTAATTTTTCGTGCCCAGGCTTCGAAGGCAACGACTTCTTTTAATTGGTCGAGTTTGGTAAAGATGGTGTAAAAAGCATCGGCCAATACTTCTTCAATATCCTCTTCCTTTTTCAAATACCTTTTGCAAGTGCGATACAGTTTGGGCGACATATAATTATATACTTCCCGCTGTGCATCGCGTTGCATTTTTTTACAGGCTGCTATGAGTGTTTCGTTTATCACTATGGGTGTCTTTATTAGTAAAGAGCATGGATTGTTGGAAAAGGTTGGGACGAGGTAAAAAAAAGTTGGCAGTGTTCAGTGTTCAGTAATCAGTTTACTTTGTTTTGTCTAGAACTAATTTATAAATATTGGATTCTAATAGTTCACTATCAGTGTCTTCGCAGAGTAAGAACTCGATTTTATTATCGGATTGTTTGTATAAGGTTAGGCCTTCGAATTTGTTGGTGTTTGAAATTTGTTGGGTAAATTCGACTTCCAACGTCTTGGCATCCATTCTCCCGATGATACTTCCTAAAACTTCTCCGTCGAGATAGGTTGATTCTGTGTCTTCGGCGGAAGCTAAAAAGTAGATTTTGTCTTCTACTAAAATGGCATCGGTAAAGGTTGCGGGAACATTTTTGATTTTGGGCAAATCGATTGGCACATATTCGAATTGTTGATTTTGTGGCGTGTCTTTGCTGAAAATCACGGCATTTTTGCCTTGAATACCATTGCCTCTTTGGAAGAAATAAATATGGTCTTGGTTCATGACTAAGCCTTCAATATTCAACTCATCGTCTGCAATGGCGAACTCATGTTTGATTTTTTGGTAGATGGTACCAATGTTGTTTTTTTGAATTTTTCCGGTTGGAATGGCATAATTGAAAATCAGATTTCGGTTTTCGGTTGAGCCGGAACCCAAAAGCACCAAGTCGGTTCCTTTTAAAGCGATGGCTTCAAAATCGGGTTTGTCTTTTTTGATGATGTTGTCTTGGGCGTTTTCGACTAAAGCGATTTTGTTCAGTTTTTCAGTGGGAATTGAATATTCGTAAAGAAAAGTACTGTTGTCTGAAATGATATAAAGATTGTTTTCGTGGTAAACCAATCCGGAAGCCGAACCGATGCCGATGATTTTAAAGAGTACCGAAAGTTGCAATTTTTCCATGAGTTGTAAGATAAGTTTAGCCCGGATAGGAGTGGCATCCTTTTTTAAATTGCTTTGGGTTTTAACCCAGAGCAATTTAAAAAAGATATAACGGATAGCCGGAAATAGCTCCCAAAAATTATTATTTTTACAAATATAAAACTTGTACCATGAAAAACATCAAGCCCGAAGATTTTAGAGTAAAAGGCAAAATCGATTTGTCGAAAATCCCAACGCGTTTGGACATTGACACGGATAAAAAAGAAGAATCGCTAGCTTTGGATAAGGTACAAATGAAGTTGAGCCAAAAGCAAGATGCGATGTATGCGCACAACCGACATGCGTTTTTGATTTGTTTGCAAGGCATGGATACCAGTGGTAAAGACAGTTTGATACGCGAAGTATTTAAGGAGTTTAATCCGCGTGGCGTGGTGGTTCACAGTTTTAAAACGCCGAATTCAACCGAATTGGAGCACGATTATTTGTGGCGTCATTATTTGGCTTTGCCCGAAAAAGGAAAGTTTGCCGTTTTTAACCGTACGCATTACGAAAACGTTTTGGTCACGCGAGTGCATCCCGAATATATTTTGTTTGAGAATTTGCCCGGGATTGAGAAAGTGGAAGATATTACGCCACAGTTTTGGGCCAATCGTATGGAGCAGATTAATAATTTTGAAAAACACATTGCGCAAAACGGGACGACGATTTTGAAGTTTTATTTCCACATGAGTAAAGAGGAACAAAGGCTTCGTTTGTTAAAACGTTTGGAAAATCCGGAGGACAACTGGAAATTCTCTACCGGCGATTTGAAAGAGCGCGAGCGTTGGGACGATTATATGCAATACTACGAAGACGCGATTAACAATACCAACCAAGACCACGCACCTTGGTATGTGATTCCGGCTGATGATAAAGGCGTAGCGCGTTATATAGTGGCGCAAACGATTTGGGAAGCTTTGGAAAAACTAACGGATATCACCGAACCTGAATTAGATCCGAAAGTCAAAGCGAATATAGAGGTCTATCGCGAACAATTGAAAGGATAAAAAAAGGCGCTACTTGGCGCCTTTTGATTTATGGGTCTTATTTTACCAGGATTTTTTGTGTAAATCGTTGGTTGTCGCTACTGATAATTTCAACAATGTAATAACCATCAACTGAGACCGGTTTGATGTACACTTCATTCAAATCCTCTTGTAAAGTTATAGTTTTGGATTCTATTTTTCTGCCTTGTAAGTCATAAACGGATAAGGTAGCATTTTCTATGGTTTCTCCGGATTTGATATGCAATACGCCATTTTTAACTTGTCCACTAGTTACTATAAACTTTTTGTTGTCGAATTGACTAGTAGAGAGGTTAAAAGTTAGTGTTTCCCATGTTCTGGCAACGCTTACCATACTAACCACTCCGGTTGGCATACCGGCCGGCCCGGCATTTTGTCTGAAAGATAATCTGTCGATATTGCCGGATTGGTCATTTCCTGCAAAGTTAGTAGCCGAGGCGGTGTTACCGGATTCTCCGGCACCATAATTGGGATTGGCATACAATGTAATGGTGTCATCATTCGTACCGGCCGACTGAGTATACTTCAAGATGATTAAATAATCGGTGCCATAATTGTAAGAGTTGGTACTAAAAACAGTTGGGTTTGAAGTATCTCCTTTACTAATGCCAATGCTATAGGTTGAACCACCGGTTGGTTGCACAAGCACTCTGAAAGCAGTAGTAAAATTGCTGCCACTCAACACTCTGAAAAAATCTTGCGGCGGTGATTGGGCGTTTGTTATATTAATGACCATGCTAACATACAAATTACCATTATCAGTAAATGGTGTAAATGATCTGCCACATCCATCCGTATTGGGAGTTAAACTCAGGGCTTTGGTAGAAGAACCGTAACCGGTTGCAGTAACATTTTGATTGACAACAAAAGCATTTAAACAACCAAAACCGGTACAAGTTCCGAGTCCACCGGGTAATGACGAATTATTGGTCCAACTTCCTTGTCCGCTCAGTTGTGCGTTGGCGTTGTAGTTTTGAAAATTATCTTGGAAGATATTTTGACCCGAAACGAAGCCTGTTAAAAAAAGTAGTGGTGTTAGTAAAAATTTATTCATAATTGTCTGTTTTTTAATGTTTTGAATCTTTGAAAAGTATTGAAAAAAAGTCAAAACACTGAAGGTTGTTAATTTATTGATTCACACAAATATATTTTTTTATTCTATACATTTAAATTTTGTAAAGTATTCTTTTTTAAAGTTACTTTTGCAATCTTAAATTTAAGTTTTGAATCTAGCCCAATACACCCAAGAATTTCGATACAACATGCAACTGGCTTACCCTGTGATTTTGGGCATGGTTGGGCATACGTTGATTGGTATAGTCGATAACATTATGGTCGGGAAATTGGGCAGTACCGAATTGGCTGCGGTTTCTTTGGGCAACAGTTTGATTTTTGTAGCGATGTCTATCGGAATTGGATTTTCTACTGCTATTACGCCTATTGTAGCCCAAGCAGATGCGGAAAAAGACACGGGTAAAATTCGTTCGGCTTTTCACCACGGTTTGTTGTTGTGTACCATTTTGGGTTTTATGCTCTTTGGTTTGGTGGTTTTGGCCCAGCCGATTATGGAATTGTTGCACCAACCCAAAGAAGTAATTGTTTTGGCCAAGCCTTTTCTGACTTGGGTTGCCTTTTCGTTGGTTCCGTTGATTATATACCAAGGCTATAAGCAGTTTGCCGACGGATTATCGATGACTAAAATTTCGATGTATGCCATCATTATGGCCAATGTATTGCATGTCATTATCAATTATCTTTTGATTTACGGGATTTGGTTTTTTCCTAAAATGGGCATCATTGGCGCTGCATTAGGCACGGTGATTTCTCGAATTGCAATGGTGATTTTTATGCATGTTATTTTATCTCGCAAAGCACAACTCAAAACTTATTTTCAAAATTTCAGTTTCGACCAAATCAAGAAAGCAACCATAAGAAAAATTGTTAGTTTAGGATTTCCTTCGGCCATGCAAATGTTGTTTGAAGTGGTGTTGTTCACGGCGGCGATTTGGCTTTGCGGAAGCATAGGTAAAACAAGTCAGGCGGCCAATCAAATTGCCCTGAGTTTGGCCTCATTGACCTTTATGTTTGCCATGGGATTGAGTGTCGTTTCTATGATTAGAATCAGTAACCAAAAAGGCTTGGGCGATTACAAGCAGTTAATTGTGGTTGGTCGTTCCATCTTTTTATTGGCGATTATTATTGAGATTCTTTTTGCCGTAATGTTTGTGGCTTTGCACCAAATTTTGCCATATTTGTTTCTCAACATGGACAATAAAATGCAATTGTTAGACAATGGTGAAGTGATAGCGATAGCGTCTAAATTGCTTTTAGTGGCCGCTGTTTTTCAAATTTCAGACGGTATTCAGGTCGTGGTGCTTGGCGCCTTACGCGGTTTGCAAGATGTGAAAATTCCGATGTACATTACTTTTGTGGCGTATTGGATTGTAGGGTTTCCAATTTCCTATTATTTAGGGTTGAAAACCGATTTAGGTGCCATTGGTGTTTGGATAGGGTTGTTGGGCGGACTAACCGCGGCAGCATTATTTTTGTATCTTCGTTTTCATTATTTAACTAAAAAACTAATTGTTGATAATAAAGTGATTGGTAATTAGTGATTAGTAATTAGTCGGGAAATCGACTAATTATTGATAACAAATAGCTAATCACCAATTACTAATTACTAATCACTATAAAAATGGAATTACCAAAATTCGTACTCGCAGACAACTCAGATTTCCCGGATGATATTTTTGTCATTCACCTTGATTTCCCACGTTTTATCATCAATTTAAAAGATGATGAAGTAGAATTCATGGAAGATTTAGAAGGAGAAGACGAAACTGAATTAGAAGCCGAAATGGAGCATTTAATTACCCTGGCAGGAGAATTCTACGACAAAGAAATGGAAGGTTACGAGGAGTAAGCTTTACTGATCATATCCATTTTTAATGGCATAAACTGCCAAACCCACTCTGGTTTTCAAGTTCAATTTTTCAAAGAGATTGTCACGGTAGCTTTCCACGGTTCTCGGACTGCAAAACATCAGCTCTGCTATTTCTTTGTAGCTCTTTTCAGTGATGGTGTATTTTAGGAATTCTTTTTCTCTTTCGGTGAGTTTAGATAAAGCGCTGTTACTGTTTTTGTTGATGCTGGAAAAGATAATTTTCGAAGCCCATTCCGGATAGTAAAAACCATTTTCCACTAATTTGAGCAGTGCCGATTCTAATTCTCTCGGATGTGAATTTTTCAGCAGGTAACTTTTGGCTCCGTTTTTCACCATTTTGATAACACTTTGTTCATCATTTTGCATACTAAGCACCATCACTAATACTTCAGGATGGTTTTTTTGAAGCCAATTAGCGGTTTGAAATCCGTCCATCACAGGCATACTGATATCCAATAACACTATATCCGGTAAAACATCATTAGTTGTTATTTTTTCAATGAATTCCTGACCGTTTTCGCATTCGCATATAGTTTCGAAATCCTCAAAATTGGCTATAATTCCTTTGATGGCCTGTGCTATCAGGATATGATCATCTACTATAGCTATGGTTTTTTTAGTTCCCATAAGGTAATCGGATTAGGAGTTGAGTTCCATTATTTTCAGCACTTATAAATTCCATTTTTGCTTGAATTATAGCGGCTCTTTTTTTCATATTGGCTATCCCTTGTCCGCCGGAAATGGATTTGGGATTGAACCCGATACCATCGTCTTTCAAAGATAGCACTATAGTATTATGTTCCTGCATCAGCGAAATGAAAATATTGTGACATTGTGAATGTTTGATGCTGTTGTTGATGAATTCTTGAACAATACGAATCAGAATAGACTTTTCCTGATACTTTAAATCAACTGAAAAGACATCGGATTTAAAGGTGATATCACATTTGTTAAGCAACTTTATCTTTTCGGATTCTTTTTCAATGAGTTGACTCAAAGTATTGGTATCTATAGCGTTATCAATAAGGGACTTTGACAGTTCGCGCAATTCGGCTATAGATTCATTTATAATGTTGCTGATGTGTTCAATGGTAGTATTGATTTGTGGTGCTTTGTTTTCAAATTCTAATTGTTGGGTGTATAAACTGGCCAAGGTTAGTTTCTGCCCGATATTGTCGTGTATTTCTCTTCCGATGTGTTCAATGGTTTCTTGTTGGATTTCTTTTTGTGTGGACACCAACTCTTGTTTGTGGGTTAAAGCGATGATTTCTTTTTCTTTTTCGGTACTGAAATATTTGTAAATCATGGCGCCTACAAAACAAAGGTTTTCCAAAAAATAGCCGTAACATAGGTAATCAAATCCTGTATACTTACTAAAACCATTACTACTAACACTGTCCCATAATGCTAAAAAACCACTGAAAAAAACAAAGCTTACGGCAGCAAATAAAAAACGGAAAAAAATCCGGTCTAAGTTTTTAAACAGTTGGTAATAAAAGATTACAGATAGCACAAAAATTACTAATCTAGTAACCAGAAAAAAGATAAAGTCTCTGCTGACAAATCTCGGAAATAGGACAAGAATCAGGACATAACCTATGGTGAAAAAGAAGAATGTCAGATAAACTTTTTTTAATTTTTTAAATCGAAAATCTTCCATAATCATGGCATGGTATACAAAACCGCAAAAGAAGAAATGACTCAAAATTTGCAATAAATCGGCTATCAAATTCAGGTTTATTCGAAGGTCTGATTTTTTTGGGTATTCACCGGTGTTTTTGACATATACCAACCCGACAAAAGCAATGATTACCAAAAGGTAAAGGCCATAAAATTTATAAATTTTAGAGGAGAAGTAAGTATTCAAAAAGGCAGTAATAACTCCGGCTAAGCTTAAAAAGCCAATGGTGTAAAAGCAAAGTTGGATAAAAAAAATGTCATCTTTGAGCATAGCCTGCCGTCATTTAACTAATGGATTCCTATAGTTTATAAAGTTCAATTCAATTCAATTGTTATGCAAACATAAAGAAACGATTACTTTTTTAGATTGGCATTTGACATAGACTTTTTTTTATCCGTTAAACAACGGTATTTTTTTGGGTTAAACAAACAGATAAAATAGGGTTTTTTAGCTGGGTTGTTGTTTTAAAAATTCATTCATCTTTGTGTTGTTAGTCAAGATAATTTGCAATGCCTGTCAGTTTATGATGGTTGCCTAAAAGGGAATTATTTTAAATAGGTATTACTAAGAAAATTGCAACTAAATATTGTGGTTATTTGAGTTGTCATTTAAAGCCATGGGGGTTTTCCTCGTGGCTTTTTTTAATTAAGGCTTAGGTTTTACAATTTGGACAAAGTTTATTTAAAATACCTCTTCAACAAATTCACAGCCGCTGCAAAAGGTGATAACTCATTATTTTGTACGGCTTTTTTATTTTCCTCCAAAAGCACTGCAATTTCCGGATGTTGGTAAAAATGATTCTTCAATTGTTCATTAATGGTTTCCATCATCCAATACTGGTTTTGGTTTTGGCGTTTTTCTTCAAAGTAGTGGTTGGTTTTTACCAAATCAAAGTAGCCGGAGATCAACTGCCAAACTTCATCAATCCCGGTTTTTTCAAAAGCACTGCAAGTTGTAACTTTCGGAATCCAACCCGAACTTTTGGCCGGAAATAAATGCAACGCTCGGTTGAATTCGGTTTTGGCCAATTTGGCTTTGGCAATATTATCACCATCGGCTTTATTGATTACAATAGCATCTGCCATTTCCATAATCCCTCGTTTGATACCTTGTAACTCATCGCCAGCACCCGAAATTTTTAGTAATAAAAAGAAATCTACCATACTGTGCACGGCTGTTTCGCTTTGGCCAACACCAACCGTTTCGATGATAATGGTATCAAAACCGGCGGCTTCACAAAGGATTATTGTTTCCCTGGTTTTTCGAGCTACACCTCCTAAAGTATCTCCTGAAGCACTCGGACGGATGTAAGCCTTTTTGTCTTTCACCAATTCTTCCATTCGAGTTTTATCTCCTAAAATACTTCCGTGCGATATGGAACTGCTAGGGTCGACAGCCAAAACAGCCAATTTCTTTCCTAAACCGGTAAGGTATTTTCCAAAGGCTTCAATAAAAGTACTTTTGCCAACACCCGGAACTCCGGTTATTCCAATTCTAACGGATTGATTAGCGTGTGGCAAACAAGCTGAAATAATGTCATTGGCTTTCGACAAATGCGAAATGTTGGTGCTTTCTACTAAAGTTATAGCGCGGCTCAATGCAGCAATCTCACCGCTCAAGATACCTTTTACCAAATCCCCGGTTTCGGGTTGCACTTTTCTTAGCGATACTACTTTCGCCAAAGCCGAAGTACTAATACTTTCCGGTTGCGGGATTCCGTCTTTTTCGTGTAAGGCTGATTTTTTTGAGTTCTTTTCCAATGACTAGAAATGTTTGAAATATCAAGTTTTACTATGTGATAAAATTACTAAATGTTATTGAATGATTCGGATATATAGTACTTTTGTGTCGTTAAAAATCCAAAATGGAAATCGAAACTGCATTCTCTAAAGAAAAAAAGAGCACCGAAGCGATTCAAAAAACGGTATACTCCATCTTATTTGCCATCAGTTTTGCACATTTGCTTAACGATTTGATACAGGCTATCATTCCGTCAATATATCCCATTTTAAAAGAAAAATACCATCTTTCCTTTTCCCAAATTGGTTTAATCACGTTTGCTTTTCAATTTTCAGCTTCGATTTTCCAACCTTTAGTTGGGTATTACACCGATAAATATCCGAAACCGTTTTCTCAAATTTACGGCATGTTGTTTTCCTTCGCCGGTATTGTATCACTGTCTTTTGCCGATAACTTTTACTGGATTTTACTTTCTGTAATATTCATCGGCACCGGTTCTTCAATTTTTCACCCCGAGTCGGCGCGTATTTCTAATTTGGCTTCAGGAGGCAAACGCGGTTTGGCACAATCTATTTTCCAAGTCGGCGGTAATTTCGGTACCGCTTTAGGTCCGTTACTAGTAGCTTTAATAGTGGTGCCGAATGGTCAAATTCACATTCTTTGGTTCATTATAGCAGCCATGATTGGGTTGGCTATTATCAGCAAGATAGCTTTTTGGTACCGAGACCATTTGGTGTATCGAAAAAACAAAGTACAGCCGTTCATCAACTTGCACAACTTGCCCAAACGCAAAGTGCAGGTATCGATTGCTATTTTGTTAATCGTTATTTTTTCTAAGTTTTTCTACTCGGCGAGTTTGTCTTCGTATTACACGTTTTATATCATTGATAAGTTTGATTTGTCTATCAAAGAAGCCCAATACCACATGTTTATCTATTTAATTGCCTACGCCATCGGAACTATTTTAGGTGGGCCGTTGGGCGACAAAATCGGGCGTAAGTATGTGATTTGGTTGTCGGTTTTTGGTGCTGCTCCTTTTGCTTTGTTGTTGCCATATATGAATTTGTTTTGGACCGATGTTTTAATGATCATTATCGGAATCATTATCTCATCTGCCTTTCCGGCTATTTTGGTATATGCGCAAGAATTGTTGCCTAAAAAACTCGGGATGGTTTCCGGTTTGTTTTATGGTTTTGCCTTTGGTATGGGCGCTTTAGGTTCTGCTTTGTTGGGCATTTTGGCCGATCACACTTCTATTCAATACGTGTATCACGTATGTTCTTTCTTGCCGCTAATCGGAATTATTTGTTACTTTCTGCCCAATCTGAAAAGCAAAAAGTCGCAATGATTTCTCTTTGTATCTCTTTACTTCTTTGTATATCTCTGTGAAATAAATTACATTTACTTTTCAATATTTATACAATGTCACTTAATCCCGAAATACTTCAGAAACTCACCGCCATAGTAGGCGAAAACTATATTTTTACCGATATCGAAACCCGCAAACACTACGGTCACGACGAAACCGAAGATTATGTTTTTCCGCCCGGTGTTGTTGTCAAACCGGCTAATGCTCAGGAAATTTCAGCTGTTTTGAAAGTCGCCAACGATTATAAAATTCCCACTACGCCCATCGGTGCCAGAACCGGTTTAAGCGGAGGCGCTTTGAGTATTTATGAAGGTATAGGTTTGTCTACAGAACGCCTCAATAAAATCATTGAGATTGATGAATTGAATTTGCAAGTTACCGTTGAAACTGCTGTGATTACTCAAGTATTGCGAGAAGCTGTTGCCGAGAAAGGCTTGTTTTATCCGGTCGACCCGAGTAGTATGGGTAGTTGTTGGATTGGTGGTAATATAGCCGAAAATTCCGGTGGTGCTCGTGCGGTAAAATATGGTGTGACTAAAGATTATGTGCTGAATTTGGAAGTGGTTTTGCCCAATGGTGAAATCATTTGGACCGGAGCCAATACTTTAAAAAATTCCACCGGTTATAACTTAACGCAACTCATGGTAGGCAGCGAAGGTACTTTAGGCGTCATCACTAAAGCGGTTTTAAAACTTTTGCCGAAAAACAACCACAACGTACTGATGTTGGTGCCGTTTTACAAAGCCCACGAGGCTTGTGAAGCCGTTTCTGCCATTTTTAGAGCGGGAATTGTACCCAGTGCTTTGGAGTTTATGGAGCGCGATGCTATCGATTGGACCTTACAATTTGTGGATGGCATTAGTGTAAGTATCAAACCCGAGCACCAAGCACACTTGTTAATTGAAGTTGACGGTAATTATCCGGAGGTTTTAATGCAAGAAGCCGAAAAAATAATGACGGTTGTTGAGCAATTCGAAATCGATGAGGTATTGTTTGCCGATTCCGAAGACCAAAAAAATGCCTTATGGAAGTTACGTCGTTCAGTAGCGGAAGCAGTGAAATCAAATTCGGTTTACAAAGAAGAAGATACAGTAGTGCCGCGATACATGTTGCCTGAGTTACTTAGCGGCATTAAGAAAATAGGAGCGAAGTACGGTTTTCAATCGGTCTGCTACGGCCATGCCGGCGACGGTAATTTACATGTAAACATTATAAAAGGAGAGATGTCTGATGACCACTGGAAAACCCAAGTGCCAATCGGCATCCGTGAAATTTTTGAATTGACAGTATCTTTAAAAGGCACTTTGTCCGGCGAGCATGGTATTGGTTTTGTGCAAAAGAATTTTATGGACATTGCTTTCAGCAGAACGCATTTGGAATTAATGGAAAGCATCAAACGCGTATTTGACCCTAATAATATTTTAAATCCCGGCAAGATTTTCCCGGATGAATTGTAAAGAAAAAGCCTCTCTGTTATGGAAACGAGAGGCTTTTTTTAATCTCTTTTCGGGTTTTGTTTTTTCTGTCTTTTTTCTTCTTTTTTCTCTTTGGCAGTCTTCAGGGGTTCTTTTTTAACTGCTTTTTGAATGTCTTTTCCTTTGGCCATGGTATATAGTTTTTAGATTGGTATCATATGATATAAGTAAAGATAAACTATTTATTCAAACCTAAAGTTGTTTTTACCTTTTCATCAAACATTGTCTTAAAAGCCTCCCATTGTTCGGGATTATCAAAATTGAAAAACTTCCATTCGCCATTAGTAGTTTCATCAAAAACGGCTACAAAAGTCGACATTTTTTTGACGTTAAAACTGTTTCTGTTGGGTTCAAATGTTACGTCTTTAGTATGGTTGATTTCTTGTAACCAAGTTTTCTTTTCGACTGCTTGTTCTGTTGTTAATTTGGTTTCAAAAAAGTAGCGCTTCGGGATGCGAATGGTAATCACACAAAACGATTTGCCATTGACTTGTTTGGTTTGACCCAATTGAATCGGCACATTTTGCAATTGGTAGCGCAAGCGATATTGCTCGTTTTCGTAATGTTGCTCCGTTTGTTGGAGAAAAGTGTCCTTTCCAATTTTGACCACCATATCAGGATAGGAATATTGGGCAATGGTTTCAAAATCCATTAAGTAGTTGGCTTCGTATAATGCTTGCATATTGGCTTTCAGCTTTTCTGTATTTTGAGAAAAGCCGGTAAAACAGTATACAATAAATAGAGAGATTAGCTTTAGTTTCATAACATTACAATCCGAGTTCTTGGATGACTTTTTCGTTGAAAAGCTTGTTTACAAAGGCGTTATTCTTGTCTTTATTGATAAACTTCCACTCGTTTTGGGTGAAGTCATCTACAATGGCAATCATAGCTGCTTTTTTCAAAATACTAAAAGCATTGTTTTCTTTGTTGAAAACAATATCATTGGTTTCCATAGCTTCTTTCATCAAGGTAGTCATTAACTCAATTTCGTCTTCTTCTACTTTTTGAACAAGTGTAAGTTTCATTTTTAAATCATGATTTATCAAACAAAAAGTTTGTTCTCCGATTTTTTTGATTTCTCCAAATGAAAAGTTAGCGGGTACATTGATCAGTTCTACCTTCATTTCTTCATTTTCGGCAAACGTAGCAATCAAAAGTTCTTTCATTTGTTCTTTGGAAACCAATTCAAAAAGTCGGGGATAAGTGCCTTCGATAATAGCATCAAAGTTCATCGAAAGGGTTGCTTGGTACATATTTTGAGCCTCTTTTTTTAGAGTATCAATATTTTGAGCGAAAGCAAACGGACAGTAACTCAGTAACAATAATAGGATAAGTTTGATTTTCATGGTGATTGTTGTTTAATCAAATATATAAAAAATCCCCAACAGCTTGAACCGTTGAGGATTGTTTATTTATAAAGTTCAATGAGTACTGCCAAATGAGTACTGCCAACTGAGCACTATTTATTCATTCACCAAAACCCATTCGCCGGAGGCTAACATGCTTTCGGCTTTTTTGTACTTCATGGTTTCGGTTTTACCGCTCATGACATGTTTGATGGTAACATTATCATTGCGATTGATTTTCGGAGTTTCTCTAACGATAGTTTCCGTTACTTGCGGTCGTTGTTGTGTTTGACCGGCTTCACGGTTAGTGCTTTCGCTGCTTTCAATATCGTCTTTACTCTCGGTATAATTTTGTTTTTCACGAACTTGTCGCGCTTCTTGTATGTTTTGGTTTTGCTGAGGTAAATCGCCTTTAAACAAGAAAGAAATCACTTCTTTATTAACTCCGTCTAACATGGTTCTGAACAATTTGAAGGCTTCCAATTTGTAGATTAGTAACGGATCTTTTTGTTCGTGTACTGCCAATTGTACGGATTGTTTCAATTCGTCCATTTTGCGTAAGTGCTTTTTCCAAGCTTCATCAACGATGGCTAAGGTGATGTTTTTTTCAAAATCGGCTACTAATTGCGCACCATTGGTTTCAAAGGCTTTTTTCAAATCGGTTACCACGTTTAAGGATTTAATTCCGTCTGAAAACGGCACTATGATACGTTCAAATTTGTTGCCTTCTTTTTGGTAAACATCTGCTATAATTGGGAAAGCTTCTCTAGCACTTCTTGCTGTTTTTTCGGTATAATAAGTCGATGCCGCTTTGTAAACTTTGCCCGTGATTTCCATCTCTGACAGTTTTTCAAACTCGGTTTGACTTACCGGAGAAGTGATAGAGAAATAGCGGATTAATTCGAATTCAAAATTTTTGAAATCATTACTCGCTTTATTTTCACCTACAATGAGTTCACAAGTGTCATACATCATATTGGCAATATCTAATTTCAATCGTTCTCCGAACAAAGCATGACGGCGACGTTTGTAAACTACTTCACGTTGGGCATTCATTACGTCATCATATTCCAACAAACGTTTACGCGTACCGAAATTGTTTTCTTCCACTTTTTTCTGAGCGCGTTCAATAGATTTGGTCATCATGGAGTGTTGGATTACTTCGCCTTCTTTCAATCCCATTCGGTCCATAATTTTCGCTACTCTGTCCGAACCGAACAAACGCATCAAGTTGTCTTCCAAAGACACATAAAACTGTGAACTTCCCGGATCACCTTGACGACCGGCACGACCGCGCAACTGGCGGTCAACACGACGTGAATCGTGGCGTTCCGTACCAATAATGGCCAAACCTCCGGCCGCTTTTACTTCAGGAGTTAATTTGATATCCGTTCCACGACCGGCCATGTTCGTAGCAATCGTTACCACGCCCGGTTTTCCGGCTTCGGCTACGATTTCGGCTTCTCTTTTGTGCATTTTTGCGTTCAATACGTTGTGGGCAACACCGCGCATTTTCAACATACGACTCAATAATTCGGAAATCTCTACCGAAGTAGTTCCAATCAAAACCGGACGACCGGCTTGAGACAATTGGGTTACATCTTCGATTACAGCGTTGAATTTTTCACGTACAGAACGGTAAATTAAATCTTCTTTGTCTTTTCTGGAAATCCCTTTGTTGGTTGGGATTTCAACTACATCTAACTTATAAATTTGCCATAACTCACCGGCTTCGGTAACCGCTGTTCCTGTCATACCGGCCAATTTGCTGTACATACGGAAGTAATTCTGTAAAGTAATGGTAGCAAAAGTTTGGGTGGCTGCTTCGATGGTTACATTTTCTTTGGCTTCGATGGCTTGGTGCAATCCGTCAGAATAACGACGACCATCCATGATACGACCGGTTTGTTCATCTACAATAAGGATTTTATTGTCCATGATCACGTACTCTGTATCTTTTTCAAATAAAGTGTACGCTTTTAGCAATTGCGTAAGCGTGTGGATTCTTTCTGATTTTACCCCGAAATCTTGGAACAATTTCTCTTTGGCTTCTGCCTCTTGGTCTTTTTCCAAGTTTTGTTTTTCGATATTGGCTATTTCGGTGCCGATATCGGGCAATACAAAGAAATCATCTGAGGTATCTTTGGACAAGAATTTAATCCCGTTATCGGTCAATTCTACCTGATTGTTTTTTTCTTCGATTACAAAATACATGGCTTCATCTACTTCCGGCATTCTGCGGTTGTTGTCTTGCATGTATTCGTTTTCTGTTTTTTGTAAAAGGGCTTTGATGCCTTCTTCACTCAAAAACTTAATTAAAGCTTTGTTTTTAGGTAATGAACGGTAAGCTCTTAACAGTTGGAAACCACCTTCTTTAGTATTGCCTTCTTTAATTAAGCGTTTGGCTTCGGTTAAGAAACCATTGGCCAATTGGCGTTGTAAGTTGTATAAGTTTTCGATTTTTGGTTTCAATTCGTTGAATTCGTGGCGATCACCATCCGGCACCGGACCTGAGATGATCAATGGAGTTCTGGCATCGTCAATCAATACGGAATCAACCTCGTCCACAATCGCATAATTGTGTTTTCTTTGTACCAAATCATCCGGCGAATGCGCCATATTATCGCGCAAATAATCGAAACCAAATTCGTTATTCGTACCATAAGTGATGTCGGCTTCGTAAGCTTTTCTTCTGGCATCAGAGTTGGGCGAGTGATTGTCTATACAATCAACCGTCAAGCCATGGAATTCGAATAATGGTGCTTTCCACGTGCTGTCACGTTTCGCCAAATAGTCATTCACGGTTACTAAGTGAACCCCATTTCCGGTTAATGCATTTAAATATAATGGCAAAGTGGCCACTAATGTTTTTCCTTCACCGGTTTGCATCTCGGCAATTTTACCTTCGTGTAAAACGATACCACCAATCAACTGAACGTCGTAGTGTACCATATCCCAGGTGATTTCTTTTCCGGCAGCATTCCAAGAGTTGGCCCAAATGGCTTGGTCACCATCCAATGTAATATATGATTTAGTTGCCGAAAGTTCTCGGTCTTTAGGTGTAGCGGTTACTGTAATAGAAGTGTTTTCTTTGAAACGACGAGCGGTTTCTTTAATCACAGCAAAGGCATCCGGCAGAATTTCGGCCAAAACTTTTTCTGAGATTTCATAAGCTTCTTTTTCCAAAGCGTCGATGGCATTGTAGATGTCTTCTCTTTGGTCAATGTCGGCTGTGTTTTCGGCCAGTGTTTTTTTAGCTTCAATTTCTGCGTCTTGTTTGGCGCGAGCTTGTTTTATTTTTTCTTTGAATTCTGCCGTTTTGGCTCTTAGTTCGTCGTGAGACAAAGATGCTAAAACAGGTTCTAAGGCTTTTATTTTATTGATATAAGGTTGGGTGGCTTTGACGTCTTTTTGTGATTTGTCGCCTATAAAAGCTTTGATAATACTATTAATGAAACTCATAGTGGGTTTGTTTATTTTATTGTTGTTGGATAAAGGAAGTTGGAATTCATATGTTTTTCATTCTACAACTAACTTCCTGCATCTAACTTTTTTAAGTGTGCAAATTTAAACAAAAAAAAAGCCCAAAACGGACTTTTTTCATGGTTGTGATTGTTATTTTTTAATATTCATCCTCGTTCCAAAGATAATCTTCGTCGGTTGGATAATCAGGCCAAATTTCTTCCATAGATTCGTAGATTTCTCCTTCGTCTTCTATGGACTGCAAATTCTCTACTACTTCTAGTGGAGCTCCTGTTCGTATAGCATAGTCGATA
>NZ_JBILQL010000085.1:0-9710 GCF_044373165.1 Flavobacterium sp.
AACGCAAGAGTCGGTACACGTGATTTCTATCGCCTTCAAATTGCAAAACGGTATCGACCATGTGTTCCAAAATTTTCGGTCCGGCAATGTTGCCGTCTTTGGTGATGTGGCCAATTAAAATCACCGGTATGTTGGTTTCTTTGGCAAATTTAATCAGCTCGGCCGTAGTTTCTCTGATCTGAGAAATGCTGCCGGCAGTTGATTCAATATAGTCTGTATGTAAGGTTTGTATCGAATCGATGATTACGATATCCGGTTCTACTTCTACAATATGTCGGAAGATGTTTTGGGTTTTGGTTTCGGTTAAAATCAAACAATTTTCACTGTTGGGGTTAATGCGTTCTGCTCGCATTTTGATTTGTTTCTGACTTTCTTCGCCCGAAACATACAAAGTTTTATAAGGTAATTTGAGAGAAATTTGAAGCAACAGTGTGCTTTTTCCTATACCCGGTTCACCGCCCAATAGTATGAGCGAACCCGGAACGATGCCGCCGCCTAATACCCGATTCAATTCGGTGTCGGTAGTGTCCATACGCACTTCTTGCGCCGAATCGATTTCTTTTATTTTTAAAGGTTTAGAAACCCTTTTAGTTTCGGTTGCGGTAGGTTTCCAAGCTGCTTTTTCTTCCTTTTGAATGATCTCCTCGGCTATAGTATTCCATTCTTTGCAGGCATTGCATTGGCCTTGCCATTTGGCGAATTGAGTGCCGCAATTTTGACAAAAGAAAGTCGTTTTGAGTTTAGACATTATTCTGGTTTTTTCTCTTCCGTTGGCGTTGTTGTAGGGGTTTCGCTTGGCGTTTCAACAGGAACTTCTTCCGTCGGAGTTTCTTCCGTCACTTCTTTGCCTTTTTGGCCTTTTTTAGGCAGTGACTTTTTCAATTCATCCGCTCTTTCTATCATCATGTCTTTGGTTAAATCTCCCACTTCAGCTTGTTGGAAAGCGGCTAAATAGGATTTAACAGCACGAGCATTGTCACCTTTTTTCTCGTACATCTGCGCCATGTGATAGTCGGCCAACATGGTTTTTGGATAATTTTTTCGGGCCAATTGGGATAGTTGGTCAAATTCGTTATAAGCTTTATTTTTTAAGATGGCGGCTTCAATTGCTTTAAAATCATTAATTCTGATTTGTAATTTCAGGTTGAATGATTTTTCCAACATATCATATTTCTGAATCAAATAATCTACATAACCAGAAGGCAATACTGCAATTTTCTCTTGAAATTCGATAGTGGAAATGGGTTGGTAAACCGAGAATATTTGATACAAAGCACTCGGAATAGCATGCAAAACTAAAGAGTAGTGCGAAGAACCTTTGAAATCGTCATAACGGTAATTCACTTTCGGGTTGTTGATTTTACTGGCCAACTCATCCAAAGCCTGAATGCGTGTTCTCATTTTTTTTACATCGCCATCTGCGGAGCAATGGTAGTAAAACAAAGGTTGTTGTATGGCGGTTAAGCGTTCTACTATGCGCTCTTCCATTTCCGTTCCTAATTCAGGGCTCATCGAAATAAAAGCATTAAATATTGGCTGGTCTTTGTACAAATAGCAATTTAAAAATCCGGCCGTAGTATCTAATCCGGCCGCAATTCGGAATGGTGCCACGCGATAGTTTTTTTCAATCATCGGAATCAATTCCATTCCCATAAATTCAAAAAAAGCTTCTCCTTTTTCAAAGGGTAATCCTGTGGTTTCATCAAGCATACAATCGGCTTCGCGCTCATTGTTTTTGTTTTGACTGATGGCCACCACTATAACTTCGGGTAAATCATCCCAATAGTAACCATAACTCAAAGCACCTTGAAAGGCATCATAAAGAAAATCGCCGTCCATTAATATTAATATCGGATATTTTTGCGCCTTATTTTTGGAATAAGACGGCGGCAAACCAATCTTTATTTCTCGGTCTTCATTTAATTTTTGAGAAGTTATGGTGTCTGTGATGGTTTTTTGGGCCACTATCGAACTAGAGCAAACAAACAGTAAAAGGAGCAACAGTTGTTTCATGAGCTTTGGTTTTGGTTAAATAGAAATCGATGCTAAAATGACTAGCAAGATAGTAAATTATTTATTGCTATTGAAGACCGGCAACAAAACGTAAGAAATCAATCCGAGTAAAATGGTTAGTACGGTTTGTGAAGTCCAAACCAACCAACCGTAAGCTGTTCCCACATCATTGGAAATCCCGTAAAGCGAGAATATTAATGCAATAGAAAACGGATATGCGCCCAAGCCTCCATTGGAAAAACCTACGGCCAAACTTCCAAAAATAAAGCCCATAATGATGACATCGAAACTGATGTTTGAAGTTTCGGGCAGTGCAAAAATAGAAGCGTAAAACATCGCCAAATAAGAGAACCAGATAAAAAACGAGTGAAAGATGTATTCCCATTTTTTCTTCATTTTGAAAATAGTAGTCATGCCTTCAATAAGACCCGAAAGTTTTTTCTTGAGTTTGAGAATGATTTTCCATTCGGCATAAATCCAAATCAACAAAAAAACAATCCCGATTAAAACGGCAAAAAGGGCATAATAAATAATGGTTTGTAACGATATGTTTTTGCTTAATAAAAATTGATATATGGCATCAAACTGCGAAATAAAACCTATCAAAACAAAGAGTAAAAAGATGATCAAATCCACTATTCTCTCGGCAACGATAGTGCCGAAGGCTTTATCGAAAGGGACATTCTCGTATTTTTTTAACAAGGCGGCACGGGAAATTTCACCCGAACGCGGTACCGTAAGATTAACTAAATAGGAAACCGAAACCGTAAAGAAATTGTTGTGAAATTGGGTTTGATATCCCAGATGATTTAAGGCAAATTTCCATCGGTAGGCTCTCGACCAATAGCCAATGGTAGCAATCACTAACGATAAAAGAATGTAGTAATAATTAGCTTTTTGAAAACTAATTTTTATTTTTTCAATTTCCTCAGGTTTAAGCGTTGAATACTGGTAGTAAATAATACCCATTCCTATCAAAAGAGGAATTAGTATGGTTAGCCATTTACGGAGTAACTTTTTCAAGAGTTTAGGTTAAAGAATTATCCAATTCGTTGGGGAAAACCAACCAAGGTTTGAAAGTTTTGGCTTTTTCAAAATCCATAATGGCATACGACATAATGATGATAATATCGCCTTTGTGGACTTTACGCGCGGCCGGTCCGTTTAGGGTAATTTCGCCGGAGTTTTTCAAGCCTTTGATGACATAGGTTTCGAATCGTTCTCCGTTATTAACATTCACTATAGACACTTTTTCACCTTCAATAAGGTTAGAAGCATCCATTAAGGCTTCATCAATAGTGATGCTGCCAATATAATTTAAATCGGCACCCGTTACTTTAACACGGTGAATTTTTGATTTTACTACTTGAATTTGCATGGGGCAAAGGTAATTAATTTAGTGAAATAGTGTCAATCAATCGGATATTGTTGACAAAAACTGCTATGAAAGCGCGGTATTTTTTGGTTTTACTTTTGCGAATACAAGGCAGTAAAGTGGCTTCGTCGGCTATTTGAAAATATTCCAATTCAAATGTTGGGTGTTTGGTAAAGGCTTTTTGCACCCATAGCGTGACTTCGGCAGCCGATTTAGTCGCAAATAATTTTTGGCTCATTTGAAGGGTTTTATAAAGGAAAGCCGCTTCTTTTCTTTCAGTGTCCGATAACCTTTCGTTTCGGGAGCTCATGGCCAAACCATTTGGCTCTCTGAATATAGGGCAACCAATAATGTTAACCGGAAGTTTTTCTTTCTCGGTCATTTTTTTAACGATTTGCAATTGTTGAAAATCTTTTTCGCCAAAATAGGCATTGGTGGGTTTTACAATCTCAAACAATCGTTTGACTATGGTTCCGACACCGTTAAAATGTCCCGGACGAAATTGACCTTCCATTTGATGTTCCAGCCCGTCAAAATCAAAAGGCTCTGAAATAGTATTGCCGTGATAAATGTCTTCAACGCTAGGTGCATATACAATAATGTCATCAGAAACGGTTTTGATTTTTGCCACATCGGCCTCCAAGGTTCGAGGGTATTTGGCTAAATCTTCCGAGTTGTTGAATTGCGTTGGATTGACAAAAATGCTGATAACCGTTATGGAATTGTTGGTTTCCGACTCTTTGAGCAATGACAAATGACCTTCGTGCAAAGCACCCATAGTGGGCACAAAACCAATGGAGGATGCGGTTTTAGAAACGGAAGCTAAATAAGCAACTAATTCATTTTGATTGTTAAAAATGAGCATTGGCTTTTGTAAATGAGTTGCAAACTTACTATTTTCATAAATAACTGCATAAATTTTTGTACTTTTGCCTGTTTTTTATTGCCAATAAATAAAGTTAAATAGATTATGGAAGATAAGAGGATATTGTATGTATCATCTGAAGTGGTGCCTTACTTGGCTGAAAATGAGGTGTCTTTGATGTCGTATGACGTCCCGAAAATGATTAATGATCAGGGAGGACAAATAAGAATATTCATGCCGCGATACGGAAATATCAATGAAAGAAGACACCAATTACACGAAGTAATCCGTTTGTCCGGAATGAATTTAGTGGTCAACGATTTAGACATGCCTTTGATTATAAAAGTAGCGTCAATTCCCAAAGAAAGAATCCAGGTTTATTTTATTGATAATGATGAGTACTTCAAGCGCAAAGCGACTTTTAGCGATGAAGACGGAGTGATGTATCCCGACAATGATGAAAGAGCTATTTTCTTCGCCAAAGGGGTTGTAGAAACGGTTAAAAAATTAAATTGGGTTCCCGATATTATACACGTGCATGGTTGGATGGCCAGTTTGTTGCCGGTTTACATGAAACATTATTACAAAGATGAAGCTTTGTTTTCTGAAACTAAAATTGTAACGTCTGTTTACGGACAATCTTTTGATGGGAATTTAGATTCTGAGATGATTGGAAAAATTAAATTTGACAATATACCGGAAGAAGCAGTTAAGGAATTGGAAATTCCAAATTATGAACATTTGATAATGGCAGCAGTCAAACACTCTGATGCCGTGATTGTAGCTTCAGAAAATCTGTCGGCAAGTTTAACAAAATTTATAGAATCTTCAGGGAAACCTTTTTTACCTTTCGCCTCGAAAGATAAATTCGCGGAAGCATACACAACCTTTTACAAAGCAATGCTTTCTTAAAAAAAATTATTCATTTTTATGTTTAAAAAACCATATTTACAACAGTTTGCATTTGGACTAATCGCCATTTTTTTAATAACTTCATGTGATAAAGATTTCAATGAAATCGGAGCTGATATAGTGGGTGATGATCATTTTGGTTTTGAGCGTTATGTTGGCGCCACAGTTAAATCATACAATCAAAAATTAGGGCCAATTGCTTCTAATAATTTACCTATTAATCCTTTAGGGTTTTATGAAAATCCTGCATTTGGAACAACCCAAGCCAATTTTGTTACCCAAGTTGAACTGGGTACAGTTGATCCGGAATTTAACAATGTTGACCCGGAAGAGTATGATGTTGATCCAACTGAAATAGACAGTGTTATTTTGGATATTCCTTACTTCAGTAAAGTAGTTGATACAGATGAAGACGGTGTTAGAACATATCAATTGGATTCCGTTTACGGTATAAGTGAATCTAAATTCAAACTGAGCGTTTATCAATCAAACTTTTACTTAAGAGATTTAGACCCTGAACAGTCTTTAGGAGAACAGCAGCTTTTTTACAACGATAAAGATGCTGAAATTGACAGTTATAAAGTTCCCGTTTTGTTAAATGATTTACCTACCTCTGATCCACAAAACGCGGATGGTCGTCAAAATCAACAATTCTTTTTTGATAAAAGAGAACACAGAACAGTTACTTTGAACGATGACGATGAGGAAGTAGAAACAAGAAGCGCGCCTTCCATGCGTTTGCATTTGAATAAATCGGTTTTTAACAATTTAATCTTAAATGCGCCGGTAGGCCAACTAGCCAATAATACCGTTTTTAAAAACTATTTCAGAGGCTTGTATTTTAAAACCGAAAGCTTAGGAAATCCTGGAAGCATGGCTATGCTAAATTTCAAAGGAGGTAAAATAACCATCTACTATAATGAAGACAAAGAAACCACCCAGGACGGGCAAACGGTTTACACTAGAGTCAACAAAACTTTGTTGTTAAATCTAACCGGAAATACGGTTAGTTTACTAAACAACAGTAATGAGAATCCCAATTATATCAACACGGTCAACAATACGCAAGAAGCTTCAAAGCTTTTTCTAAAAGGCGGACAAGGCGCCATAGCCATCGTTGATATTTTCGGTCCCGATGCTGACAATAATGGTATCGCCGATGAGGTTGAGGCAATAAAAGCTAACGGATGGATGATTAACGAAGCAAACTTAACATTTTATGTAGACCGTGATGCTATGGCGGATACTAAGATTTTTGAGCCGGACAGAATTTTCTTGTATGATTTAAACAATAAAACTCCATTAGTTGATTATACTTTTGATTTTTCATCTAATTCAGTTTATCCCAAATTTAATAAATTTGTTCACGATGGGATTATTCAAAGGGAGAATGTTCAAAACGGTAGAGGTGTTAAGTATAAAATTAGAATTACAAATCATGTAAGGAACTTAATTAATAACGACTCAACCAATGTAAGATTGGGATTAGCGGTAACGGAATCCATAAATAATGTGGGCTTTTCAAAACTAAAGACGGCTAATCTGAATACAAACAGCGCCCCAAGCATGTCAGTACTGAGTCCGTTGGGAACCATATTGTACGGATCTCATTCATCAGTACCTGAGGCTAAAAGATTAAAACTTGAAATTTATTATACAAAACCTGATTAATTCGTAAAGTTATGTGTGGAATTGTTGGCTACATCGGATATAGAGAAGCTTATCCAATAGTAATAAAAGGTTTAAAAAGACTGGAATACAGAGGTTATGACAGTGCAGGAATCATGCTATACAATGGTAAGGATATAGAGATTTCCAAAACCAAAGGAAAGGTTTCTAATTTAGAAGAAAAATCAACTGCATTGGCAGATTCAAAAGCTACTATCGGGATGGGTCATACCCGTTGGGCTACACATGGCGTGCCTAATGATGTTAATTCGCATCCGCATGTTTCCAATTCAGGCAACTTAGTGATTATTCATAACGGAATAATTGAGAACTATGAACCCCTAAAAAAGGAATTGATCAAGAGAGGTTATACTTTTACTTCGGATACAGATACTGAAGTTTTAGTTAATCTTATCGAAGATGTTAAAAAGAAAGACAATCTCAAAATAGGAAAAGCTGTTCAAGTAGCTTTGAACCAAGTAATAGGTGCTTATGCCATTTGTGTTTTTGACAAAGAAAAACCGGATGAAATAGTAGTCGCTCGATTAGGTAGTCCTTTGGCTATTGGTGTTGGTGAGGATGAGTTTTTCATTGCCTCAGATGCTTCACCGTTTATCGAATATACTTCTAATGCTATTTATTTAGAAGATGAGGAAATGGCTATCGTAAGATTGCACAAACCTTTAAAAATCAGAAAAATTAAAGATGACACTTTGGTTGATCCTTATGTTCAAGAGTTGCAAATGAATTTGGAGCAAATTGAAAAAGGAGGTTACGATCATTTCATGTTGAAAGAAATCTATGAACAGCCTAATGTAATCAAAGACACCTATCGCGGAAGATTATTGGCCAATCAAGGAATCATTCAAATGGCAGGAGTGGAAGATAATATCGAGAGATTTCTCCATGCGCAAAGAATTTTAATCATCGCTTGCGGTACTTCTTGGCACGCAGGTCTGGTTGCAGAATATATAATTGAAGAGTTCGCCCGCATACCGGTTGAGGTAGAATATGCTTCCGAGTTCAGATACCGCAATCCTATTATTAACAAAGACGACGTGGTTATTGCCATTTCGCAATCCGGAGAAACAGCCGATACTTTGGCGGCAATCAAGTTGGCTAAAGAAAAAGGAGCATTTGTTTTCGGGGTTTGTAATGTAGTAGGTTCATCTATCTCAAGAGAAACGCATGCCGGTGCATATACTCACGCCGGACCAGAAATTGGAGTGGCTTCCACCAAAGCATTTACTACTCAAATCACTGTGTTGACCATGATTGCATTGCGTTTGGCGAAAGCAAAAGGGACGCTATCCAACTCAGACTTCCACAGATATTTACAAGAGTTAGAAGTGATACCGGAAAAAGTGCAGGAAGCCCTTGAAACTAATGAAAGAGCGAAAGCCATAGCCGCAAAGTTTAAAGACGCCACTAATTGTCTCTATTTAGGTAGAGGTTACAATTTCCCGGTAGCTTTGGAAGGCGCATTAAAGTTAAAAGAAATCTCCTATATCCATGCAGAAGGGTATCCTGCTGCCGAAATGAAACACGGTCCTATTGCTTTAATCGATGAGCAAATGCCGGTGGTTGTTATTGCGCCTAAACAAGGTCATTATGATAAAGTAGTGAGTAACATTCAGGAAATTAAATCCAGAAGCGGTAAAATTATTGCGGTAGTCACTAAAGGAGACATACAGGTTAAAGAACTTGCCGATCACATTATTGAAATTCCGGAGACTTCAGATGCATTATCTCCACTAATTACAACCATCCCATTACAATTATTGTCTTATCATATAGCAGTAATGAGAGGTTGTAACGTAGACCAGCCAAGAAATTTGGCAAAATCTGTTACAGTAGAATAATAAGTTTTGTACTACAAATATTATATTTAAGCGAGATTTTTTCTCGCTTTTTTTTTGCGCCTGTTTTATGATTAATTTAACAGACACTTCGTTTTGTATGTGCGCATAGTATTTTTTTTATCAATTCCGCTAAAACATTAAAAAAAGCGTAAAAAATTATATTTTGCCATATTGTTGACAATCAGGCTAAATAATTCATTATTCCCAAAAACACTAGGGTGTTTTTGATAATTAAAAAAAAATATTTGTACATTGGCTACTTAAACCAAAAAATTTAAAACCAAATGAAGATTTATTTATTTATCGTTTCATTGTTTTTTTGCGGTATCACTTACGCGCAAACTTCAATATCCGGTTCGGTAAAAGACAGTAAAAACCAACCAATCCCGGGTGCCAACGTAAAAGTGGTTGGCGACAGTGCAGGTACAGTAACCGATGGAGATGGTAATTTTAGTTTGTCAACTTCCAAAAAACCACCTTTCGACATCGAAGTTTCAAGTGTAGGTTATGGGTCAACTACTGCATCAGTAACTGCCAATAACCAAAAAATGAACGTTTCTTTATCGGAACAACAAACCCAATTAGACGAGATTGTAGTATCGGCTTCCAGAGCTCCTGAGAAAGTCCGAGAATCTCCGGTAACCATCGAGAGAATGACTATCAAAGATGTGAAGAAAACAGCTTCTCCTTCTTTTTACGATGGTTTAGAGAACTTGAAAGAAGTTCAAATGAATACTAGTAGTATGTCGTTTAAATCCATCAATACCCGTGGTTTTGCTACTGTAGCCAATACCCGTTTTATGCAATTGGTGGATGGTATGGACAACTCTTCTCCGTTACTAAACTTTGTGTTAGGTAACTTGATTGGAGTATCTGATATTGATGTGGCCAGCGTAGAGCTTTTACCGGGTGCTTCATCAGCATTATATGGTGCCAACGCGTTCAACGGTATTTTGTTTATGAACAGTAAAAGTCCATTCAAATACCAAGGGATTTCTACCTATGTAAAATATGG
>NZ_JBILQL010000135.1:0-3024 GCF_044373165.1 Flavobacterium sp.
AAACCGCATCCTTAGACAAGTACCTACAAGAAATCGGAAAAGTGGATTTGATCACGGCTGATGAAGAAGTGGAATTAGCACAACGCATCAAAGCCGGAGACCAAAGAGCCTTAGAAAAATTGACCAAAGCCAACCTACGTTTCGTAGTTTCCGTGGCTAAACAATACCAAAACCAAGGGTTAACCTTACCCGATTTGATTAACGAAGGAAATTTAGGATTGATCAAGGCTGCTCAACGTTTTGATGAAACCCGTGGTTTTAAATTCATTTCTTACGCCGTTTGGTGGATTCGTCAATCTATTCTTCAGGCTTTAGCTGAGCAATCTCGTATTGTTCGTTTGCCTTTGAACAAAATTGGCTCTATCAATAAAATCAACAAAATGTACGCCTTGTTAGAGCAATCTAATGAACGTGCGCCTTCTGCTGAAGAAATTGCCAAAGAATTGGATATGACTGTAAATGACGTAAAAGAGTCCATGAAAAACTCCGGTCGTCACTTATCCATGGATGCGCCACTTGTAGAAGGTGAAGACTCTAACTTGTACGATGTATTGCGTTCAGGAGAATCGCCCAATCCGGATAGAGAATTGATTCACGAATCTTTGCGTACCGAAATTGAGCGCTCTTTAGAAACCCTTACTCCAAGAGAAGCCGACGTAGTTCGTTTGTATTTTGGATTAGGCGACCAACACCCAATGACTTTAGAAGAAATTGGAGAAACTTTCGATTTAACCCGTGAGCGTGTACGTCAAATTAAAGAAAAAGCAATCCGCAGATTAAAACATACTTCCAGAAGTAAAATTTTAAAAACATATTTGGGATAATCCCAATAACCGCAACAACAGTCTGATTAACTGTTCGTTTTTTGATTGATGATTGAAACTCCGGCTGATTACCGGAGTTTTATTTTTTAATGTATTTGCACTGAATTCAAGATTGAATAAACAAGCTTAAGCTATTATACCTGAAGCCCAATGGGCTTCCTCCTCTTAATATCAAATGGCTGATTACCGGAGTTTTATTTTTTGCACGGCAAATAAAACTCCAGTCTGTTCGCTACGCTCGGGTTTCCGGAGTTTTAATTTTTTACACCTTTTTTTATTTGGGCGTTACCCAAGGGCCGGGCTATCCATTCCAATATTTTTACATTTCCCTTCGGGCAATCTAAAAATGATTTCCTTTCCTATCCCTAACGCAAACCCAGCTAAAATTCAACCAAAACTGCTTAAGTCAACTTCCCAAAAAAACATAGCGAACTTTGCAGTTAAAAACCTAATTTTGTACCAACAACACAAACTTTTTACAATGAAAAATACAATTATTGCACCATCAGTCCTTGCAGCCGATTTTGCCAACTTACAGCGCGACATCGAAATGATTAACGACAGTGAAGCTGATTGGTTCCACATCGACATTATGGATGGTGTTTTTGTCCCTAATATTTCTTTTGGAATGCCGGTTTTACAAGCCATCTCCAAACACGCCAAAAAAACCATTGATGTACACTTAATGATTGTTGACCCCGATAGATACATCAAAACTTTTGCCTCTTTAGGAGCCAATA
The DNA here is from genome assembly GCF_044373165.1 of Flavobacterium sp. GTDB lineage: Bacteria > Bacteroidota > Bacteroidia > Flavobacteriales > Flavobacteriaceae > Flavobacterium. Next base: position 1,565 of record NZ_JBILQL010000135.1, read on the forward strand.
TCTTGACTGTTCATTACGAAGCTTGTACACATTTACATCGAACGCTCCAAGCCATCAAAGCGGAAGGTATGAAAGCCGGTGTTGCTTTAAATCCACACACCAACATAAGCTTACTCGAAGATGTAATCAAAGACATCGATTTGGTGTGTTTGATGAGTGTTAATCCCGGATTCGGCGGACAATCATTTATCGAAAACACTTATGCTAAAGTCGAAAAACTAAAAGAACTGATCATCCGTAAAAATGCACCTACTATTATCGAAATTGATGGCGGTGTAACAGATACAAACGCCAAACAATTAGTTCAAGCCGGCGCTGATGTTTTGGTAGCCGGCAGTTATGTCTTCAGCGCACAAAATCCAACACAAACTGTAGCTAATTTGAAGAAATTAACCCAACTATAAAGACTTCAGAAGTTTCAAAATTAATGTTTGTGATTCAGCATTTTACTCACAAGATTGAACAATTCGGGGAATTGTAATTGGAATTCTTCAGGCGTTTCAAAATAATGCTCAACTATAACCGAAATAAACTCAAACTGATTGGTAAAAGCATAAATTCGGAAATAATCAGAATCGATTAAACGCTGGCGATTCGGCGGATGATTGACTTGCTCATACAACTTGTCGTAATGCTTTCTGAAAGACAACGAACTACCGTCGTTATTCCTTAAACTGTGGTGGTGAATTACATGCGAGAACTCGTGTATGCCTAGATTTAGATTGTCGTTATCGACTTGGTAACCTTCCGTAAAGTGCTTCCATGAAAAAACAACAGTCTTCAGACGCGGGTTAAATTCTCCTTTATGATAATCCTCCGAATGATTCGAGTAGTACTCTTCCGGGTAAAGGATAATTTTATCAAAAGCATCCACCAAATAACGTCGCATTCCGAAAGTCAACATGACATAAGTACCGGCAATTAAGGTTTGTACCTCATGCGTTACTTGGAATCCTTCCCTTGGGATGAATTCATATTTCTCGGTAAAAGATGCCAATCGGTGGTGAAAGTAGGCTTTATGTTTGTCTGAAAGCTTACGGTAAAATTCAAACTGTTGTCTGAGGACAAACTCTTCCTGAGCGGTTATCTTCTTCCGTTTGATGTAAAGATGTATGTAAAGTGGCTTTTGAAAAAGGGCTATACTAATATCGTCTAAAAAACTCAATATGAACATCCCTGTATAAACCAAGAACGAACCAAATACCAACAGGATAACAAGGGCCAAAAAAACTTCCATTGGCTAAAGATATAAAAAAAGCCCAAGAGTTAACTTGAGCTATTATAGTGACCGCTATAGACTTATTTTCAAATCAAATTATAGAATTTCTTAAATCTTTTACTTTGATTGTCTAAATAAAATAACCTCTAATTTTATTTAGAGGTTATTAATATAACTTTGAAAAAATAATATTTATTCAATACATTATTTTCTCTCCACCATCACTTTCTTCGTGATAGAT
>NZ_JBILQL010000086.1:0-9645 GCF_044373165.1 Flavobacterium sp.
CTTTACCGGCCGTTGTTATCAACTATCCGAAATATTTCACGCCAAATGGAGACGGCTATCACGATAATTGGAACATCAGAGATTTAAGAGACCAACCAAGTGCAGTGGTAACAATTTACGACCGTTATGGAAAAGTACTAACCCAAATTAAACCTAATGGTAATGGTTGGGACGGAACTTACAATGGTAACATGATGCCGTCAGATGATTACTGGTTCAGTGTAAATTATACCGATGAAAACCAAGTTAATCAAGAATTCAAATCGCACTTCGCTATGAAGCGATAACTATATTGCCCCACTACCTACTAAGAAACTCTCAAAAACTTTTTTGAGAGTTTTTTTTTTATTTTACTGTAACAAATCTCTTTTTAAAGAGTCTACTAACTTGAAATCATTTAACAATTGTTGAATCGAAAATACTATAGGGTTTCAACAAACAATCATCAAAAAAAAACGAAAATGAGATTTAAACTATTACTACTACTTTTAGTAGGTCATTGCTCTGTTATATTGGCTCAAACCAATACTAATTCCGGAGTCATCACCGGAAAAGTAATCGACAAAAACACCAAACAACCTATTCCTTACGTGAATATTTCTGTCATGGAAGAGGCTAAAATAATCTCCGGAGGGATTACCCAAGAAAACGGAACTTTCTCTGTTAAAGGTTTGGCATTGAAAAAGTATGTAGTGGAAGTACAATTCATCGGTTACAAAAAAATAATCCAAGAAGTTACCTTAACAGAAAACAACAAAACAGTCAACTTAAACACTATTGTCCTTGAAGAAGAAGCTGTTCAGTTAGCTGGGGTTGAAATTGTAAAAGAGCGATCGACTATTGAACAAAAAATCGACCGAAAAGTAGTAAACGTTGGTAAAGATTTAATTGCTTCCGGAAATACAGCTTCAGAAATCCTGAACAACGTACCCACTGTTAGCGTTGACCCACAAACCAAAGAACTGAGCTTAAGAGGCAATTCCAACGTAAGGGTTTTAATCGACGGCAAGCCTTCCAACATTGATGCTGCTCAGTTATTACAACAAATTCCGTCTTCATCCATCAAACAAATCGAATTGATTACCAATCCTTCAGCCAAATACAATCCGGAAGGAATGAGCGGAATCATCAATATTATTTTACATAAAAACGCTCAAGAAGGTTTCAATGGGAGCATTAACTCGGGCGTCACATTCGGTATAACTCCTAAAGTAAATTCGGCTTTAAACCTTAACTATAAAGTTGGGAAAGTGAATTTCTACACCAACTACGGTTTCAATCACGGTAAAAATGCCAACGAAGGTTACATCAACAGTTACCGACCACTTTTGGAGAACCGACAAGAATTTGGAGGCGCCAATTTAAATACTTCGCATTTGGTTAAAATCGGCATGGATTACTTTATCGATGAAAAAAATACGATTTCATTTTACACCAACCAAAATATTGTAAATGGTGGCGGTGATGGCTATACCAACATCAATTATGACAGTCTTTTGTTGAGAGATTCCAAACAATTATCGTTTTCAGAAAATGACAATTTCACTCAAACTTATGACTTAGCCTATAAACACGACTTTACTAAAAAAGGGGAAACATTAGATTTTCAGGCGAATTTTTCCAATACTGACAGTCCAGAATATTCTGATTATTTGTTCAATCAAATCAACCCAAGCTCAACCAGAGTCATTACAAATGATATAGAAAGAAACACCGATTATTTACAAATCAACTTAGATTATGTAAACCCGTTATCGGAAACCGTTAAATTAGAAATAGGTGCCGAAACCCGTATCCAAAAAATCACCAACGACTTTGACGAAACCATCAGCGAACCCTCGGAATCCTTTAATAGAATTGGAAATTCTAATTTTGTATTCACTCGAAACATCCATTCCTTTTATACCAACATTGGCAAACAATGGAAAAAGTGGAGCGTTCAAGCCGGTGTTCGTTTGGAACAATACGAAATCGACGGTGATTTTGAAAATGTGGTAACCTCTTCTACACCATCAGAAAACATCAACGATCAAAGTAGCATAGAAGACGATATTTTTGCCATTTACCCTTCGTTGTTTTTTAATTACAAAGCCAGCGATAAAGATTCTTTTAACTTCAATGTTTCGCGTCGTGTAGATCGCCCGAGTATCGGTCAAATCAGTCCAATCAGAGAATGGACTACACCATTGGTAGAATCTAGAGGTAATCCGGCATTGGAACCGCAATTCACCAACTCATTCGAAGTAAATTATACCCGAACCACCAAAATCGGTTCTATCACAACCGGTATTTTCTACAGACAAATCAATGACGAAATCGGAAGAATCATTTATAAAAACCCGGATAATTTAAATCAAGACATCATATCCTATGACAATTTTGATGACAACAATGCCTTTGGTACTGAAATATCTGCCAATTTGAAATTAGCCACTTGGTGGTCTGTAAATGCCAGTAGTGATGCCTATTTCAAAACAGTAAGAGGAACAGTTCAAAATGCCAATACCCAACAACAAGAAAGAGCCGAAGCTGATGTGGTTGCTTTTAACATTCGCATGAATCACAACTTTGTAGCCAACAAAAAATTACGCTTTAACTTGTTTGGAATGTACCGTGGCAGAGACCTAGGATTACAGTTTGAAAGAGAGCCAATGTACCGAATGGATATAGGTTCAACTTACACCATTTTAAAAGGAAAAGGCAGTATCACGGCTCGTTTCAACGACATTTTTGAAACGATGAATTTTGCCTTCGATGGTAATATTCCTTACCGACAAACCGGTGCTTTCTTTTGGGAAAGTCAAACCTTTTACGTTGGCTTCAACTATATGTTTGGAGGTGGTAAAAACAGTGCAATGCAACGCAAGCAAAGAGATCAAAACGAAACCCAAGGCAGTGGTGGCCTTTTATAAATACCACTTAATTATTTGAATAGTTGTTAATGAAAAAGCCAAACGTAATGTTTGGCTTTTTTTTAAAAAATTGAAATGAATATTACCATTTAATAATAGCACTGGCCCAAGTGAAACCGCTACCAAAAGCGGCCAAAACCACAGTGTCGCCCTCTTTAATTTTACCTTGTTCCCAAGCTTCGGTCAAAGCTATCGGAATAGAAGCAGCAGTAGTGTTTCCGTATTTTTGAATGTTGTTAAAGACTTGGTCATCTCTCAATTTGAATTTCTGCTGAATGAACTGTGAAATTCTCAAATTCGCCTGATGCGGAATCAACATATCTATGTCTGACACTTGTAAATTATTGGCTTGCAAGCCTTCCATGATAACTTCACTAAAACGAACAACTGCATTTTTAAATACAAATTGTCCATTCATATAAGGAAAATAACTTTCGTCATCCGGGTTGTTGTCGGCTATAATATCGGTTACCCAACGCTTGCCCATTCCCGGTGCTATTACCGCTAATTCTTCGGCATGTTGCCCTTCAGAATGCAAATGTGTGGATAAAATGCCTTTGTTCAAATCCTCTTCTCTTCTTAAAATTGCAGCTCCGGCTCCATCTCCAAAAATCACCGAAACCCCTCGGCCTCGGGTAGTCATGTCTAATCCGGTGGAATGCAACTCCGAGCCAATGATCAAGATATTTTTATACATGCCGGTTTTGATATACTGATCGGCTATCGAAAGCGCATATACAAAACCGGAACATTGGTTTCTGATGTCCAAAGCGCCAACGGTTCTCAATTCTAAGTCGCGTTGCACCAAAACACCCGGTCCGGGAAAATAGTAATCCGGACTTAAGGTAGCGAAAATGACAAAATCGATGTCGTTTTTATCAATTTTGGCTCTTTCAATGGCAATTTTGGCGGCTTTTACACCCATGGAAGTCGTGGTATCTTCACCTCTTTTGATGTGCCTTCTTTCTTTGATACCGGTTCTTTCTTGAATCCATTCATCATTAGTTTCTATAATTTTGGACAAATCATCATTGGTTACAACATTATCGGGAACGTAAAAACCTAAGCCTGTTATTTTAGAGTGGTACATATATTTGCTTATTTACTAAAATGTGAATAGCAAATTTAACAATCTTATAATTCTAAAAGCAATTTTTACCTCCTAATTTAGATTCCAATAAAATGAGTAGATTACTAAGGCTAAATGCTATTTGTCATTTTTTAACAAAAACTTGCTGTTTTTTGTAACCGGAATGGTGTATTTTAGACAAACTTTTTAAATCAATTTAAACCCACAAGCATATGAAATTACGCTTTATTTTTCTCTTTTTAATCGGATGGGGTTTTTCAGCTCCGGCTCAGGAAAATCTAAATTTTCAAAAACCTTCTGCCGAAATTTTGGCTTTGGCCGATTACGAGCGTTCGCCTTCTGTGAGTATGGATTCTAAAAAAGAATACATGCTTTTAAGTTTTCGAAATACCTATAAAACCCTTGACGACCTCAATCAGGAAGAAATGCGTTTGGGTGGTTTGCGCATCAATCCGATTACCAATATTTCGAGTACAGTAACTTATATCAACAACTTAAAGTTGAGAAAAGTGACTGATAAAGTTGAAACACAAGTTACAGGATTGCCACAAAATGCTCGAATTACTAACATTTCTTGGTCGCAAAACGAAAAGAAAATCGGATTTACCAATACCACCAATACCGGAGTGGAACTTTGGGTGATTGATGTGGTTTCGGCTACCGCCCAAAAAATAACAGAGGCAAACTTGAATGCCAATTTAGGAAGTCCATACAGCTGGATGAAAGACAACGAAACACTATTGGTAAAAATGTTACCCAAAAACCGACCGGCTTTAATTGACAGCAAAAAAGACTTACCAAAAGGGCCAACCGTTTCAAACAGTGATGGCTCGAAATCTCAAAATAGAACGTATCAGGATTTGTTGAAAAACAAAATCGATGAAGCCAATTTTGATGCTTTAGTGACTTCAGAATTGTACAAAGTTTCTTTATCCAGAAAGGCGGAGTTATTCAAATCGGCCGACATTTACGCCGGAGAAAGTTTCTCTCCTGATGGCAATTATTTGATGCTGACCACCATTCAAAAACCTTATTCTTATATCGTTCCGTTAAGTCGTTTTCCACAAAAATCGGTGGTTTGTGATTTGACAGGAAAAGAGATTAAAGTTGTGAACGAAGTACCGTTGACTGAAATCATGCCCAAAGGATTCTCATCGGTTAGAAAAGGAAAAAGAAGCATGAATTGGCGCACTGACAAAGCTTCAACTTTATCCTACGTTGTAGCTTTAGACGAAGGTGACCAAGCCAAAAAAGTAGATTACAGAGACGAAGTTTTCAATTGGGATGCCCCTTTTAACGCGGAAGCCAAATCGGTTTTAAAAACGCAACAACGCTTCAGCGGTATTATTTGGGGTAACGAAACGATGGCTATCGCTTATGACGACTGGTATGATACCCGTAATCAGAAAACGTATTTGTTCAATCCTTCGAATCCGAATCAAGCTCCTAAAGTAATTTGGGACAGGAATTCGCAGGACATTTACAGTGATCCCGGAAATTTTGAGACCAAAAGAAACCAGTACAACCGTTACGTATTGGCCATCGAAAACAACAATGCCTATTTAATTGGTGATGGATTTACCAAAGAAGGTCAGTTTCCGTTTATAGATGAATTCAATTTGGCTACCCTTAAAACCAAACGATTGTATACATCTAAAATGAAAGACAAAAAAGAAGATTTACAATCGATAGAAGATTTCAAAAAAGGCGATGTTTTGGTGCAAATTCAATCGAAAAACGATTTTCCCAACTATTATTTCCGCAACATCAAATCGGGTAAACTGACTCCGATTACCAGTTTCAAAAACCCATTTGAGAGTATTAAAAATGTATACAAAGAAGTCATCAAATACAAAAGAAAAGACGGCGTAGAATTATCCGGAACATTGTATTTGCCGGCAAGTTATGACCGAACCAAAAAAAGCGAAAAATTACCATTATTGATTTGGGCTTATCCGGAAGAATTCAAGGATAAAAACAGCGCCGGTCAAAGCAACAAAAATCCGAACGAGTTTACTTTTCCTAACTATGGTTCTTTCGTATATTGGGTAACCAAAGGTTATGCGGTTTTAGATGACGCTTCTTTCCCAATAATCGGAGAAGGCACAACCGAACCTAATGACACCTTTATGCCACAGTTGATTGCCAATGCTGAAGCTGCCATCGATGCAGTAGACAACTTGGGTTTCATCAACCGTAAAAAAGTGGCTATTGGCGGACATTCATATGGTGCGTTTATGACGGCTAATTTATTGACGCACTCTAATTTATTCGCTTGCGGTATTGCCCGAAGTGGTGCTTATAACAGAACGCTTACACCTTTTGGTTTCCAAAGCGAACAAAGAAATTACTGGGATGTACCTGAAATTTACAACGGCATGTCGCCATTTATGAACGCGGATAAAATGAAAACCCCATTGTTGTTAGTCCACGGTGATGCCGACAACAACCCGGGAACATTTACCTTACAATCGGAGCGTTATTTTCAAGCCTTGAAGAATTTAGGTGCTCCGGTAAGATTGGTTTTATTGCCTAAGGAAAGTCATGGTTACGCTGCCAAAGACAATATTTTACACTTGCTTTGGGAACAAGACCAATTTTTGGAAAAATATTTGAAAAACTAAAGTTCTTATACTAACTATAGAAAACCTCAAAGCTTTCACCTTGAGGTTTTTTTTATGGCTACAGCGTTTTGTTTTTTTTGAAAAAAAATTATTATTTATTGTTTATCAATAAATTTTTATTATTTTTGGAGCGTAATTAAAAATCTAAAAAAAATGGAAATCAAAATCACTACTAAAACGATACTCCAAGTATTGCATCTATTATCTTGGATTATTTTTATCGGTTTGTGCGTTGAAGCCGGCAGTTTTTTGTTCAATGCTATATTTACTGTAGCTTTCAATCCGTTGGCTGCCGATTATTTCAAGCTTACGGAACTGTACCAATACGACTACGGTTTTTTCTTAACCCAACTCTGCTTAGGCTTTATAGTAGCCATTTTGAAAGCCTTATTATTCTACATGATTGTAAAAATACTACACGATAAAAAGCTCGATTTTTCTAAACCTTTCAGTCAAGCACTTGTTAAGTTTGTTTCTAACCTAGCCTATCTGACCATTTTCATTAGTTTTTTCTCCAATTGGGGCGCTAATTACGCCAAATGGTTAGCCGCAAAAGGTATTAATATGCCGGATATCGCTGATTTAAATTTAGACGGAGCCGATATTTGGCTCTTTATGGGTGTGGTACTTTTGGTCATTGCCCAAATATTTAAAAAAGGAGTTGAAATGCAAACCGAAAACGAACTAACCATCTAAATTATGCCCATAATAGTCAATGTTGATGTCATGATGGCCAAACGAAAAATGTCGTTGAACGAGCTGTCGGAGAAAGTCGATTTAACCCTATCGAATCTTTCCATACTAAAAACCGGCAAAGCCAAAGCCATTCGGTTCAGTACACTGGAAGCGATTTGCAAAGCCTTAGATTGTCAGCCCGGAGATATTTTGGAATTCGTAGTCGAGGAAAAGTAACGAACTTCCTTTACGAAGAAATGGCCATACAAACGGTAGTTTGCGGTGGAAATGCGGTCTGACTGTCGAAGAAAATTTTCTGACCATCTCTTTCCGCTTCTACCAAATAATGGCTGCCTTTGTAATACGATTGCAGTACAGTAACTGCCAAATCCGATTCGGGAACCACCTGTAATTGATGCGGATAAACATAGCGTTTATTGCCCTTTATTTCAATTTCATTGACATCTCCAAAAAGAGAAGCAATGTATTTACTCGTTGGTTTTTGGTATAAGTTTTCAGGCGAATCACAGGCGATGATATTTCCGTTTTGCATCACCAAAACGGCATCGGCAAACGACAATACATCAGAACTGTCGTGCGTTGCAACTATCGCCGTAATTTGCTTTTCTTTGAGATAAGCGAATAGTTTTCGGCGCAAACTGTTCTTCCTGAAATTATCAATATGGCTGAACGGTTCGTCTAACAACAACACTTCGGGTTCTAAAGCTAAAACCCGGGCCAAAGCCACGCGTTGCATTTGGCCACCGCTCAAATATTTGGCTTTTGTAGTGGCGAATTCGGTCATTTCCACTATTTCCAACAATTCGGCTATACGCGCTTGTTTGACATCGGCATAAATATTCGATAAATATTTCCCGACGTTTTCAGCTACGGTGATAAAAGGCATCAAATCGAAATCTTGTGCCAAATATTTCATGTATTCCATGCCGGGAATCAGGTGAAATTTTGGTCCAAGAACCTCATTTTCATTCCAAAAAATACGGCCTTCATCTAAATCATACAAGCCATAAATCAGTTTGAGCAATGTACTTTTCCCGCAACCGCTTTCGCCTATTACGGCTAAGTTTTTGCCTTTCTCCAATTGAAAAGAAAGATTTTCAATGGTAGTTTGGTCTAGGTAAGCAAAAGAAATATGTTGAACTTGTAGCATCTTGATTTTCTGAAAGGCAAACTTACGAACTTTATTAAAAAGATAAGAGCGACAAAACTCAAACGTGGAGCGTCGCTCTTACCAACCTAACCAATAAATAAACAATTTTTAATGCGGTAAATATTTTTCGAATGACTTGGTGTCAATTCTGGCTTTTAAATCGTGTAACAAATTATACAATCCGAAAAAGGTTCGGTTGATGTATAAAAAGTGTTTCGAACCTCGATTGCCGTTCATTTTACGGAGTTGGGTATCTTTAGAAAACTCTTCTCCCATTTGGGCAATTTTTCCAAAGAAGTTATCGTCCGAAAAATCAAAATGGTCGCCGTGAAACGGTTGCGTGAACAAACTCAACAAGTCATAGAATATTTTGGTAAAATATTCAATCTCTTTCGGGCTGTCGTCGTGGCGCAATATTTCGAGTTCGTATAATTTCTCATTAAACAGTTTGGGATTATTGATGACTTCCGGTTTGGCCAATTCGAAATACGGAACGTAAAATTCTTCCGGTACGTGTTTGATGCAACCAAAATCAATCGCTACCAATCGGCCTTCAGCATCAATTAGGAAATTCCCGGGATGCGGATCGGCATGAACTTGCTTTAAATGGTGCATTTGATACATGTAAAAATCCCATAAGGCTTGTCCGATCTTATCGCCTTTAACTCTGTCTTCATTGTGAGATGCGAATTCCGACAAATGCTCACCATCAATCCATTCCATTGTTAAAATTTTTTCCGAAGAATACTCCGGATAATATTTCGGGAAGCGCAAATTGTCAATCTTGCCACACCATTCGGACACTTCCAGACTTTGCTTTAATTCTAACACATAATCGGTTTCTTCTAATAATTTGTCCTCAACTTCCTTAAAATATTTATCAGAATCTTTCCCTTTGATGTTAAACATTCTGATGGCAAACGGTTTGACCAAAGCCAAATCAGAACTTATACTTTCCGCCACTCCGGGATATTGGATTTTCACAGCAAAATTTTTCCCATCCTTAGTTGCTTTGTGTACCTGACCGATACTCGCCGCATTTTTGGCCTCCGGAGTGAAGGAATCGTATAAGTCTTCGGGATATTTCCCTAAATATTTTTTGAATGTTTTGCGAACCAAAGGCGCTGACAATGGTGGTACAGAAAACTGCGACAAAGAAAATTTTTCCACATA
>NZ_JBILQL010000087.1:0-9622 GCF_044373165.1 Flavobacterium sp.
CATGGGCGTGTATTGGTGTATATTAGCCGTGGCGAGTTTGGCTACTATAGCAGTCAATCGTTCGTCTACCGGAAAATTAGGAAAACCTTGCGACAAGTTAATGGCTTGGTGTTCGGTAGCCATTTGCGACATTACGGTAAAAATGCTGGTGCCGATATGCGGAAGTTTTGACATGCCTTTGTTTTTGGTAAAGATAAAAAAAGCACCTCGATTGAGGTGCTTTTTTTAATGGTGAAGTAGCAAAAATTATTCTTCTGATTTGTTTTTTAATTGCATCAGCAAAGTGTAAGCACCTTTGACGGCTATTTTTTTATCCTTCAAAACTTTGGGATTGACTATTTCTGTGAAGCCGTTTTCGCTGTTACCGGTTTTGACTGCGGTCATTTCAAATTGGCGTTCGTTCACTTTTACAAAAACGTATTCTTTCCCTTCAAAGGTAACAAAGGCATCTTCGGGTAAAGTTGGAACGGCATTTCTTTTCAACTCAACCACGGCATTCATATACATACCCGGCAACAGGGTTTTATCGTATTTAGAAAAATGGCAGTGAACCTCGGTACTGTGTTCGTCGGTAGCGATGTCTTTACTGATGAGAATGATTTCGCATTCGTGTTTTTTATCGGGTTGACTGTTGGTGTAAGCCATCACTTTTTGGCCGATAAACAGTCCGTTAATGTCTTTTTCAAACACTTTTAAGTTCAAATGAATGTCATCCGGATTGATGAGTTCAAATAAGATATCGGCCGGATTGACATACTTCCCGATGTTCACATTCACCTTAGAAACAAAACCGTCAATAGGCGAGAGGATATTAACGCTTTTAGAGATGTTTTTCTCCGATAGGGTTTTGGGGTTGATGTGAATTAATCGAAGTTTTTCGGCTAAGGCATTGAGTGAGATACGCATGTTTTTGTATTCGGCATCGGCCATTTGATACACCTTATCACTGCTGGCTTTGTTCTGATTCAAATCGCGTTGGCGTTCGTATTCTTTTTCGGCAAAATACAATTTGGATTGCGTGGTTAAGTATTCTTGTTGTAACTGTATGTACTGTTGGTCTTCCATCACGGCAATTACTTCATTTTTACGAACGTGCATGCCCGGAAGGAGTTTGGTGCTTTTTAAATAACCGCCCAAAGGCATGCTTACTGAAACTAAGTTTTGTGGCGGAACATCAATAACGCCATTCAAGTTGACAGTCGCAGAAACCGTTCTTTCCTGAGTTGGTTCGATTACTAAACCTGCATTTTGATATTGTTTATCCGTTAGGGTAACTATTTTTTCGGATACATTATTGGTGTTCGTTTCCGATTCGGTTTTATTTGAGTTGCAGCTCAAACTAATGATGGCGAAAGCTGCTAATATGATTTTTGTTTTCATAATTAATTTTTTGAAGTAAGGTAATTCCATTCGATGACACTTTCGTTGTATAGGTTTACCGTGTCGATGTAACTGTTATGGATGGTTAAGGCTTGGTTGACCAACATGACCCAGTCGAGGTAATTGATATCGCCACCTAAAAACTGACGGTTAGCCGTTTCCGAAATTAGGATTGCATTCGGTAAACCGGTTTTCTCGAAATAAGTCAGCCTTTCGGCATTGTTTTTAACCATCAACTCAATTTGAATGCGTTGTCGCTCTAAGTTGTTTTTCTCTCTTTCGTATTCTTCGGTAGCTATTTGTTCCTTTACTTTGGCGGCTTTGACTTTAGCACTTTGAGAACCGCCTAACAATGGTATGCCTAAGCCAATTTGCGCCGAGTGGAAACGGGTCGATTTGTCGTACAACACATTATCGGCGCCGGTACCGGTAATCGACATATTGTTGTAGCCCAAAGTCAGTATCGGTAATTTTCGAGCTTTTTCGAGCTGAGTTTGGGCAGCTGCAGTCGCTTTTAGTTGCTCCAAACTTTGCATTAACGGGTGTTGTTTTATATCCATAGTCTCTTCGTCTTTGAATTCAACTTTGGGTGAATTGGCTAAAGGAATCACCATTTGTTCCGAATTTAACAGTAATTGCAATTTGCTGCTCCAAAGCGCTTTGTCTTGTTGCAGCTGTAATAATTGCAATTTCAATTGTCCTAATTGCGTTTCTGCGGTGGTTTTTTCCAAAAGATTGCTTTCTCCTTTTTGCAGGCGTAACGATGCTTTGCGCAGGAATTCGGTCAGTAACGTATCGCTTTTTTGCAACAATTTTTCTTTTTCAGACAATGTTACGATGGCATAAAAGGTTTGGGCGACTTCTTTTTTCAAAGCAGCTTCTCTCAATGTTACTAAGGCCGAATCTGTTTTCCATTCTGAGGTCAGTACCTTTTTTTGGCGATTGTATACTGTTGGAAAATCAAACGATTGTGCAATGCCGAAACGAGTATCAGTAAAACTGCTGTTGAATTGCCCGATTTCCGAGTTGAAGTTTGTGGTTGGCAAATTGGTAGCGGAACGAATCAGTTTTTGTTGGTAATCGGCTCTTAATCGATCAATTTTTACCGATTGGTTGTTGCTGAAAGCAGTTTTTATGGCTTCATCCAATGTCATTTTCGTTTGGGCGTTGGCCGGAATCACGGCTAAAAAAAGCAATAAAAGAAGTAGTGTTGTTTTAGAGGAAAGTTTCATTTTAAATCCTTTTTCAAAAGTGACATAAAGTATCGGTAAGACGAATAAGGTTAATAAGGTCGCAATCATCAAACCACCAATTACTACGGTTGCCAACGGTCTTTGTACTTCAGCACCTGAACCGTTGCTGATGGCCATCGGTAAAAACCCTAGAGATGCCACGAAAGCAGTCATTAACACCGGACGCAAACGCACTTTGGTTCCCATTAAAACGATGCGATGCAAATCGTCCATACCTTCCGCTTTAAGTCGGTTAAATTCAGATACCAACACGATACCGTTCAATACAGCAACTCCGAATAAGGCGATAAAACCAATGCCGGCACTGATGCTGAAAGGCATACCGCGCAAGGCCAAAAAGAAAATACCGCCTATAGCCGATAGCGGAATGGCCGAATAAATCAGCAAGCCGTGTTTGACCGATTTGAAGGCGAAGAACAACAAGATGAAAATCATGAATAAAGAAATCGGAACCGCTATCATCAAACGATCTTTGGCTTGGTTGAGGTTTTCAAAAGCACCGCCATAAGTGGTGTAATAGCCGGCAGGGAGTTTTATTTGTTGGTCGACTTTGGTTTTCAATTCGTTTACGATGCTTTCCACATCGCGTCCGTTCACGTTGAATCCGACAACAATTCGGCGTTTGGCATCTTCGCGTTGGATTTGATTCGGACCGTTTTTAATAGACACATCGGCCAATTGCGATAACGGGATTTGAGTTCCGTTTGGCGTTGGAATCAGTAAATTTTTCACATCTTCCAAGTCTTTGCGTTTGTCGTTGTCGAGGCGAACGACCAATTCAAATCGCTTCTCGCCTTCAAAAACCAATCCGGTACTTTGTCCGGCAAATGCGGTATTTACCACGCGATTAATATCGGCGATAGACAAATGGTATTGCGCAATTACAGGTCGGTTGTATTCAATAATCACTTGCGGCATACCGGTTATCGGTTCCACAAAAAGATTTTCGGCACCATCAACGGTATTGACAATTTTGCCTAATTTTTCAGCATAAACCGCCAATGTATCGAGATTTTCGCCGAATATTTTACAAACCACATCTTGACGCGCTCCGGTCATGAGTTCGTTAAAACGCATTTGTACCGGATACTGAAAACCGGCGGTAATTCCGGGTACATCTTGCAAAGCTTTGCTCATTTTTTCGGCTAATTCGTCGAAGGTTGTGGCTGAGGTCCATTCCGATTTGTCTTTCAGAATGACCATCATATCACTGGCTTCCATTGGCATTGGATCGGTAGGTACTTCACCGCTTCCGATTTTGGTGACTACTTTTTCTACTTCCGGGAATTGCGTCTTTAGAATATGAGCTGCTTTTTGCGTGCTTTCTATGGTTGTATTCAGATTACTTCCGGTTAAAACTCGGGTATCCACTGCAAAATCGCCTTCTTCTAAAGCCGGAATGAATTCGCCTCCTAAAGAGCTCAACACGAATACAGCCATGACGAAAAGCGCAATAACACTACCGATTATGGCTTTTTGATAATTCAAAGCCGTTTGCAACCAATGTTGGTAATGGCGTTCCAATTTGAACATCATACGATCGGAGAAATTCGGTTCGTGATTGATTTTTTTACTTAAAAACAAAGCACTCATCATAGGAATATAGGTCAGCGATAACAAGAACGCACCCAATAAAGCAAAGGCTACAGTTTGTGCCATCGGTTTGAACATTTTACCTTCGATACCTTCTAAAGTGAATATAGGCAAGTACACAATCAAAATGATGATTTGGCCGAATACCGCACTGTTCATCATTTTGCCGGCAGAAGTTTCCACTTCTTTGTCCATTTTGCTCTGCGATATACTATTGATATGGCTGAACTTCTTACTATGGGTGAGTTGGTGCATTACCGCTTCCACAATAATTACGGCACCATCGACAATTAAACCGAAATCGAGTGCGCCCAAACTCATCAAGTTACCGCTCACGCCGAAGGTATTCATCAGGATAATAGCAAATAGCATGGCTAACGGAATCACCGAAGCTACAATTAAACCGGCGCGGAAATTACCCAGGAATAATACCAATACAAAAATCACAATCAGCGCACCTTCCAAAAGGTTTTTTTCAACTGTTCCGATGGCGTTGTTCACCATTTTGGTTCGGTCCAAGAACGGTTCGATGGTCACGCCTTCCGGTAGTGTTTTTTTGATGAGTTCGATGCGATCTTTCACATTTTTAATCACTTCACTACTGTTAGCGCCTTTGAGCATCATTACTATAGCACCGGCTACTTCGCCTTCGTCGTTATAGCAAAGTGCGCCGTAACGAGTGGCATGTCCGGTAGTAATTTTGGCGATGTCTTTTAAAAATACGGGTGTACCGCTTGGTGTCGCTTTAACGGCAATATTTTCAATGTCTTCCATCTTACCGATTAATCCTTCGCTTCGGATGAATAGGGTTGTGGCGCCTTTTTCGATATACGCACCACCGGTATTTTGATTGTTTTGTTCTAGAGCGTCAAAAACATCATTGATGGTTAAGCCATGTGCGTTAAGTTTGCCCGGTTCAATGGCAATTTCCAGCTGTTTTAATTTTCCGCCAAAACTACTCACTTCGGCAACGCCTTTAACACCTAAGAGTTGTCGGCGAACTATCCAATCTTGTATGGTTCTGAGTTCGGTTTCATCGTATTGGTCTTCGTAGCCTTTTTCGGGACGTACTACGTATTGGTATATTTCGCCCAAACCAGTAGAAACAGGTCCAAGTTCGGGTGTTCCGATACCGGCGGGAATTTGGGTTTGAACTTGCTGCAGGCGTTCGGCGACTTGCTGACGTGCCCAATAAATATCGGTTTCATCGTCGAAAACGATAGTGACTAACGATAAGCCAAAGCGTGAAAAACTTCGGATTTCTTTTAAACCCGGAATGTTGCTGTTGGCTTGCTCAACCGGAAAGGTAACTAAGCGCTCTATATCGGTCGCTCCGAAAGACGGTGCAATCGTGATAACTTGCACCTGATTATTGGTGATATCAGGAACGGCATCAATAGGCAATTTGGTGGTTTCATAGATGCCATAGAGCAAAAGCGCAATGGTAAACAAACCTACGATAAGCTTATTCCTAACGGAAAAAGCGATAATTTTATTTAACATGATTTTTAAATAACTTAATGAATACTATTTTACTGTTGGCGTAAATCAACCAACAAACACTATGTAATTAAGCTATTTTAGGCGGTTGCCAAATGGAACCATGGTCGGAAGAATAGATGCGACTTAGGTAAAAATCGGTCTCCGATTTGTCTTTAAATTGGAATTTAGGACGACTGATTTCAAAATTGATTTCAGGTAACAAGGTTAAGTAAGTCAGGCCATTGTTGCAGTCTACACTTTTATAAGGCAGTTTCATGTCTTCATCACGATCAGCATCGTTTACATCGCCATGACCGTAGTGCAAGCAAAGAAATGACCATAAACTCATGGATTGATTTTCTTCTTTATGGTCGTAAAAATGTTCCACCAAAGCAGGAATCTTCAACAACTCGAAGCATTCGGTTGAAGAAGAAACGTAAAGGGTTAAAAGGAGTATGGCTAGAACTCTTCTCATTAAAAATCACTTAAAATGATAGACACAAAAGTAATAAAGTTTTATGTCCACATAACGTTACAATTGTTACAACAACATATTTATAATAATTCCGGATAAGAAAAAATCTAAAAAGCACCTCGATTGAGGTGCTTTACTGTTTTGATTTTATTTCTTTTCCTCTGTAGGTTGGTCCGAAGCACCCATATCCCTGACACAGACATATTTACCGTCTCTTTTTTCAAAATAGGCTATAAAATTTCCGCTGTATTTGGCATCATTGGAAGAATCAGAAACTTTGTAGCTACCTATTTCCACCACTATATTTCCATCGCCTGAAGGGAAAACTTCATTTGTAATAAAAGTTACTTTTGTTCCATCGTTTTTCTTGACATCTTCTGCAATTTTGGCGTCAATGGCTGCTTTGCCAATCATGGGTGGCTTGTTTTGTTCATAGCTTACCGCATCTTCCGCATAGTAATTCACATTTTCAGTTTTACCGGTATTAAGAGCATCGGCAAAACTGTTTTCCAAGGCTTGAATTTCACCTTTAATTTGTTCTTTGTCAACCGAAGCAGATTCGGTGGTGGTGTCTTCTTTTTTTGGATTACAAGCTATAGTCAGAGCTACAATTGCACTCAACGCAATCCATTTAAAAATCTTGTTTTTCATAAAATTATTGGTTTTAATGGTTGGTAATTTTAGGTTACACTACAAGATTAAGGGAGATTAAAGTTAAGTATAAAATATTGAAAATCAGTAATTTTATAAAAAAAGAACGTTGTCTTATTTGACAACGTTCTTAAAGTATAATTTTTTTAGGCCTTATTCTTCAATTAAGACCTCCAAAATTTGTATCGCTGCCTCACTAATTTTTGTTCCCGGACCGAAAACCGCTACAGCGCCTGCGTCAAACAAGAATTGGTAATCTTGCGCCGGAATC
This sequence comes from Flavobacterium sp., assembly GCF_044373165.1. Taxonomy (GTDB): domain Bacteria; phylum Bacteroidota; class Bacteroidia; order Flavobacteriales; family Flavobacteriaceae; genus Flavobacterium. The sequence goes on from NZ_JBILQL010000087.1 coordinate 7,106, forward strand.
ACTCCGCCTACGATGACCATAATGTCTTCACGACCGTATTTTTTTAATTCTTCAATCACTTGCGGCACTAAGGTTTTGTGTCCGGCCGCTAAGGAAGAAACCCCTAAGATGTGTACGTCGTTTTCTACGGCTTGTTTGGCCGCTTCTTCGGGTGTTTGGAATAGCGGTCCAATGTCTACGTCGAAACCTACGTCGGCATAACCGGTGGCTACCACTTTGGCACCTCGGTCGTGACCGTCTTGTCCCATTTTGGCAATCATAATTCGTGGTCGACGGCCTTCCTTCTTGGCGAAAGCGTCGGCTAATTGTTTGGCTTTTTCAAAGCTCTCGTCGTTTTTGATTTCTTTACTGTACACGCCGCTAAAACTTCTGATTTGTGCTTTATAGCGTCCGAAAACCACTTCTAAGGCATCACTGATTTCTCCTAAGGTAGCTCGGCTTCGGGCTGCTTCTACGGCTAAAGATAGTAAATTTTCGCCACCGTTTCGGGCACTCTCTGTAATCTTTGCCAAACTAGCTTTAACCTTGTCCGTATCGCGTGTGGCTTTGATTTGGTTTAAACGCTCAATTTGTTGTTGGCGCACCATTTGGTTGTCTACATCCAAAATGTGCAACGGATCTTCTTTTTCCAAACGGTATTTGTTAACGCCTACTATAATATCTTGGGCGCTATCGATTCGGGCTTGTTTGCGTGCCGCGGCTTCTTCGATTCTCAGTTTCGGGATACCGGCTTCAATGGCTTTGGTCATACCGCCTAAGGATTCTACTTCTTGAATCAAAGCCCAGGCTTTTTCGGCAATTTCTGCGGTTAAGCTTTCCACATAATAACTGCCGGCCCAAGGATCGACGGTTTTGCAGATTTTGGTTTCTTCCTGTAAAAAAATTTGCGTATTTCGAGCTATACGGGCAGAGAAATCTGTTGGTAAGGCAATGGCTTCGTCTAAGGCGTTGGTATGTAAGGATTGCGTTCCACCAAATGCAGCAGCAGCCGCTTCGATAGTCGTACGAGCCACATTGTTGAACGGATCTTGTTCGGTTAAACTCCATCCCGAAGTTTGACAATGCGTTCTTAAGGCCAGTGATTTTTCGTCTTGAGGATTGAATTGTTTTAACAGTTTCGCCCACAACATTCTGCCGGCGCGCATTTTGGCGATTTCCATAAAGTGGTTCATGCCAATCGCCCAAAAGAACGAAAGGCGAGGCGCGAACTCGTCTATTTTCATGCCGGCAGCCAATCCGGTTCGGATATATTCTAAGCCATCGGCTAAAGTGTACGCCAATTCAATGTCGGCGGTAGCTCCGGCTTCTTGCATGTGGTAGCCTGAAATCGAAATCGAGTTGAACTTCGGCATCTTTTTACTAGTGTATTCAAAGATATCGGCTATAATTTTCATGGATGGAGTAGGCGGATAGATGTAAGTATTTCGTACCATAAACTCCTTCAAAATATCGTTTTGGATGGTTCCTGAAAGCCATTCGGGAGCGACACCTTGTTCTTCGGCGGCTACGATGTAAAACGCCATGATGGGCAACACAGCACCGTTCATGGTCATGGAAACCGACATTTCGTTGAGCGGAATTTGGTCGAACAAAACCTTCATGTCTTCCACTGAATCGATGGCTACTCCGGCCTTTCCAACATCGCCTACCACTCTATCATGATCAGAATCATAACCTCTATGGGTGGCCAAATCAAAAGCAACGGACAAGCCTTTTTGTCCGGCCGCTAAGTTTCTTCTGTAAAAAGCATTACTCTCTTCCGCAGTCGAAAATCCGGCATATTGGCGAATGGTCCATGGTCGGCGTACATACATAGTGGCGTATGGACCACGCAAGTTAGGCGCAAATCCGGCTCCGAAACCTAGGTGTTCTAAATCAGCGATGTCTTCTTTAGAATAGGTTGGTTTAACTTGGATGTTTTCTGCGGTGAGGAAGCTGTCAGCTTTTAGCTGTTGGCTTTTAGCTAATGGCTGATTGCTAACGGCTGATTGCTCTAATTTTATATGTTGAATATCCTTTCTCATGATTATACTTCTTGCGATAAACGTTCTTGTTCCAGTTTCTCGGCCAATCGTTTTTCAATCACCGGAGTGATTAAGGTTTTGCGTGGATTTTGTTTGACAAACGGATACAACTCGAGGTCGTGTTTCATTTTGTCGTTTTTATTCGGGTATTTGTTGGTGCCCAATAAAACTTCTTTGCCGCTGTCAAACAATTCTTGTTCTTTGGCCGCGCTTTCGCTGATTTTTCGTTGGATAGTCCCATCGATTAATTGGGTAATCAAACCACCGTTGGCTTCGATGTCTTTAAATAGGAGTAAAGCTTTTTCGGCCAATTGTTCGGTCAATGATTCTATGTAATAAGCGCCGTCGGCTGCGTTGTTGACTTTGTCAAAATAGCTTTCATGTTTTAATACCAACAATTGGTTACGAGCTATTCGGTCTCCAAACTCATTGTCTTTGTGGTACAACGTATCGTATGGCAGATTCGCTATACTATTGGCACCGCCTAAAATAG
>NZ_JBILQL010000088.1:0-9557 GCF_044373165.1 Flavobacterium sp.
TTGGGCTCGAACCAAGGACCCTCTGATTAACAGTCAGATGCTCTAACCAACTGAGCTAAGGAGGAAGATGTTATATCTTTTAAGCGGTTGCAAAGATAGAACGAATTTTATTTTTTGCAAATAAAAACGAATAAAATTTCAAAAAAAATTACTTGCCGACTATAGCTTTGTAAATGTCGTTTCCGTTGGCAAACAACAAAAGTGAAATAAGTAGTACAAAGCCAACCAATTGCGCTTTTTCCATAAACTTATCACTTGGTTTTTTACCCGAAATCATTTCGTATAATAAGAACATCACATGACCTCCATCTAAAGCTGGAATAGGCAACAAATTCATAACGCCTAACATAATTGACAGCAAAGCGGTAATGCTCCAAAACACTTCCCAACTCCAACTATCAGGAAAAACATTGTAAATGGCGTGGAACCCGCCAACGCCTTTGTAGGCTCCGGTACTTGGATTGAATATTTTTTTTAATTGTTGCCAATAGTCAACCAATTGACTTTTACCCTTATCAATTCCTACCGGTATAGATTCAAGAAAGCCATACTTTTCAATGGTAAATTTATAATAGCCCAGTTTTTCTAAATTGCTTTCCGTTAATGAAGCCAAACCCACTCCAAGTTTACCCTTGTTGTTTACTTCTACAACTACCGGAACTTCCTTTTGATTTCTGATCACAACAGCATTGATCTTTTTACCTTTACTCGCCTCTAAAACAGGAGCCGCTTGATCAAAATACTTAAACTTCTCTCCGTTTAATGAAACAATGATATCTTTTTCTTTAAGCTGTGCTTTATTCTTTGAATCGTCAGCAAAACCGCCAACAACAAAAGGCATTCTGAGTACAATGATGTTTTTTTTGTTTTCATCTATAAATTGTCCTATAAAATTTTCAGGTAAGTCAATTTCTTTGTCCAACCCATTTCTATTGACTACAACTTTATTTGACATCAAAATAGCGCCGCTGATCGCAGGTGTAAACCGCTCTATTTTTTTTCCGTCAATAGATACTATCCTGTCACCCGTTTTTATTCCGGCCTTTTCTACTACCGGATTTGTTACCCAAATACCATCTTTTATCGAATCACTTTTAATGTATTTTTCCCCATAGTAAAAAGTCATCCCAATATAAATGATGAAGGCCAAAATAAAATTCACTGTAACACCACCCAACATAATAATCAAACGTTGCCAAGCCGGTTTGGAACGGAATTCCCACGGTTGTGGTTCTTGCGCCATTTGCTCGGTATCCATGCTTTCATCAATCATTCCGGAAATTTTTACATAACCGCCTAGAGGCAACCAACCGATACCGTACTCGGTCTCTCCGATTTTCTTCTTGAGTAATGAATATTTGATGTCAAAAAATAAATAGAACTTCTCTACCCTAGTTTTAAATAATTTAGCCGGAATAAAATGGCCTAATTCGTGAAGAATGATAAGTATTGATAAACTCAGTAAAAACTGAGAAAGTTTGATTGCAATTTCCATGTGTTAAACTGTCATTTCTTTTAAACGCACAAAAGTAAGGTTTTCACCTTACTCTAGCATATATTATTCGTCTTTGATTATTTTTTTATGAATTTTTTATGATAGGTTCCTTTAGAAGTATGAATATCTATATAATGAACTCCCGCTGACAAGCCACTTACTTCAAAATCTAAGTTGGTATTCTCCAAAACCTTTTGTCCTAAACTATTGTAAACCACCACTTTTTCTAAAACCATAGTATCAGGCATCTGAATGTGCAAATCGGCACTGCTTGGGTTAGGATACAATACTACTGCCCGGTCTAACGAAAATATTTCATTACTCAAAGTAACACTCGAGTTTCTGGAAATCAAATGCACTTCTGGATCAAATTGAATATTGGTCACCTCAAACGGAACACTCATTATAAACTCTTGTCCATTGGAAGTATTATTTAAAACCAAATCAGCTGTCTCGCCATTCGGGCCAAAAACCCTAACCGGAATAGGCATTTCAAAAAAGCTTACCGAAGTATGCGATTGGGTTTGATTGACTACAAAACGAGCCTGACCCGAACCCCAATTTTGAACACTGATACTGTAAGTCGGATATCCTTGATTGTACACCCAGTCGTTAAAAAACTCTGTTAAACTTTGTCCGTATTCGGCTTCTAAATGTGCTTTTAAATCGGTGGTTACCGCATAATCAAAGGCCAAATTCGAATCCGCCAAATAATTTCTAATGGCCTGGAAAAAAGCAGTATCACCCATTTTAAAACGCAACATTTCCAAAACCATTGCGCCTTTATTATAACTTATGCGGCTGTTGAAAATCCTTCCAACATCGGTCAGTTGTGCATCTGTTAAGTAAAGATTACCTGTTGGACTGGAAGTTATAAAACTAACCATCCCGGCTTTTTGTGAAATGAAAGCATTAGGACCGTCTAAGTGCTCAATCACCAAAGCGGATAAATAAGTAGCAAATCCTTCGTTCAACCAAATATCCTTCCAAGTGCCACAAGTAATTTTATCGCCAAACCATTGGTGAGCCAATTCATGTGCAATTAAACCGCGGCTAAAATTCCCCATAAATGAAACCGTTGTATGCTCCATACCTCCTCCCCAACCAAATTGAGCATGGCCGTATTTTTCATTTCTGAACGGATAAGGTTCAAATGTTGTCTCAAAGAAATTCATTATTGGCAACGTTTGATCCAAAGCAGTCACAGCAGAAGTATAACTTTCCGGATAAATATAATTCACTATCGGAAAGGTATTAGGTGCCGTTCCCGCAGTTTGAGTGTATACTTGATAGTTGGTTACCGCAAAAGCTATTAAATATGCAGGTATAGGATAACCATGGTGAAAGTGAGTCGTTTTGGTACCGTTAGCATTTACTACTTGAGATTGCTCCACACCGTTAGCAGCACTTACATACTGATTGGGAGCCGTAATATAAACATCTGTCGAACTAATTTTATCGCTCAAATCTTGTTTGCAAGGCCACCAATCACGCGCACCGTAGGGTTCGGATAATGTCCACATTCCGGCAGCTCCCGAATGCACATTTATCGCAAAAGCTTCAAACGCATTTTGTGGCGGCGCTCCCGAATAAATCATTTCTACCGTTGCCGAATTTCCGGTGGTTAAAGTGTTTGGAAGTGTGATCACCAACTCATTGCTACCGTTCTGTACAAAACTCAAATTAGTCGCTCCTTGTTTGACAGCGGTAACAACCAACTCATTGGCCAAATCAAAAGTCACGGTATTCATATTACTCAAGGCGGTAAATGAAGTGGTCACCTTTCCGCTGATAAAATAAACTGCCGGATCAACAGTAAGTTCTAACTTATGATAGGTCACATCATAATTGAGCGTATTGGCATTGGCTTGAAAGTTCATGGTTCGTGAAGCCGATCTCATTTCAACGGCTGCAATATTGTTGGTTTCTAAAACATCCTTTTGGGCAAAAACCGATGAAATAGTCAAAAAAAACAGTAAAACGTATAGCTTTTTCATAGTAAGCAATTGAATTGCTGCGAATATAACAATAATTGAATTAAGCTTATGCCAAACAATTGATAAAATAAAACCCGAACACTTTAATTGTGATCGGATTACAATGCAAGTTTTTAAGCATCCCAAAGGTTTTATCAAACATTTCATTAAATTTGCGTGCTTATAAAGAAAACCGACATGTTACAAATTAGTTACATCAGAGAAAATAAGGAAAAAGTGCTGGCCGCTTTAGCCAAAAGAAACATGGACGCTACCGCCATTGTAGAAGAGGCCATCCAATTAGATGAAAACCGAAGAAGCACCCAAGTGGCGCTCGATAATACTTTGGCAGAAGCCAACAAACTTTCATCCGCAATCGGTGAAATGATGAAGAACGGTGAAAAAGCCAAAGCTGAAATCCTAAAACAAAAAACGAGTCAACTCAAAGAAACAAGCAAAGAATTGGCCGAAAAACTCGAAGGTTATGCCAACGAATTACAACAAAAAATGTATTTGTTGCCCAACACTCCGGCCGATTTAGTCCCGCAAGGAAAATCAGCCGATGACAATTTGAACGTGTTTCAAGAAGGCGACATACCGGTATTGCACGAAGGCGCTTTACCGCATTGGGATTTGATTAAAAAATATGACATCATCGATTTCGAATTGGGCACTAAAATCACCGCACCCGGATTTCCCGTGTACAAAGGCAAAGGAGCCAAACTACAGCGTGCCTTGATTTCGTATTTCTTAGATAAAAATACCGAAGCCGGCTACCAAGAATTCCAAGTACCACACTTGGTGAATGAAGCTTCAGCATACGGCACCGGACAATTGCCCGATAAAGAAGGACAAATGTACCATGATGCCAAAGACGATTTGTATCTAATCCCTACCGCTGAAGTTCCGGTGACTAATATTTATCGCGATGTGATTTTACAAGAAAAAGAGTTGCCGATTTTAGCCACCGGTTATACGCCGTGTTTCCGAAGAGAGGCCGGTTCTTGGGGCGCGCACGTTCGGGGTTTGAACCGTTTACACCAATTCGACAAAGTAGAAATTGTTCGCATCGAACACCCTGATAATTCTTATGAAGCTTTAGATGGCATGGTAGACCATGTAAAAACATTACTAAGAGAACTAAAATTACCATACCGCATTTTACGCTTGTGCGGTGGCGATATGGGATTTGCATCGGCCATGACCTACGACTTTGAGGTGTTTTCAACCGCGCAAGATCGTTGGTTAGAAATCTCTTCGGTGTCTAACTTCGAAACCTATCAAGCCAATCGTTTGAAATTGCGTTTCAAAGGAAAAGACGGCAAAACCCAATTGGCTCATACCTTAAACGGAAGTTCTTTGGCTTTGCCACGCGTGTTGGCCGGAATCCTGGAGAATTACCAAACTCCGGAAGGTATTGTTATCCCGGAAGTGTTAAGACCTTACACCGGTTTTGACATCATTAACTAATAACGTTAATCTTTAGCAAACAATGTACTAAACGAACACAAAAAGTGTTACTTTAGTACATTGTTGTTTTACTGAGTCATGAAAAAATTGCTTGCTGTTATCGTTTGTTTTATATCACTTTGGGGCTTCGCTCAAAATGAGCAATTGGCCAACAATTACTTTGACCGGGGCGAATTTGAAAAAGCTTTAGTGAGTTATGAAGACCTCTTGAAAACCCAACAAGGCAACTCCAATTATTTCCAAAAAGTAATTGAATGTTACCAACAACTGCAACAGTATGACAAAGCTGAAAAAGCCCTTCAAGCCCGATTAGACAAATACCGTCAAAACAACTTACTGATAGAATTGGGGTATAATTATCAATTGCAGAAAAACCAGGAAAAGGCCAATAAATATTACGATCAAGCCATTGACAAAATCAAGAAAAACGCTCCGGAAGCCTACGGATTAGCGTATACTTTTGAAAGAAAAGCGTTGTTTGATTACGCTCTTTTGGCTTATAAAACGGCTTTAGCAACCGACGCAAAATTGAGTTTTAACTTTCAAATGGCCATGATTTACGGTCAAAAAGGCGAAACCGATTTGATGATAGAAACTTATTTGTTGGAAGCCTATCAAAATCCGCAAAACTTACCCATCATCCAAAATCAGTTGTCGCGATTCTTGACTGAAGATGCCGATGTTACTTTTAACGATAACCTCAAAAAAGCCTTACTGCTTAGAGCGCAAAAAACCCAGGATGTCTTTTGGAACGATTTTTTGAGCTGGTTTTTTGTCCAACAAAAAGAATACGGCAAAGCCTTTATCCAACAAAAAGCCATTTACAAAAGAAACCCAGATTCGTTCAGCAACATAGTCAATTTGGCTCAAATGGCTATGAGCGACAACGACCAGGATTCGGCTTCGGAAATCTTGACCTTCGTTTTGGAAAATACCAACGATTTGGAATTGCTTATTCAAGCGCATTCTTATTTATTGGACATGAAAATTGAACGAGCCACAGCAAAAGACTACGCAGAGATTACAGCCAGTTTAGACAAATTAATCAAAGAATTCGGGGTAAGTCCGTATACCTTGGAGTTGCTGGAATTGGAAGCTGATTTTACCGCCTTTCATTTGAACAATCCCGAAAAAGCCAAAACCATTTTGAAAAATGCCATGGAAATGCCGGTGAATCGTTACCAGTTGGCCGATTTGAAAATGCAATTGGCCGATATTCTTTTGTTTGAAGAAAAATTCAACCAAGCCTTGATTTACTATTCGCAAGTTAGCGAAGACATGAGCGGCGATGTTACCGGACAAGAAGCACAACTCAAAACAGCCAAAACCAGTTACTACAAAGGTGATTTTGAATGGGCTTCCCACCAACTGAAAGTCCTCAAATCGGCTTCTACTCAATTGATAGCGAACGATGCCTTAGATTTGTTCTTGCTCATCAGCGATAATACGGTGGAAGACTCAACCCAAGTAGCTTTGAAAAAATTGGCCCGTGCCGATTTCTTGTTGTATCAAAACAAAAAACCGGAAGCCTTAGCGCAATTCCAACTCATTTTAAAAGAGCACAAAGGAGAAGAAATCGAACCGGTGACTTTACTTCGTCTTGGAAAAACCTATGAAAAAATGGGTGATTACACCAAAGCATTAGAAAATTATACCAACATACTAAACAACCACAAAGACTGTATTTACCGTGATGAAGCTTTGTTCTATTCGGCCGAAATTTACAATGTGACTCTCAAAGATGCTGAAAAAGCAAAACCTTTGTATGAGGAAATCATCTTCAAGCACGAGGACAGCATTTACTTTGTCGACTCGAGGAACAAATACCGAAAACTGCGCGGTGATACTAATTTATAGTGATCAGAAAACAGAGATATCATTCTGAAATCTAAAATCGTTAATCAAAAATCTAAAATCCCATGATACTTTACAACGTTACCATCAACATACACGAAAGCGTACACGACCAATGGATGCAATGGATGCAGGAAAAACATATTAAAGACGTGTTGGCTACCGGAAAGTTTTCAGCCGCTCGTATGGTGAAGGTTTTAATCGAAGAAGAAATGGGCGGCACCACTTATTCCATCCAATATACCACTAATAGTAAAGAAACATTGCAACGCTATTATGAGGAAGATGCACCCAGATTACGAGAAGAAGGGCTTCGGTTGTTTGGCGACAAAATGTTGGCATTCCGAACGGAATTGGAATTGATAAGCGATCATTAAGATGAGCCAAGTAAAAGCCAAAAAACACCTCGGGCAACATTTCCTTACCGATGAAAGCATTGCCAAAGACATAGCCGACACACTAGGGTTGCAAGGCTACGATAACGTATTGGAAATCGGTCCGGGTATGGGTGTGCTGACCAAATATTTGTTAGACAAACCCATTACCACTTACGTCATCGAAATCGATACGGAATCGGTCGATTACCTCAATGCTCACTATCCTAAATTACACGGAAAGATTATCTCAAAAGATTTCTTGAAGTACAACATCAACGAAGTGTTCAATGGCCAACCTTTTGCCATCACCGGCAATTTTCCTTATAACATTTCATCGCAAATTGTCTTTAAGTGTTTGGAATTGCGCGAGCAAGTACCGGAGTTCACGGGAATGTTTCAAAAAGAAGTAGCCGAACGCATCTGTGAAAAAAAAGGCAGTAAAACCTATGGCATCTTGTCGGTTTTAGTCCAAGCTTTTTATGAGGCAGAGTATTTGTTTACCGTACATGAACATGTGTTTAATCCGCCACCAAAGGTCAAATCCGGTGTTTTGCGTTTGCGTCGAAAAGCCAATTTTACCTTACCTTGCAGTGAAAAGCTGTTCTTCTCAGTCGTTAAAACCGGATTTCAACAACGCCGAAAAACCCTGCGAAACAGTCTAAAATCCTTTAATTTGTCAGATAATTTAAAAGAAGATAGTATCTTTGACCTCCGTCCGGAACAACTCAGCGTTGAACAGTTTATCGAACTCACCCAAAAAATAGAAGCCAATGCAGTTTAAAATCAGCAAAGAACTTTTAGCACAAATTGAGCAACTCATCCACTCCAAAAACGATGCGGAGTTGGAAGTATTGCTCAACGACCTGCACCATGCTGATATTGCCGAGATTTTCGAAGAATTGGAAATCGCAGAAGCTACTTATATTTTCAAAATTTTAGACAGCGAAATCACCGCAGAAATCTTACCGGAACTCGAAGATGATCTGCGCGAGAAAATCCTCCAAGGCCTTTCTGCCAAAGAAATTGCAGAAGAACTCGACGAATTAGACACTGATGACGCCGCCGACATTATAGCGGAACTTTCGCAAAGCAAAAAAGAAGAAGTAATCTCGGAGTTAGAAGACGTAGAACACGCCAAAGACATCGTCGATTTGTTGCGCTACGACGAAGATACTGCCGGAGGTTTGATGGGGAAAGAGCTGGTAAAAGTCAACGAAAACTGGAACGTACTAACCTGCGTTAAAGAAATGCGCATCCAAGCAGAAAACGTAACCCGCGTTCACTCGATTTACGTCGTTGATGATGAAAACCGTTTGAAAGGTCGCTTGTCGTTAAAAGACTTGTTAACCACTTCCACCAAAACACCTATCAGTCAAGTATACATCAAAAAAGTAGATTACGTAAGGGTTGACACGCCTAATACTGATGTGGCACGCATCATGCAGAAATACGACTTGGAAGCCATACCCGTAGTAGATGAAATGGGCCGATTAATGGGTAGAATTACCATCGACGATATCGTAGACGTGATTAAAGATGAAGCCGACAAAGATTACCAGTTAGCGGCAGGTATCTCACAAGACGTAGAGGCCGACGACAGCATTATTGAACTCACCAAAGCGCGTTTGCCATGGTTGGTTTTAGCCCTTTTAGGCGGATTCATCTCTGTAGAAATGCTCGGACTTTTCGAAGGTGCCATGAAAGAACATTACAAACTCTTCTTCTTTACACCGCTTATTGCCGCGATGGCCGGAAACGTTGGCGTACAATCATCAGCGATTATTGTACAAGGTTTGGCCAATCAATCCATCAGCGGTTCGATCTTTAACCGTTTGCTCAAAGAAATCTCATTGAGTTTGTTAAATGGTGTGATCTTGGCCTCTATCCTGTTTTTAGGCAGCCATTTTTTATTAGGCGTGGAAACCAAAATCGGATTAATTGTAACCGTAGCTTTGGTTTCGGTAATTATCATCGCCTCGCTTATCGGAACCTCAATTCCGTTATTGCTCAACAAGTTTGGCATCGACCCGGCTTTGGCCACCGGACCATTCATCACCACCAGCAATGACATTTGCGGGATTTTAATTTACTTTTCTATAGCCAAATTGATTTTAGGGTTTTAATCAAACTTACTTAAAAGAAACATTTTAAGTAGGAGCACACCTTTGGTCTTTCTTTCACTCCTGCTCCCGCTATCCGTTACAATCTCTACGAGGATTTCCACTCCTATCGGGGCTAGATTCGCGTTAGGTAGTTCATTAGATCAAACACACCACAAGTACTCACACATTGATACATTGTTACATTCCATAATAACCATAAAAAAAACACCCGCTCATCTAAACGGGTGTTTTTTTTATTTTCAATTGGTCTATCGTTTTAACG
>NZ_JBILQL010000090.1:0-8968 GCF_044373165.1 Flavobacterium sp.
ATTCTTATGATAAATTTTTAAAGCAGCATTAGTATAAAAAAACGCTTTATCTACCATAAACCGCATGTTGTAATACCTGCCCACATAAGCATAATAAAGGGCTTTATATATTTCTTTATCTGGCGCTGCTTTTTTGTAATACTGATAAAAAGTTTTAGTTTCTTTTAAATAATCTTCTATCAAATAGAGTTTGTCATACCCTATAGCTAGCAACTGGTGGGTTTTAGCCAGCAAAAAGTAGTTTTTGGTAGTTGCCTTGTTTAATAAAACGATATTCTGCTTAAGAATAGCCATCGCTTTATAAGTAGCGCCTAAATCTATATAACAATCGGCAAGACCGTTTTGAGCCTCAATTTGTAGGTCTAGGTTATGATTTAGTTTTGCCTCTTCCGTTATTTTTTCATACAAAGGAACAGCATGCCGATAATCGGAGCGGTCTAAATAATATTGGGCTTTTTGGAGCGATTGTCCATAAACAAAAACCGACAACATCAAAACAGGGAGTAAAATCTTCATAAAACGTTTAACCAAATCATCAAAGGTATAATTTTGAGTTATTAAAAGGGGTGATGTACTAAAAAAGGACACCTCTCGATGTCCTTTCTTTCTTAACTAAACCATTACTATTATTGTAATATAATCTTCTTAACATCAACTACGATACCTTGTGGATTGATGATTTGAACATAATACATACCAGAACCACCCCATGTTGCCAACTGCATAATGCTTTGGGTCCCGGAGGTTGTTATTGGCGTTGTTGCTACTTGCTGCCCTAACGAATTAATCACTTTCAATGTACCACCATTCAAATCGGTGATGTTGTTGAAATTGATATTGATTTGAGAACTTGCTGGATTTGGAGCAATGGTGATGTTGTTTGAATATGCAATTGGATTGTTATAAGACAATTGCCCAACGTTGATGATAAGCGTATCAGTTACTGTTGTATTGGTAAAACACTGATTTTGATTGTACAATTGAGTTACCTCTGATTGAGTTAGAGCTCGATTCCAAAAGCCAATATCATCGATTTTACCTTGATAAAAAATTGGAACTCCAAAACCATTTGGATTACTTCCAATTAACCATCCAATTTCGTTAGGCAAATTTGGTGTAGAATCTGTTACGGTACCAACTAAAATTCCATTCAGATATAACGAATAAACATTTAAAGATCTGGAAATTATCAAATTATTCCATACATTATTGGTTATTGGTTGGTATGTATTTAAAATATGAAGATTAGAATTTGATTCTCTATAATCTAATGTAAGTCTAAGCAAATTGCCAGCTAAGGGTTGTAAGTATAAGTTATACCTATTATTTTCGCCTAGAGTAGTTTTACTAAAAAAAAGTGTTGAATAAATATTACTTAATATAGATTGATTCTCAAACCAAAATGATAATGCTCCATCACTGTTTTGATTAAAAACAAAAGTGCTATTGTAACTAATTGTGTTAGAAACCCCATTAAAGCTATAGGCACTATTACTATTCCCAAATCTATCAGTTGTTAATGTTGCGCCATTCACAGTACCATTATTACCATTGCCACTATCATCATTGGCGTTGCCACAAAACGGCCAGTAGCCAACAAGACCTTGGGTTAATGAACCGCTTACTGCGTTACAAGTGTCGCTGTATGGAGCAACTTGATTATACATATTGCTTACTTCTTGAGAGGTTAAAGCTCTGTTCCATAGACCGATGTCATCAAGTTTACCATTATAGTCATCATTTGGAACAGAACAAGAATGATTACCGGCTTTTAACATTATTGAACTTGAAATTGGCGGACAATTACCGTTTTCTGTAGCTACCATAACCCCGTTCAAATAGACATAAAAATCAGCACCATTCCTTACATAAACCACATTATTCCATGTGTTTGGTGTAAAACTAATATTATAAAAGAATGCTCCAAAGGTTGATGGAAGTCCTCCCCAACCCATACTTAATAAATTATTTGTCGGAGAAATCGTCATCTCAAAATAGTGAGTTTCTGTTCCACTAAGGCAGGATGATCTTTTCGCTAAAAGAAATTGGTCTTTACCAGAAATAAACGCTGAATTAAACCAAAGAGAAATAGTATGATTATTGGCACACCATGCTCCGTTTGAGAAAAAGTTTATGTTTTGTCCTGTGTTTGCAAAATTATAGGCGCTATTGGCGTTCCCAAACCTGTCTGCAGTTAAAGTTGCTCCAGTAGCGGTTCCATTATTAGCATTACCACTAACGTCGTTTGCATTGCCACTAAAAGGATAATAGGCAACTAGACCATTAGTTGGAACATAAGATGGTACTTGAGCCATAATAATTTGAGCAGAGCATACTAAAAATAGTAATATTGCTTTCTTAAAGTAATTTTTTGTTTTCATTGTTAAGTATTTCTAAAGATTAAATTATTTATTGATAAAGCATATTTCACACTCCCTTTCATACAAATAGGTTTCCAACTTATTGTCATAAACTACGGGTGCTTTCATCTCGTTTTTCATAAAAGCAATATAATAATGCACACTTCGTTCTGATATTTCCAGTTTTTGAGCCAATTTTTTAGGAGCTCCTGTTTGTTTGGTTACTATCAATTCGTGCAATCGTATAAAAACTCGTATATCCATAATTTCATTCGCAATCTTACAACCACTCACCGCAACCTCCTTGCGGTCAATGTTTTTTTGTTAAAAATGTTTATAAAATCAATACGATTAAGCAGCTTAATCTTCCCGACGTACTCATAAAAAAATATATATTTGCGACTACTAAAAAGCCAAAACATAGTTTTTGAAACCTACGCAGTCCATCACTATACTAGCACTCCAGCAATTTTGCAATGGAGAAAACCACGCCTTGAGTACACTTTATAAAGCGTGGTTACCCGATTTGTATTTAGTAGCGTATCGATACGTGCAATCGCAACAAGAAGCCGAAGATGTCGTTGCCGATTGCTTTGAAAAAGTATTTGCCATGCCAATAAAAAAGAGGCGTCAAAAATTTATTGAAGAAGAAATCAACATCAAAGCCTTGATGCTCGTTATGGTAAAAAACAAAAGCCTTGATGTTATTAAAACCAAAAACACCCGAAGCAGAATCGTAGACGGCATTAAAAAACTACTGCCCAAAGAAGTATTTAATGGAGCAAAACAGACGCTTACCGATGATAACTTTAAAGCATTATTAAACTGCCTACCCGAAAAAGAAAAGGAAATTTTAACCTTAAGTATCACAGGATTCTCTAACACAGAAATTGGAAAACAACTAAATCTTTCTGAAAAAACAATCGCCAACATGCTTTCAATGGCACGAAAAAAAGTAAAGAATTTATGGAAAACGTTTATGGAGTAATCCGTTAAAAATAAATTACTTTTGGGAATAAAACAAAACTGAATCGTTTTAAATATAGTATGAACACCGAGAACCAAAATAGAATTTTAGCACTACTGTTGCAATCATTAGAAGATGATTTCAACCCACAAGAGCGTATGCGTATTTTGGAACAACTAAAAAATAGCCAACCTACAGACGAGGCGCTACTAGGCGCTAAAATGCTTCTAGAGGAAAACAACTGGGATTACAACGTGCTTAAAAAAGCATTCGCTAAAACGGAAGAAAAAGTTGACTTAGTTGCTTCTCAAACAAAACGAAAAAACAAAAGCACGTATCTCAAATATGCGGCGGTTATACTCCCTATTACTTTTGTTTTAGGTTATTTTATTAATGCGTCTTTCAATAGCAAACAAAACATAGAAGCGTTTTACAATAAAGAAGAAGGTTTGCCCAACTATATGGGAGCAGAAAAAACCAACTGGGATCCTTTAATGGAATTATACCGAGCTAACAAAATGACAGAGGCATTTGCCATTTCACAACAAATACTGACTCAAAAACCACAAAACGATACAGCAGTTTATTTTCATGGTGTTATCAGTTACGAATTAAAAAACTACAAAATAGCCAAAATCGATTACGCCAAAATTACACAAAACAAAGAAAGCGTTTTTTATTATGATGCTGCTTTTAGATTAGGTTTCACCTTGAAGAACTTAAACGAAAACAGCGCTGCAAAACAACAATTTGAGACAATAACAAACGATCAAAGCAATCCATACAACAAAAAAGCAAAAGCGGTTTTAGAGTGTTTGAAATAAAATATTCGTAAAATTAATATCGAAAATCTACTTTGTTTTTTTCACATACTGCGTCAAAATCACTATATGTTGTCCTTCGACTCTGCCTTCAATTTGTTCGGCATTGTCCCAAACCACTTTGATATTGTGTACTGCAGCGCCGCGTTTTGCAGTAAAATTTGCGCCTTTTACATCCAAATCCTTAATCAAAACTACTGAATCGCCATCGAATAAAAGATTGCCATTAGAATCTTTGTGCACAATTTTGCCTTCTTCGTCTTCCCCTTCTCCGGTAGCTTTTGCCCATTCTAACGCCTCTTCATCCAAATACATCATGTCGAGTAAATCGTGGTTTTTTAATCTTGCCAACATCCGCCAAGAAACAATTTGCACCGGAAGGTTTTCATTCCACATACTGTCACTTAAACCACGCCAATCATTAGGATTAGTGGTTTCTGGATTCTCAATTTGGTCTTTTAAAGTTTTGGTGATTAAAACACAGTTTTCGGGTGTGGCTTCGGTTTTCGGTTCAACCAAATAAACCACTAACTGCTCTTCGCTTCCGCTGATTTCACATTTCGAACCGCTTCTGTCTTTTAATCTTTTTTCGGCAACAATACTCATTGGGATTGGCTTACAATTATTTACAAGTTAAAGGAAGCGCCGATTGTGAATACAAACTGATTGTTGTAATTTTCAAATCCGTTTACATCAGTATCATATCGGGCTAAAGGTGTGTTGGCTTCAGCAAACATTCCGAAACCGTTGGTAAAAAAATACCGGAATCCTAAATGCCCGCCGAAATTGCGCAATCCTAAATTCAATCCGGGATAAACATCCATATTGTCACTTAACTTTAAAACGTTGCCTATGTTAGCACTGAAACGCACTTTTAAATCGGCACGATCTTCAAAACGGGGTTTTTCTCCCAATATTTCATCGGCATTCAACATATAACCGGCTACAATGCCGAAAGACATATTTTCGCCTATACCGAAATCTGTTGAAACACCAATTCCGGTTCCTCCGTCTTGAATAGTTAATCCGACTTGTCCTTTAATATCGCCCTTTCCTTTGAAAGCTTGAGCATTTATTAAACTAACTGTAACTAAAGCTACTAATGTGATTATTTTCTTCATGATTCATCTGTTTTGAGTGCAAATATATAGGTTTAAGACATACTTTTATGTAGAATTAATTTGAAATCAATTCCTGCCTTTTTCGTTAAAATACAATTCGTTTAAGGGTTCACTTTGCCAAAATTCTTTAGTGTTGACATCCATAACCGTTAATGGTCCTTTAAAAGCTGCGCCGGTATCCACGTTCCAAACACAAGCTTTTTGCACAGGAGTTGTTGCTCCAATTCGCGTAACCGGTGTGTGACCAATGTATACTTCCTCATATAATGTGAGTCGTCTAGGATACAGCCAACTGTCTTTAGCCATGGTTTCATCCAATGACAAGGCGGTTTCCCAAAGCGTTCTGTCCCAATAAAATAATTTGGGGAAATACTCATAATCTATCCCGTTCATATTGGTAAATCCGGCATGGATAAACAACCGGTTTTGGTCATCATGGTAATAATTTTGTAATGATTTTAAAAAATAAATGTGTTGTCTTTTAGTGGCGTCATTTACTTTTTCATAAGCCTTAATCGTAGCTTCACCGCCATGTTTGAACCACATTTTCTCATCGAAATTTTGAGTGTTACCTTCCAACCAATCCAGCAATAACTCGTCGTGATTGCCTTTGATAAAAATACAATTTTGTCTTTGGCTTAAACCCATCAAATAGTCAATTACTTGTGGCGATTCACTCCAACCATCAACATAATCTCCTAAAAAAATAAGCGTATCACGCACCGTTACATTGGCTCTTTCCATAATTTGATGCAATGCTCTCAAACCGCCGTGAATATCGCCTATTACTAATATTCTACCCATTCGTTTGGTTGTATTTCATTTTTCTTAAAATGCGCATCGCCTCTTTAAAACTCAAATAAACATTGGCTTTTTTTTGTCCTTTTAAAAAAGGTTTGGCATCAATTAATTTTTGTTTGGCTTCCTCAAATCCATTCAAATAACAAATCATTAAAGTCGAGGACAAATTCTCTAAATCCTTATCTTCTCGATCTGACAAAGTAACTCCTTTTTGCAATTTATTCAGCAAAGCTAAATTAGAATTATAAATGTGATGTAACATTTTTTTGTTGTAAGCCGGAGGTTCAAACAGCATTTTAGTTTCCATTTTGTAATACCCGTTGTCAAAAAAATGAATGGTCAATTGTTCCAAAGGATAAAAACTGGTTTTATCGTTCAATCCAAGAGGAACGTGCTCAACTATGGTAAAACTGTGCTCATCATATTGAATAGAAACCACATCAAGGGCTGAATAAAACAGCTTTATTTGTTCGTTTATCAATTCTATGTCAACGCGGGAAAGATAGGTTGTATCTCGGATTTTCTTGGGAATTCCGGACCAACAAATCACAAACAATTCTTTGAAAACTTTGTACTTCGAAGGCATATCACCGTGTCGCACATTCATAAAATCCATCACACCATCTAAAGTGTGAGCAATGCTGTTTCTGGAATTATTTTCAATGCGAATAACGGTTTCAATATTTTGCTTGGAATACGGAATCTTATCTTCCGTAGGCATCGAGTTACTGCCCACTCTAACGAAAACCGTATTGGCCAAAATGGTATAGATGTTTTTTTTGAAAAAAGAAGTTTTGTGCTTGGGTTTAATTGTTACCAAACCGACCACTTTGTCCTTAGGTAAATTGGGAAAGGGAACATTTTCGTATTGAATTTTGGGCGGATTTTCGAGATAAGCATTCACCAAATTCTGAATCCGACTGTCGTCAAAAAAATCATCACCAACGATTTCATTTTCCTGATCTTCCACACCAACCACGATATAAGAATTGTTCGAAGGATTGGAATTGGACAAGGCACAAATGTGTTTCAAAAACTTAGCTTTTCCTTCTTTGGTATGCAAATTCAACTGACGATTTTTATCATAAAAGCTGCACTCATCGTTGTGAGCGAGTAGGTTTTTGATTAAAAGGCGTTTGTTGATCATAGTTAAGTACGATTTACAAAGTACGAAGTACAAAGTAAAACTACTTCAAACTTCGTACTTCAAACTTCGTATTTTTAAGGTACTTTATTCCCCATACTTTCGGTCCAAATGGCAAACCAATCTACTTGTTCTAAGTTGAGTTCAACCGCTTTCATCAAAGCTTGGATTCGGGCAATGTTAACGGTTCCGGCTACCGGAATAACTTTGGCTGGATGTTTTAAAATCCAAGCTAATAAAATCGTATCCGAACCCATACCGTATTTTTCAACCAATTGTGCCAATAGTTTTTTCAGGCGGCGCGTTTGTTCAATATCTTCACGGAAAACTGTCCCGAGCGGATTCCAACTCATCGGACGAATTTGATGCAGTTGCATATAATCGAGGCTGCCATCTAACATGGCTTCATGATGCGTGGCCGAAAATTGTATTTGATTATAATTGACTTCCGTTTTTTGACGAATCAATTCGGTTTGCCATGGCGTGAAGTTGGATAATCCAAAATCTATAATCTTTCCTTCTTTTTTGAGTTTTTCAACCGCCTCCGCAATTTCATCAGCCGCCATTAACGGACTCGGACGATGCAACAACAATACATCCAAATAATCGGTTTGCAGATTTTTTAATGAATTTTCTGCCGACCAAAGGATGTAGTCTTTAGCATAATCATAGTGTTTGATTGTATTATCGCGGCCATTGGTATGCTGAATGCCACACTTTGAAATCAACTGGATGCTGTTTCGGTTGATTTGCGAATTTTTAAAGGCTTTTCCAAAATCCGATTCCGTTGTGTAATCACCATAAATGTCTGCATGATCAAAAGTAGTAATCTTATTTTCCGTACAAATATGTATCAAATGATCCATTTGAGCTGTGGTGAGTTTTTTGTCCCAAATACCCCAATTCATCGTTCCGGCTATAATAGGAGAGAGTTGTGTTTTCATGTGTAACTTTTAAAAGGGTTTTGCCGTAGGTTTTATCTTTTTTGTCTATGGAAAATTTTCTTATTTTGCCGACGAAAAAATGAAAAACAGTTTAGGTCTTAAAATTATAAAAAGAAAATCATAAATCATCCTTAAAATCGTTATGTTTTCTAAAGTTTTAACGCATTATTAACATCGGGTAACCTAATTAATTTTCACTTTTGAAATGTTAAAATTTAAACCGACAAACAGCTGAATAAACCAAAAAATTATGGAAGAAAACGGTACTGCTATAGACATTAGAGCGATCAATGCTAAAATCGAGCATGAAAGTGCTTTTATCGACTTGCTGACATTGGAAATGAACAAGGTCATTGTGGGGCAAAGGCACATGGTGGAACGACTGCTGATTGGTCTTTTGGGACAAGGACATATTTTGCTGGAAGGTGTTCCGGGTTTGGCCAAAACTTTAGCAATCAATACGCTCTCGCAAGCTGTTGACGGAAGCTTTAGCCGCATTCAGTTTACGCCCGATTTATTACCGGCAGATGTAATTGGTACTATGATTTACAATGTAAAAGCCAATGATTTTTCAATTAAAAAAGGGCCGATTTTTGCCAATTTCGTTTTGGCTGATGAAATCAATCGTGCGCCGGCCAAAGTACAATCAGCACTATTGGAAGCCATGCAAGAAAAACAAGTTACCATTGGTGATACGACTTTCAAATTAGACAAACCCTTTTTGGTTTTAGCCACGCAAAACCCAATAGAACAAGAAGGAACGTATCCGCTACCGGAAGCGCAAGTCGATCGTTTCATGCTAAAAACCGT
>NZ_JBILQL010000016.1:0-35438 GCF_044373165.1 Flavobacterium sp.
TTTGTTTCTTTGGTGTTTTCATGATAATTCAAATTTAAGGATTTTGAAAACACTCTCTTAGTTTTGACCTAAATCAGTACACTTTTTGCTGACGATTTACAAGTGATATTATGAGTTTTGCATCCAACTATAATTCATTCTTAATGATGCTTTTTATTCCTTTGGTAGCTTTATTTACCAAATTGGCATTTAACAGTAAAGAGCATAATTATTATGAACATGTGATCATGAATACCTTTGGGCAATCAGCATATCTCTTGCTAATGATTATCGTTTTTTATCCGATCTTCTTTTTTCTAAAAGATAGCCCCGGAACCATTATTGCGTTGTCATTCCTCTCTTATCTTTTTGTGCCGGTATTGATGTTTTGGTTTTACAAGAATGTGTATTCCGACATGAGTTCGGGCTCGATTATGCTGCGGATTTTGGCGATAATAGGCTTGGGAATAATCAGTTATTTTATCTTAATCATTATAACCGTTGTGATCATTGTCGTAAAAAATGGCCCTCAAGCTTTTATGCAACAGTAAAAAGTTTATTTAAATAATGAGAGGTCAAAAGGTTGTTCCACATCCCAATTGGAGCGGACATCAATTTCTTTCGGGAAATAAATGACTTCTTCGGTTTGGCGTTTTTCCATAAAATTACCGGTGTCCCAAAGCTTGTTTTTATTGTCGTCGTAAATGACTCTCAACACATATTTGGCGGGTTCTATAGCGTCAAAATTGATGGTTTTACTGCCTTCTGAGTATTCGGAATATTTTACTTTTCCGTCTTTATCCGTTAACTCGATGAGGATTGGAAATCTTTTGACATTTTCCAACACCAATCGCAAATTGCCATAATCTGACAAGTTTTTGGTGCTTGCTTTGTAATTGAGTGTATCGTTAGTTGTATCAAAAAAATCAACCATTGCGCCGGGCAACAATTGTATTTTATAGTTTTCCAGAGGTTCTTTCTTGAAATCTATATATAACTTTTGTAGAAAATCGTCGTATTCAGTCGTAAAATCAACCGCCAAAGAATCTTTGTTTTTAATGCTGATTTTAGTTTTATCAAATTTAATCAAAGGCGTGCTACTGTTTAAAATGTACCTTTCCCGCATTGGAACACTACCGGTAAATTCCGGATTAACTTGCAACGAATCGGCTTTATTACTTTTGCCTTTCAAAATGAAATCCGTTTTATAAGCGTCTTTTTCCACTGTCACTTGCAGCGAATCGGCTTTGATTGGTTTCATCCAAATTTGCAAGGAATCTTTTTTTGGCATTTGAGTAACCACGCAAGGCACAATTTCATTGCCGTTTTTAACCGTCACCTTAGTTCCTTTGGCCTTGCCTTCATAACCCATGAACCATTTGTTATTTGTTGCTTGCGTAGGCTTTATGGCTTTAAAAGGCAATACTTCTTTAAACAATTCTACTTCAAAAAGTGTGTCGTTAGGAATAGTGATGTGTTGTTTTTGAAAACCGATTTTATCCGATTTCGGATCGTATTTATTGTTACCGTTATCTTTTACAGCCACCAATAAATATTTTCCGGCTTTAATATTTTCCAACGTAACTACTTCTAAACTATCCAATGTATTGGTCACATACCTTGGTGTTTCTTTATAAATAGTAGAATCGTTGAACTTTTCGTTAATCTCATACAACATCACCGAAACAAAATTGTCGGTTTTGAGCTCTAAAGCGTCTTTGACTTTAACTTTAAGCTGCAAAGAATCAATGTAAGCACCGGTTGAAAAAACGTATTTGAATTGGGAATACGGATTGGATTCGTTGTTGTCTTCAATGCTTTGACCAAAATTAAAACTGTAAGTAGTATTAGGCTGTAAAGTATCTTTAATATTGATGGTAATGGTTTTACTGGCAGTATAAGGTAAAATTTCGAGTTGATTTTTCATTGGTGGTGAAACAATCAGCTGTTTGTTGGCATTTTTCAACTTCACATATTCGTCGAAAACCAATTTGATTTGCCTACCGTTGAAATTCGTAGTAAAATTTTTGGGCAAACTCGATTTCAAAACCGGAGCTATGGTATCCTTATCACCACCGGTTATAGAGCCTCTTTTGGCGCAACCAATGGTTAACAACAATAAAAGTAAAGCAAAATATTTGGTGGTGTTTTTGAACATAAATTGTTTTTTCAAAGCACAAAATAACAATTATATTTAGTGTGAATGAAATGTTTTACAGGAAACTTAACAATTAACTGTGCGCCATGGCAATGCAGGCAATACTGATTTTAGCTTCGGGAATTTTGAGCAGCGCTTTACTACAAGCTTCTAAGGTAGAACCTGTGGTCATTACATCGTCTATCAGCAGGAAATGTTTTCCCACATATTGCTCTGAAAATTCAATATCAAATATCGTTTTACCCAGTTCTGCTCTGCCCAACAGCGATTTTTTGGTTTGGGTTTTGGTGTATAACTTTCGTTGCAAAAGGGTTTCTTGGTAAGGTATGTTCAAATGATCTGACAAAGCTTGTCCGAAAGTGGTTACCTGATTGTAGCCACGTTCCCGAAATCGCCTTTGGTGCAAAGGAACCGGAATGATGTAATCGATAGTTTGCAGTATCGGCTCTTGTTGCAATTCGGCAGCAAACCATTCGCCAACCACGGTTCCGACTTCTTGGTTTCCCCTGTATTTGAGTTGGTGCATCATTTCCTGAACAATACCTTTTTTGTGAAAATAAAACAACGCGGCGCCAAACTCCAGCGGAATGCGACCGTAAAATCTTTGAAAGACTTCGTTCTCCGGGATTGTAAGATGATTGGTGAGCGGAATTTCGTGCCGGCATTGCGTACAAATCACGTTTTCATCCTGTAACAAAATGGTGTGACAACCGGCGCACGACTTTGGAAAAAATAGATTGACAAGGTAATTCCACATAAAAAAGTAATTTTCTTACATAAAATTATACAATTTTTCAATTCTAATTGTTTTTTAAGGCTTTTTTTATCATCGCTTTTTATATTTTTGCAGCATTATGGCAAAACAAGAAGATTTATTTAAGAATGTAGTTTCGCATGCTAAGGAATATGGATTCATTTTCCCGTCGAGCGAAATTTACGATGGTTTGAGCGCAGTGTATGATTATGCGCAAAACGGAGTCGAATTAAAAAAGAACATTAGAGAATATTGGTGGAAAGCCATGGTGCAAATGCATGAAAACATTGTCGGTCTAGACGCCGCGATTTTGATGCATCCTACCACTTGGAAAGCTTCGGGTCACGTGGATGCGTTCAACGATCCGTTAATTGACAACAAGGATTCTAAAAAAAGATACAGAGCCGATGTTTTAATTGAGGATTATGCCGAAAAATTAAACCTGAAAGCCAAAAAAGAAATTGAAAAAGCCCGCGAGCGTTTTGGCGCTGCTTTCGATGAAGAGCAATACAAAACCACCAATCCGCGAGTGATGGAATATTTGGCCAAAGAGCGTGAAATTTTGGAAAGAATGGGTCGTTCGCTAGGTGCAGGTGATTTAGAAGATGTAAAAGCCTTAATCGAAGAGTTGGAAATCGCCGATCCGGAAACCGGTTCCAGAAACTGGACGGATGTGAAGCAATTCAACTTGATGTTTGGCACCAAACTAGGCGCTTCAGCAGAAAACGCCATGGATTTATACTTGCGTCCGGAAACTGCACAAGGTATTTTTGTGAATTTCTTGAACGTACAAAAAACCGGCAGAATGAAAATTCCTTTCGGGATTGCCCAAACCGGAAAAGCCTTCCGTAATGAGATTGTTGCCCGTCAATTCATTTTCCGTATGCGTGAATTTGAACAAATGGAAATGCAGTTTTTCGTCAAACCGGGCGAAGAAATGAAATGGTACGAGTACTGGAAACAAACCCGTTTGAATTGGCATTTGTCCTTAGGGTTAGGCAAAGAAAATTACCGTTTCCACGACCACGAAAAATTAGCGCATTATGCTAATGCAGCTGCCGATATTGAATTCAACTTCCCATTCGGATTCAAAGAATTAGAAGGTATTCACTCGAGAACCGATTTCGATTTGAAAGCACACGAACAATATTCGGGTAAAAAACTGCTATATTTTGACAACGAAACGAATTCGAATTATGTTCCTTATGTAGTAGAAACTTCGGTAGGATTGGACCGAATGTTCTTGGCGGTTTTCGCGACTTCCTTAAAAGAAGAAACTTTAGAAGACGGTTCTACCCGAACCGTATTGCGTTTACCGAGTGTTTTAGCGCCTACCAAAGCCGCTGTTTTACCTTTAGTAAAAAAAGACGGTTTACCGGAAGTCGCACAAAAAATCATCGAAGATTTGAAATGGGATTTCAACGTGGCTTATGACGAAAAAGATGCGGTTGGTCGTCGTTACAGAAGACAAGATGCGTTGGGAACGCCATTCTGTATTACGGTGGATCATCAAACTTTAGAAGATGAAACGGTAACCATCCGTCACCGCGATTCTATGCAACAAGATCGCGTAAAAATTACTGAATTAAGAGCGATCATCAACAACGAAGTTTCTATGAGAAATTGGTTGATGAAGATGTAATCTTCTTTAAATTCCAAATAAAAAAATCCCAAATTCCAAGATGAGTTTGGGATTTTTCTTTTTGTAAGAATTATACTTGAAAAAAGTTTACATATTAACAGATTGGTCGATTCTGTTAACAATTTGAATTACTCCAAAATCGATACTATAATTTCGTTATAACGAAAATCGACTCTTTTGGTCGGTTTTATTTTCGTGTTTTGTTTTTATTCAACATATTTAGTTTAACAACAAAGTTTCCCCAAAACTACCTGTTAATTTAATCAGAAAATGCTGTCCCTAAATCAACGGATAAGCGTTAATGAGCCACACTTATATAATTATTGATGACAATCAAGAAGATGTCGCGAAAACCCAAGCCATAGCTGAGCGTTTTCGCAATCTGTCCTTTGTCGCGGCTGCCAATAATTATGACGACGGCGTGAATTTGATTTTGGAACACCAACCGCGATTGGTTTTTTTAGAGATTGATCCTTCCGACAAAAAAAGCAATCTATCCTTAGCGCTCATCAATGAATTGTATCGGTATTTGAGTGTTGTTCCGAAAATTATCATTACTACTTCCAAAAAAGAAATGGCTTACGATGCCTTGAAATATGAAGTGGTTGATTATTTGTTGAAACCGCTCGACATCAACGATTTCAGAAAAGCCATACTCAAGTTTGATCGCGCCATCAAATCGGATTTGCCGCATATGGAAGTCAAAAATCCGGCCGCTACATTTGAAGTATTAGACGAAACCCTAGCAGAAGAATTAGAAACAGCCGAACACGATGTAGCAGTAAAAACGGTTACAACGACCAGTAGCCCGATTACAATTCAAAAAGAACAATCGCTTATTATTTGTGTAAAATCTTATGGCGATTACAGATACATTGACTCTGAAGATATTTTATATTTTGAGGCTGATAATAATTCCACTGATATTCATTTGAACAATGGCGAAATGATTACTGCTTTCAAGACTTTAAAACATTTTGAAACCGTATTACCGGATTCGCAGTTTTTGCGTATTCACAACAGTTACATTATCAATGTGAATCAGGTTTCCCGCATCCACACCGGAAATACGGTTTGCTATATTAAAAATTCTACGACCAAATTACCTTTCTCTAAATCGTATAAAGACAACGTCGATTTGATTATCAACAGAATCGCCGGCGGAAATTATTTGGAAATATAGCAGAAAAGTATTACGTTTACTAAAAATCTGACAGGAATGGAAGTAAATGTATTAATGATAGACGACCACGAACTCATCATTGAAGGCTACAAATCTATTTTATCTTACAATCCGCATGGTTATGACGTGAAGACTACGCAAGCTTTAAGCTGTGAAAACGCTTACGAGTTAATTACCACTACATCGGATACCTTTGACTTGGTTACTATAGATTACACTATGCCGCCTTATCCGGAAAAAAACATTCACAACGGCAGCGACTTGATTCCGCTGCTTAGAAAACATTTGCCGGACACTAAAATAATGATGCTGACAACACATTCGGAGGCGCTTTTACTATTCAATATTTTAAAAAATCACAATCCCGAAGGTCTTTTGGTGAAAAGCGATTTTGATGCTAACGATTTTACCGAAGCTTTTCATACCGTTATACAAGGACAACAATACCATAGCAGTACCATAGTAAACTTGAATAAACAATTGGAAGAAAAAGCAAAGATGTTGGATTACTACAATCGTCAAATAATACTATTGTTAAACCGCGGCATCAAAACCAAGAACTTACCGGAACATTTGTATTTGTCAAAAAGTGCTGTCGACAAACGCAAAGCTTACATCAAAGAATTCTTTGATATTGAAAAGGGTAACGATGAAGACATTTTACGTGAAGCGCGCAAGCAAGGTTTTATTTAACCTGGTTTCATTTTACTGTTTTTTAAAAAATGTACACTTTTTGTATACTAAAATCAGATTTTTCCGTTATACTTTTACCATGATAAAAATCAAACTCAGGAACACGTTTTTTGAGGATGGATACCGGATCCAAAGTGGTATTTGGGAAGGTAAAAATTAACTGAAATTTGTCTCGTTTATTTTAGGTCAGTTATTAAGCGGGAGACTATCAAAACGAACCAAAAACAGCCCTTAGCTTTGATGTTTGGACGACTGAAAGCGGGGCTGTTTTGCTTTTTATGAGGTTTATGAAATGTGCTTTCTTTTTATGTTTATTGATGTGTTCTTTGGTAACTTTTGGACAAGAAGTTCCCCAAAAAGGGTTGTGCTATATTAAAATCAAGAATGGAGCAGAAAATACTACTTATTACTTTGACCATATAAAAGACCTGGAAGAGCATGTCGAAAAAATTGTCACGGAAATCCATTTACCTGAAAAAAAGAAAAAGAAAGACCCGAATCCGGAACCTGAAATTGAAATTTCAATCACCTACAACCACTATACTCTAAGTGAAACGGTAAGCGTGAATCATGACCTCATAAAAAAAGCCCTCTTAAAACTGAAAAACCTACTCAATATTCCATTTCAAGAATAGGATTAAGACTATAATTGTAAACCGTTTTTATTAAATTGGCTTTATGAATAAACTCCTTCTTTTATCACTTTCTGCTATCCTTTTGATGGGTTGTAACCAAAAATCGACACAAACCACTCACTCGCCGACCAATGACTCGGTGCAAAAATATTTGGCCTTGGCGGAAAACGATACTTTAGACTATAACAAGAGAGTACTGTATAACGACAAGGCGTTGTCTTTTATTGATTTGAGCAAGAATGATAGTTTGGTTAGGGAAAGTCTGAATAGGGTTAACTACTTATACCTCAAAACAGAAAACTTTACAAAATTTAAAAGCAATATAGATGTTTACCAAAAAAAAGTTTTTGAAAAGAGAGATAGTTTAGGAATTGCAAACTTCCATAAGCATAAAGGTCTATATTTTCATTTCTTAAAAATCAACGATTCGGCTTACTATCATTATTTAAAAGCCGAGTATTTGTTCAAAAATTTAAATAATGAATATGAGGCGGCTAAAATATTTTTAAACAAATCATATATACAAAATGATTATAATGATTATTTAGGTGCTGAATTATCAGCAAAAAAGGCATACTTATTTTTTAAAGAAAAAAACTTATCAGATTTTCAATTTCAAAGTTTGATAATCCTTGGGAATGTTTATCAATCAATTGGGAATAATGATGAAGCATTAAAATCTTATTATGAAGCCATGAATCTTTTAAGATTAATAAATAAGACTACAAAAAGCATTAAAAAAAGCAACTGTTTAAATAATATTGGCAATTTATATCGAGAAAAAAAAGATTATAAAAAAGCCTTTATGTATTTCAGTAAAGCGATTAAGAGTAAAAATTTACTACAAGATGACCCATCATTATTAGGGATTTTATATAATAACACCGGATATTGTTATTTAATGAGTAAACAATTAAAATCTCCTCAAATATTCTATAAAGCAAAAAAAATCCTTGATAGTTTAAATATTAAAGATGAAAGTGCTATGACAGATGTTTATCTATCGAATTATTATATTTTGAAAAAAGATTCTGTTACAGCTAATCGTTATGCGGAGTCAGCATTAAAATTGTCAAAAGAAGCTAATGCTCCCTATTATTATCTTACTGCTTTAACTCATGCCGGAAGTATCAATCCGAAAAAAGCTCCTTTATATATACAAGAGTTTAAACGTATTAACGACAGTTTGCTTTTTGCCGAACGTTCTGCACGAAACCAATATTATAAAATTCAACTCGAGACAGAAGAAATCACCCAACAAAAGGAAACGGCTTTAAAACAGCGAACATTTTTAGTCCTAATTTCCCTAGCTGTTTTTCTTATCGCCATCTTAATTGTTATCATAGCCCGCCAACGATTAAAACAAAAAGAACTTCGATTACAACACACCCAACAAAAAGCCAACGAAGAAATTTACCAATTAATGTTGGTTCAAAAGGCCAAAGAGGATGCCGCCCGACAAAAAGAAAAAAAGCGCATCGGATTGGAATTGCACGATGGCGTGATGAACAAACTAACCAGCACGCGGTTAAATCTTTCGGTACTTTCTATCAATAAAGATAAAGAAACTGTTGACAAGTGCTTACCATACATCCACAACATCCAAGCCATTGAAAACGAGATTCGAAATCTTACCCACAATTTGAATCAAAAAACCGCGCTTTATGAAGATGGATTTGAAAAACTGTTAACCGACCTAACCGCAGAACAAAAACAAATCAGTCCGGTGGACTTTCAGTTGAAAATAAATTCTGCTATTGTTTGGGGAAAAATAGATGATATTCAAAAAATGAATTTGTATAGAATTCTTCAAGAAGCTTGTCAAAACATCAACAAACATGCTAAAGCAAAAAATGCCGAAATCAACTTTGCTGTTAATGATCAAAAACTACACCTCACGATTACCGATGACGGCATCGGAATTCAACCCAATAATCCTCAAAAAGGAATCGGTTTAAAGAATATAAAATACCGGGTAAAACAATTGGGAGGCAAATTTATATTGAACTCCAAACCCAACCAAGGCACTTCCTTGACCATTACAATACCTTTGAAAAATTAGGGGCCTAAATTTCTACCGATAACTCAACGCTTTTCTCTTTTCCAAAAAATCTCATTTTAGAGAGCGATTTCTGTTGCTTTCTGAAATGTACGTTTGACCCAAATGATACAATTCAGGTGATATTGACCAAAAACCCAAAAATCATCCACCCGAATTTGACTATCATTCACTCACAAACGAGGTCATTCTACCACAAACACCAATATATATAGGGCTTCACAGAGACATCCTTTTTAATTTTACATCGTGAAAGTGTCACAGCCTCAAATCATTTGAAAAGACACACACCACAAAAACGAAATAAAACATTAACAATAAAAAGTCTCAAATTATGAAAAAATTAGCAACAACATTTGGATTACTTGCATTAATGCTTGTGGTTACATCGTTTACAACGCCAACTGAGATTGGAGGAAAAAGTTCTAACGGAGGTTTAAAAATTGGAGGAAAAAGTTCTAACGGAGGTTTAAACATTGGTGGAAAAAGCTCTAACGGAGGTTTAGAAATTGGAGGAAAAAGTTCTAACGGAGGTTTAAATATCGGTGGAAAAAGTTCTACTGGAGGTTTAGAAATTGGAGGGAAAAGCTCTAACGGAGGATTATAATACATAAATTATTATCATACTTAACCACTAACATAAGTTAGTGGTTTTTTTTTGCATATTGTTTATTACATTTGTAAAAATCACTATTTAAGTATTGAAATTAAAACTAATTATATTACTTTCATTTTTATTTTTTTCTTGTTCAAAAAATAAAAAAGCAACAGACTCCGCAACATCAAGTTCGGACAGTTTGTCTTATTACTACAATCTGTCACAAAAAGACAATTTAGACAGAGTCGATGTTTTAAAAAACCTTGACAAAGCTCTTAAAATATCCGTGAGCTTAAAAAATAGCCTAGAGAAACGGAATAAAGTAGCTGATATGGCATTTAAATACTATGACTTGGGACAAGATAACCAATTCAATAGGTCTTCTGACATATTACTCAAAGATTCTCGTGAATCAAAAGATTCAATAAATTTAGGGAAAGCATATAGGTGTAAAGCAACTTATCATAAAAATATCCAATCCCTTGATAGCTCATATTATTATTATCTAAAATCAGAAAAGCTATATAACAAAACAAAAGATCAACTAATTTTAGCTAATATTTTATTGAATAAGGGAATCGTTCAATATCTCAGAAGTGATTTCTTAGGTGCAGAGCTATCCCTAACTAGGGCTTATACTATTTTTAAAGACTCAGAAAAAAAAGACAAACTATACGCAACTCTAAATCAATTCGGCTTAGTATATAATGAATTAAAAGAATATGATAAAGCCGTCTTTTACCATAATAAAGCCCTTGAAACGGTTATTGAATTTAAGCTGCAAAACAAAGAACATCAAGAAGCTGTATGTTATAACAACTTAGGATATCTTTATCTTAAACAAAAAAATTACTTGAAGGCGATTACTAACTTTGAATCGGCCTTAAAAGACAAGACCATTATAAATGATGATCCTGATTTATATGCTCTCTTAATTGACAATCTTGCATATTCTAGATTACAATCTTCAAATTACAAAGATTTACCAAATCTTTTTTTTGAAGCCCTTGATATAAGAAAAACATTTAATGACCCTACAGTAGTTGTTGGTAGTTATATTCATTTATCAGAATATTATCAGAAAACAAATAACAACAAGGAAGCAATCAAATATTCAGAACTTGCTTTAAATAAAGCTAGAAGTTCTAATATTCCAAATAATGTAGTTTTAGCATTAAAACAAGCTTCAATTGTCGATAAAAAAAATTCATTTGATTATTCAAATGAATACATAAAAATTAGTGACAGCCTTCAAATAGCCGAAAGAAATTCCAAAGATCGTTTCTCAAAAATTCAATTAGAAACTAATGAAATAATTGAAGAAAACGAAGGCCTAGCCGAAAAAAACCGCAACTTACTCTATGTGTTTGTGGTCACTTTTATATTAGTGGTTTTACTCTTCGTGGTTAGAGCTCAACGCGCCAGAACCCGAGAATTACTCTACAAACAAGCCCAACAAAAAGCCAACGAAGACATTTACAACCTCATGATGTCGCAACAAGCCATTATTGATGAAAGTCGTAGTAAAGAGAAAAAACGTTTGGCACAAGACTTACACGACGGGGTTTTGGGTAGAATGTTCGGGTTGCGACTTAATTTAGACAGCTTAAACTCTAGTACTGATGAGGAAGCGGTTCAAAAACGATTTGAACTCCTAAACGAACTCAAAACCATCGAGCAAGACATCCGCGAAATTTCACACGACTTAAACAGAGAAAAACAAGTTTTAATTAATAACTTTGTTTCTATCGTTCATAATTTACTGGAAGAACAAAAAAATGCTTTCGACGCTGAAGTCAGCTATACCATCGACAATAATGTGAATTGGGACAAAATAGGCAACGCCATCAAAATCAATTTGTACCGAATTTTACAAGAAGGATTGCAAAACATCAACAAATACGCTAATGCCAAAAATATCTTCGTAGAAATTAAAGGTGACGAAGAAAATGTATATTTGAAGATTAAAGATGACGGAATTGGTTTTGATGTCAACAAAAAAAGCAAAGGTATCGGTATGCAAAACATGATTTCCAGAACGCACGACTGTAAAGGAATTATCGATATCACTTCCAAAAAAGACGAAGGCACCAAAATTGTCATCACTATTCCAATTGAAACCAATCAACCTGTAATAATACCACAAGAATGAAAAGCCCAATCCAAATTTTAATCGTAGACGACCATCCGTTTATTATTGAAGCCTACAAAAATGCCATCAACAAATACAGTCAAAACGGATTCGAATTTGAAGTCACCCAAGCCAACAACTGTAAATCGGGTTATGAAAATATAGTCGATACTGCTAAACAATTTGATATCGCTTTTTTTGATATCAGTATGCCCGAATACGCTGAAAAAGGCATCTATTCCGGAGAAGATTTAGCCATGCTGATGAAATCAGAAATGCCTGAATGTAAGGTTATCTTACTAACCATGCATACTGAACTGCTTAAAATAAATAACATCATCAAAAACATCAATCCAAGCGGCTTAATCATTAAAAACGACTTGACCTTTGACGAATTGCTTTTCGCTTTCGACAAAATCATTAACAACGAAAGTTATTACAGCCAAACGGTTATCAAATTGGTCGGACAAGCCCAATACAATAACATCGAGTTGGATGTATTCGACAAACAAATCCTTTTCCATCTCTCAAAAGGCGTGAAAACCAAAGATTTACCAACCTACATTCCGCTCTCATTAAGCGCTATCGAAAAAAGAAAGCTAAACATCCGCGAAATTCTTGAAGTTCCGGGCGGAACCGATGTGGATTTGATACGCGAAGCCAAGAATAAAGGTGTCATTTAACGATTATGCGGGAAACCGTAACCAATTTTACGGGAAACCGTAATCAACCTCATCAATACAATACTTACCTTAGCCAAATGATTTCAGGGTTAGTATTTGTAGAATAAAGCAAGTGGTACAAAAACTTCAAAACTACTGCTTAATTTACAAGACTTAGGGGGAAGCGATACTTTCGGGTATCGCTTTTTTTATTCACTTATAGCGTCCCAACCCCGAGCCTTTAAAGGAATCTTGGTGTTGGCTCTGGTAATCAAATGCGTGCCTTCGCTTTCTTGTGTCATATGACCAATCACCGTAAAATTTGGATTGGCTTTGATTTTGTCAAAATCTTCTAAAGTAATGGTAAACAATAACTCATAATCTTCTCCGCCATTGATGGCTACAGTTGTTGAATCGATATTGAATTCTTCACAAACATTGATAAATTGAGGATCAACCGGGATTTTCTCTTCGTACAAGTTACACCCAACATTACTTTGCTTGCAAACGTGAATAATCTCAGAAGACAATCCGTCTGAAATGTCTATCATTGAGGTAGGTTTTACCTCCAGTTTTTCTAAAAGTTCTCGGATGTCGGTTCTGGCTTCCGGTTTTAATTGCCTTTCTATCAAATAAGTGTAGGCGTCCAAATCCGGCTGGTTGTTAGGATTTACCTGAAACACTTGCTTTTCACGTTCCAAAACCTGCAATCCCATATAAGCCGAACCTAAATCGCCGGTAACTATTAACAAATCGCCATTTTTAGCACCGTTACGGTACACAATTTCTTCTTCATTTGCTTCACCAATAGCCGTAATCGAAATGATCAATCCTTTTTGAGAAGAAGTCGTGTCGCCGCCAACTACATCCACTTTATAAATCTTGGCCGCCATGGCAATTCCTTCAAACAGCTCTTCCAAAGCTTCTAAAGGAAATCTATTAGAAACCGCTATCGAAACCGTAATCTGCGTAGGCTTAGCATTCATAGCCGCGATATCAGATAAGTTGACCACTACCGCTTTGTAACCCAAATGCTTCAAAGGCATATAACTCAAATCGAAATGAACGCCTTCAATGAGTAAATCGGTGGAAACCACTGTCTTTTTGCCCTTAAAATCTAAAACCGCTGCGTCGTCGCCTATGCTTTTTAAAGTAGAAGCTTGTTTTACTTCAAAATGTTGGGTCAAATGACTAATCAATCCGAATTCTCCCAACTGAGAAAGGGGTGTGCGTTGTGGTGTTTTATCTTCTAACATCTTTATAAAGTTCTAAGGTGCAAAGATACTAAGGTTCTAAGGTTTATTCCAACAAAAAACCCCATTGCTTTCACAACCGGGTTTCTCTTATAATATCATTCCTAAGTACCTCAGTGCCTAAAGATTAATCATTCAACTTCAACACCGCCATAAAGGCTTCTTGCGGAATTTCTACATTCCCTACTTGACGCATTCTCTTTTTCCCTTTTTTCTGTTTTTCCAATAATTTACGCTTACGCGAAATATCTCCTCCGTAACACTTGGCCGTAACGTCTTTTCTCAAAGCTTTGATGGTTTCACGAGCAATAATTTTGGCTCCGATTGCCGCTTGAATCGGAATATCAAACTGTTGTCTCGGAATCAATTCGCGTAGTTTTTCACACATTTTTTTACCAATGTTATAAGCATTGTCTTCGTGTATCAAAGCCGATAAAGCATCTACTGAATTGGCATTCAACAACACATCCAGTTTGACTAATTTAGAAGCTCTCATCCCAATCGGAGAGTAATCAAATGAAGCATATCCTTTGGAAACCGTTTTCAATCGGTCGTAAAAATCAAATACAATCTCTGCCAAAGGCATGTCGAAATTTAATTCCACACGCTCGGTAGTTAAATACGTTTGGTTGGTGATTATCCCGCGTTTTTCAATACACAAACTCATTACGTTCCCTACGAAATCAGCTTTGGTAATGATCGTGGCTTTGATAAACGGTTCTTCCACTCGGTCTAATTTGGATGGTTCGGGTAAATCCGACGGGTTGTTCACCACTATCGGTGTATCGGGCTCTTTTTTGGTATAAGCCAAATACGAAACGTTCGGTACCGTTGTAATCACCGTCATGTCGAATTCACGCTCCAATCGCTCCTGAATAATCTCTAAGTGCAACATTCCTAAGAATCCACAACGGAAACCAAATCCTAAAGCGGCCGAACTCTCGGGCGCAAACACCAAAGAAGCATCATTCAACTGCAATTTCTCCATAGAAGAACGCAAATCTTCATAATCTTCCGTATCTACCGGATAAATTCCGGCAAAAACCATCGGTTTTACATCTTCAAAACCAACAATCATATTGGTCGTTGGTGTTTTGGCATCGGTAATGGTATCCCCAACTTTGACTTCTTTAGCTTCTTTAATTCCGGAAATCAAATACCCAACATCGCCGGTAGATATCACGTCTTTCGGCACTTGATTAAGTTTTAACGTCCCAACCTCATCCGCAAAATATTCGTTGCCCGTAGCCATGAATTTAATTTTCTGCCCTTTTCTGATTTCCCCGTTTTTTACTCGGAAAATAACTTCAATGCCCCGAAACGGATTATACACACTATCAAAAATCAACGCTTGCAAAGGTTCGTCTTTAGTGCCTTTAGGCGCAGGAATTTTTTCTATAATGGCTGATAAAATGTTTTCCACCCCAAAACCGGTTTTCCCCGAAGCGTGGATAATGTCTTCCAACTTACATCCCAACAAATCAATAATATCGTCGCTCACTTCCTCAGGATTGGCACTAGGCAAATCCACTTTATTCAACACCGGAATAATCTCCAAATCGTTTTCCAAAGCCAAGTACAAGTTGGAAATGGTTTGTGCCTGTATGCTTTGTGCGGCATCAACAATCAACAACGCTCCTTCACAAGCCGCAATCGAACGGGAAACTTCATACGAAAAATCCACGTGTCCAGGCGTATCAATCAGGTTCAGGATATAATCTTCGCCTTTGTATTTGTACTCCATTTGAATGGCGTGACTCTTAATGGTAATCCCACGCTCGCGCTCCAAATCCATGTTGTCCAACAATTGGGCCTTCTCTTCACGAGCCGTAACGGTTTGGGTAGCGCCCAACAATCGGTCGGCCAACGTACTTTTCCCGTGGTCAATGTGGGCAATAATGCAAAAATTTCTAATATGCTTCATTTTCTTTCTTTGTCAATTTAATTAGGGCGTGACCACAAGGGTCGGGCTTTCCGTTGCAATCTTTTGCTTTTTTCAAAACCAAAAGGATTTCCACTCCAAATGAAATTCACTGAACTCCTATAAAAATTAAGAGTTGGTGAAGTAATCCCTCACGCAAAACACCGCTATCCCTTTTACAGCAGTCATTTAATCGGCAAATATAGGGCAAAGTTTTGGATTGAAGAATGCTGATTAACGATTGTTGAGCGCTGCCCAAAATTCTTAAATCTAAAATCGGTCATCATCATTCAACAATCT
Organism: Flavobacterium sp.; assembly: GCF_044373165.1. Lineage (GTDB taxonomy): Bacteria > Bacteroidota > Bacteroidia > Flavobacteriales > Flavobacteriaceae > Flavobacterium. The sequence continues at coordinate 15,969 of NZ_JBILQL010000016.1, forward strand.
TTAGTATTTTTGCCAAAAAAATTCACCTATGCCCAAAATCGGCAACATCCAATTACCTGATTTCCCGTTGCTTCTTGCGCCTATGGAAGACGTGAGCGATCCGCCTTTCAGACGCTTGTGTAAACTGCACGGCGCCGACTTAATGTACTCCGAATTCATCTCCTCTGAAGGACTGATTCGCGATGCGATTAAAAGCCGACAAAAGCTGGACATCTTCGATTATGAAAGACCTGTCGGGATTCAGATTTTTGGTGGCGATGAAGAAGCTATGGAAATGTCTTCCAGAATTGTGGATGCAGTCCAACCGGATTTAGTCGATATTAATTTTGGTTGTCCGGTGAAAAAAGTGGTTTGCAAAGGCGCCGGCGCCGGCGTGTTGAAAGACGTGGATTTGATGGTGCGATTGACCAAAGCAGTAATCAAAGGCACTTCCTTGCCAGTCACGGTAAAAACACGTTTGGGTTGGGACGAAAACTCTATCAATATCGATGAAGTAGCCGAAAGACTGCAAGATGTTGGCGTACAAGCTTTAACTGTTCACGCCCGTACCAGAGCACAAATGTACAAAGGCCACTCCGATTGGTCACATATTGCCAGGGTTAAAAACAATCCGCGAATCACGATGCCCATCTTTGGCAACGGCGATATCGATTCGCCTGAAAAAGCGCTCGAATACAAAAATAAATTCGGCTTAGACGGCATGATGATTGGTCGCGCCGCTATTGGTTACCCGTGGATTTTCAACGAAATCAAACATTATTTCAATACCGGAGAACATTTGGCACAACCTACCATGACCGACCGTATCGAAGCCGCTAGAAATCATTTGATTTGGTCTATGGAATGGAAAGGAGAACGCTTAGGGATAGTAGAAATGCGCCGCCATTATACCAATTATTTCAAAGGTGTTCACGGGTTTAAAGATTTCAAACAACGATTAGTTACCACTGATGGCCACAATGCTTTATTGCAAATTTTTGAGGAAATTCGAGAGGCTTACGCCAATTATCAGTTTGTTTAATCCAACAACTTTTGGCTCACACGACTACTGGCAATCCAACTCGATACTACGCCCAGTGTTACAATAGTAGCAAAAACTATCGCTACATTTTGAATACTGAACACCACCGGATAGGCCAACGTTTCAGTGATCATCACTAGTTTGAATTGCTGTTGGATTAACACAATTATAATCCCTAATACCAAACCGACTAACCCGCCAAAAACGCTTAACAAACTGCCTTGCAGTAGAAATATCTTTTTCAAATCTTTGATATCAGAACCCAAACTGTGTAGGGTTTTGAGGTTACTTCTCTTGTCCAATATCATCATAATTAAAGCGCCGATTAAGTTGAACAGTGCAATAATAATCACTAGAGTAAAAATGAGATAGACTGCTATGTTTTCGGTGTTCAGCATCTTGTAAAGGGTTGCGTTTTGCTGGGCACGGTTTCTGATTTGTACTTTATTTTGAAGCAATTCCGTAACGGCTTTCATTACTGAAGCTTCATCCGCATTGGGCTGGAGTTTGATTTCCAAGCCCGAGAACTGATTGGGTTGTAATTCCAATAATTCTTGCGCCAAAGTCAAATCGCAAAACACATATTTCTGATCCAAATCTTCGCTTACCGCATAAATGCCTACCGGAATCAATCGGGTTTTGTTAAAGGCTTCGGCTTCGCTTTCGATAACACCTTTGCCCTTTCGCGGCACATAAACCTCAAACGGGTTGTTGTAATCATAAAGGCCGAGAGACAATTTTTCTGAAATGCCGTAGCCTATAACCACTTCAATGGTATTGGGTTTCAACCATTTTCCGTTAACCAAACTTTGCTCTACAACATTGGTTTGGGTAAACTTGTTGTCTACTCCTTTAAGGTAAGTTACTTGCTCTTTACCGTCGAAGAAAAACAGAACCCGCTCTTCCAATACTTTACTGTAAGAGGCAATTCCGCTGATTTGGCCAAGCTTTTGTTCTTGCGTAGAAGTTAAAGTGAAAAATTTTCCGGTAACGGCATTCCCTTTTAAATCGGGATCAAAATCGTTGGAAAAAGACAAACTGAATTCGCGCAATCCGCTAAAAACGGATAAAACAACGAACAACGCAAGCGCGCCTACAACAATTCCGACGGCTGCTATCCCGGTAATAATATTGATAGCATTGTTTTTGCTCTTACTAAAAAGATATCGTTTGGCTATGTAAAGCGAAAAATTCAAGTGTAGATTAAAATTTCTTGCGTTTGTCTAAAAGTGCTCTGTTTTCTATAGGATTCTCTTTTCCGGCCAAAGCATTGTCAATCTTTTCGATATAATCCAAGGAATCATCAATATAAAAAACCAAATTAGGTACTTTGCGCAATTGTAGTTTTACTCTTTGCGCCAAATCGTGCTTGATTAAAGGCGCATTGGTTTTTACGGCTTCGAGTAATTCGACAGCTTTCTCCTGTGGAAAAACACTCAAATAAACTTTAGCAATAGACAAATCAGTGGTCACGCTCACTTTTGAAACCGAAATCACTAAATTGGTGATCCCGTTTTTACGCACTTCGCCTTGCAGGATATCTACTAAATCCTTTTGTAATACATTCCCGATTTTTTTCTGTCTGTTCGTTTCCATGGGGCAAAAATACAACTTTTAAGTTATAAAGTTGCAAAGTAGCTGACCCGAGCACGAAGTGCGAATTGTATGGAGCGAAGCGTAATAAGTTACTGCGTTTTTTGAGAAGCTATTTCCTGCTATCCGCTATATCTTTTTATTGTTATCACCAAACACCGTCAGAAGGACATTTCTTAAACAATAATAAGGATGCCGCTTCTATCAGGGCTAATGTACGAAATGCTTATCTTTGACTTTTTATAACAGCTTGAGCAACTTAGTCGCTCAACAACCCAATAATTCCAATTAAATGAGAAAAATAGAACACATTGGTATAGCCGTAAAAAGTTTAGAAAGCTCCAACCTATTATTTGAAAAACTATTTGGCAATCCGCCTTATAAAGAAGAAGAAGTGGCCAGTGAAGGTGTTAAAACTTCATTTTTTATGAATGGCCCTAACAAAATTGAACTCTTGGAAGCAACAAATTCTGAAAGCCCCATTGCTAAATTTTTAGAAAAAAAAGGCGAAGGTATTCATCATATTGCTTTTGATGTGGAAGATATCCTTTCTGAAATAGCCCGGCTAAAAAATGAAGGATTTGTGGTTTTAAATGAAATCCCCAAAAAAGGTGCCGATAACAAATTGGTTGCCTTTTTACATCCAAAAGGAACCAATGGTGTTTTGATTGAGCTTTGCCAAGAAATCCCTTAAAAATAGTTGCAACGAAAAAAAAATAGTAGTAATATTGCAACCTCTAATGCGGTCCTATAGCTCAGTTGGTTAGAGCACCTGACTCATAATCAGGTGGTCCTTGGTTCGAGCCCAAGTGGGACCACAATTTTAAAGACCTCAAAAGGGGTCTTTTTTTTGGCCCTAAAAACCATAAGTTCCTATACATCGTAAATATTGAGGCATATGGAAATTGAATTTTTATCATCAAAGTTAAAATTAGACCTATAATCAATACCTTTGTATTTTAAATTTGTATTAATAATGTTGATTATATAACCAATTTATTTTGGCGATTAGATTTTTTTTATACTTTTACGCACTATGAAAATTGTCCCGAATAGAATTGTTATCATTCTGGCAGTGGTTTTTTTACCGGTTATCAATGTTTTTGCTGGTCCCGATCCACCGCCACCATCTTCACCTCCAGAACCGCCAGGCTTGCCTTTGGACGGTGGTTTGATGCTATTATTACTATTTGCATTACTTTTAGGATTTTACAAAATATCCCGATACAATACCAAAAAAGCATCCCGATAAATGGATGCTTTTTTACTTTTAAAATGCACGAATTTTTAAAATTACTGTCTAAGCGAGTATAATCTTGCCACGTATTTTCCGACAACATCAAATTCTAAGTTGATTTTTGAACCTATTTTAAATGTCTTAAAATTTGTATGTTCAAATGTATAAGGAATAATAGCAACACTAAATGTATTTGATTTTGAATTAACCACCGTTAAACTTACTCCGTTAACGGTTATTGACCCTTTTTCAATAGTCACATTGTTTTGCTGACTGTGGTAGTCAAAAGTAAAATACCAACTGCCGTTGGCTTCTTCAATCGATTTACAAACTCCTATATGATCAACATGACCTTGCACAATGTGACCATCTAATCTATCCCCTAACTTCATCGCTCGCTCCAAATTAATCAAATCGCCTACTTGCCATTCTCCTAACGTAGTTTTATCAATGGTTTCCTTAATAGCGGTTACAGTGTATTCGTCTTTATCAATAGCTACTACGGTCAAACAAACGCCGTTATGGGCTACGCTTTGATCTATTTTTAACTCTTGCGTAATGTCGGAGGCAATTGTCAAGTGAAGATTGTCTCCTTCTTTTTTTAATTCTTTTACAATTCCAAGGGTTTCAATTATTCCTGTAAACATTATGGTTTTATTTTACTAAATTTGCACTTCAAAATTAGCAATAAATAACCAGTACTTCTTATGAAAAAAGCAGAAAATATCATAGTTGGGATTTCAATCGGAGATTTAAACGGTATTGGAAGCGAGGTGATTTTGAAAACTTTCGAAGATGCCCGAATGTTGGAACTTTGCACACCGGTTATTTTTGCCAATGTCAAAATCCTGTCATTCATTAAAAAGACTTTGGAATTAACTGCTCCTTTACACGGAATTGACAAAATAGAGCAACTCGTTACAGGAAAAATAAATGTTTTAAATGTTTGGCGTGAAGGGGTTGATTTGAACTTCGGACAAAACGATGACATCGTAGGGAAATACGCTATAAAATCTTTTACTTCAGCTACTAAAGCACTAAAAGAAAACCAAATCGATTTATTAGTTACCGCTCCTATCAACAAATACAATATACAATCTGAGGAATTTAAATTTCCCGGACATACCGATTATTTGAACCAAGAGCTGGAAGGAAATGCCTTAATGTTTATGGTTCATGACAATTTGAGGGTTGGTTTGTTAACCGATCATGTTCCGGTAAATGAAGTAGCCAAACATTTAACCGAAAAATTGATTGTGCAAAAAATAGAAACCATCAAACAATCGTTAATTCAAGATTTTGGCGTCAACAAACCAAAAATTGCAGTTTTGGCTCTTAACCCTCACGCCGGAGACAATGGTGTAATCGGAAAAGAAGACGATGAAATTTTAAAACCTGCCTTGAAGAAATTATTCGAAAAAGGGACTTTGGTTTTTGGCCCTTTTGCAGCTGACGGTTTTTTTGGCAATAGCCAATATGAAAAATACGATGCTGTAGTCGCTACTTATCACGATCAAGGATTAATCCCTTTCAAGACTTTATCTTTTGGAAACGGTGTAAATTATACCGCAGGATTAAACAAAGTAAGAACTTCTCCTGATCATGGAACAGCCTATGAAATTGCAGGAAAAGGAATAGCCGACCATAATTCATTCCGAGAAGCAGTTTACACTGCAATTGACATTTATAATTCAAGAGCAGATTACAAGGAAATCTCCCGAAATCCCTTGAAAACAAAAGAAAAACAGTTATAAACAAAAAAATGTTGATAAGGTTATTGGAATTCCAATAATTTTATATCTTTGCACTCCCGAAATGTCGGGTCAAATTGTTGTTTAGATGAAAAGTACGAATGAATATTTAATTCCTTTCATAGGATTAAAATTAGGAAAGCATCAGTTTGAATTTAAAATAGAGAAAAAGTTCTTTGATGAATTTAGTTTTGGTGAATTCGAAAGCTGTACTGTAGACGTTGCTGTAGTTTTAGAAAAAAAAACTACCATGTTGGAAATCAGCTTCAAGCACAAAGGAACCGTAAATGTTCCCTGTGACCTAACCGGTGAGCCGTTTGATTTGCCTATCAAAGGAAAAATTAAACTGGTTGTCCAATTTGGTGACGAATTCAACAACGACAATGATGAACTATTGATACTCCCTCACGGAGAACACCAAATAGATTTATCGCAATACATTTATGAAATGATTGTTTTGTCGGTGCCTCATAAAAGGATACATCCCGGAGTAAAAGACGGAACCTTGCAAACAGAAGCGCTTCAAAAACTAAATGAATTACAAGTAAAAGAGATTAAAGAAGAAAAAAAAGAAGATGATATTGACCCGCGTTGGGACAAATTAAAACAACTATTAACGGATAAATAATATAGTACAATGGCACATCCTAAGAGAAAAACCTCGAAAACAAGAAGAGATAAAAGAAGAACTCATTATAAAGCAACTGTTGCCCAAATCGCAACTTGCCCTATAACAGGTGAAGCACATTTATACCACAGAGCTTACTGGCACGAAGGTAAAATGTATTACAGAGGACAAGTAGTTATTGATAAATCAGTAGCTGTTGCTTAATTAAGGTTTTTTTACAAAACAAACTCTCACTATGTGGGAGTTTTTTGTTTTAATTAATTTTAGCAAATATCCCTAGCGAATACCTTCAGGTATAAATTTTTTTTGTAATTTCCACAACTTTTCGATTGTACAAAAATCGATTGGAAAAACACCTTTTTTATGACCAAAATAACAGCCGCAATTACCGCAGTTGGAGCTTATGTTCCGGAATTTGTACTCTCTAATCAAGTACTGGAAACTATGGTAGATACCAATGACGAATGGATAACCACTCGCACCGGTATTAAAGAAAGAAGACTTTTGAAAGAAAAAGGAAAAGGCACTTCTTATTTGGCCATCAAGGCCGCTCAAGATTTAATATCTAAAGCCAATATCAATCCGGAAGAAATAGACCTAGTCATCATGGCTACTGCGACTCCCGATATGCCGGTGGCTTCTACAGGAGTTTACGTTGCCAGTCAAATTGGTGCTGTAAATGCTTTTGCCTATGATTTACAAGCGGCTTGTTCTAGCTTTTTATTCGGAATGTCAAACGCCGCAGCCTATATAGAATCCGGCAGATACAAAAAAGTATTGTTAATCGGTGCCGATAAAATGTCTTCTATCATAGATTACACAGACAGAGCAACTTGCATCATTTTTGGTGATGGTGGTGGTGCTGTTTTATTCGAACCTAATTACGAAGGTTTAGGGTTACAAGATGAGTTTCTAAGAAGCGACGGTATCGGCAGAGAATACCTAAAAATTGATGCCGGTGGTTCAATCCTTCCGCCTTCGGAAGAAACTGTGGCTAACGGACAACACTTTGTTTTTCAAGATGGAAAAACGGTATTTAAATATGCGGTTTCCGGCATGGCAGACGTAAGTGAAAAAATAATGGAGCGCAACCATTTGACCAAAGAGAATGTAGATTGGTTGATTGCACACCAAGCTAATAAAAGAATTATCGATGCCACTGCCAGCAGAATGGGCGTTGACGAAGATAAAGTTTTAGTCAACATTCACCGTTATGGCAATACCACATCAGCTACTTTACCACTATTGTTGAGTGATTTTGAAAAACAATTTAAAAAAGGAGACAACTTAATTTTCGCTGCTTTTGGTGGTGGATTCACTTGGGGATCTATCTACTTAAAATGGGCGTATGACAAACAATAAAACTAATTCTAAAACTAACAAATCATGGATTTAAAAGAAATTCAAAACCTGATCAAATTCGTTTCCAATTCCGGAGTAGCCGAAGTAAAATTGGAAACAGGTGATGTTAAAATTACCATCAGAACTACTTTAGAAGGAAATACACCGGATATAACTTATGTTCAGCAAGCCCCTGTTCAGCAAGCTATAGCAGCTCCGGTAGCAGCAGCTCCGGTAGCGGCTTCAACACCGGTAGCAGCAGCTCCGACCGAAGACAATTCAAAATTCATCACTATAAAATCTCCAATGATTGGAACTTTTTACCGCAAACCTTCTCCGGACAAACCGGTATTTGTTGAAGTAGGAACTTCTATTCAAAAAGGTGATGTGCTTTGTGTGGTAGAAGCCATGAAATTATTCAACGAAATTGAAGCGGAAGTTTCTGGGAAAATCGTTAAAATATTGGTAGACGATATGTCGCCTGTAGAATTTGACCAACCATTATTCTTGGTTGACCCTTCTTAATTTGAAGATTTGAAGATGTGTTAATTTACTTCGTCAGTTCGCTATCGCTCGGGTGAAAATAATTACCACACTTCATCAATTTTCAAATTTTCAAATTGTATAATTTTCAAATTAAAAAGGATGTTTAAAAAAATATTAATTGCCAATAGAGGAGAAATTGCGCTTCGCGTGATTAGAACCTGTAAAGAAATGGGCATCAAGACCGTGGCAGTTTACTCAACAGCCGATGCGGAAAGTTTACACGTAAAGTTTGCAGACGAAGCGGTTTGTATTGGTCCACCGCCAAGTAATTTGTCTTATTTAAAAATGGCTAACATCATTGCGGCTGCCGAAATTACTAATGCCGATGCCATTCATCCGGGTTACGGATTCCTTTCGGAAAATGCCAAGTTTTCTAAAATTTGTCAGGAACACGGCATCAAATTTATTGGAGCTTCACCGGAAATGATTGATAAAATGGGAGACAAAGCTACGGCGAAAGCTACCATGAAAGCAGCCGGCGTTCCATGTGTTCCGGGATCAGACGGTTTATTAGAGTCTTTTGAAGAAGCGCAAAGATTAGCCAAAGAAATGGGTTATCCGGTAATGTTGAAAGCAACTGCCGGTGGTGGTGGAAAAGGAATGCGTGCCGTATGGAAACCCGAAGAGTTATTAAAAGCTTGGGAAAGTGCTCGTCAGGAATCTGCCGCTGCCTTTGGAAATGACGGGATGTACATGGAAAAATTAATCGAAGAACCTCGTCATATCGAAATACAAGTAGTAGGTGATTCTTATGGAAAAGCATGTCACTTATCAGAAAGAGATTGTTCGGTACAACGCCGTCACCAAAAATTGACTGAGGAAACCCCTTCGCCATTTATGACCGACGAATTAAGAACTAAAATGGGTGAAGCTGCTGTAAAAGCCGCTGAATTCATTAAGTATGAAGGTGCCGGAACAGTAGAGTTCTTAGTAGACAAACACCGTAATTTCTATTTCATGGAAATGAATACGCGTATCCAAGTAGAGCACCCAATTACAGAACAAGTTATTGACTACGATTTGATTCGTGAGCAGATATTAGTAGCGGCCGGTGTGCCAATTTCGGGTAAAAACTATTTGCCGCAATTGCACTCTATCGAATGTCGTATCAATGCGGAAGATCCTTATAATGACTTCCGTCCTTCGCCGGGTAAAATTACCGTTTTACATGCACCGGGTGGACACGGAGTGCGTTTGGATACTCACGTTTACGCGGGTTATACGATTCCGCCAAATTATGACTCGATGATTGCCAAGTTGATTACCACGGCGCAAACCAGAGAAGAAGCCATCAACAAGATGAAACGTGCTTTGGATGAGTTTTATATTGAAGGGATTAAAACCACGATTCCGTTCCACCGCCAGTTGATGGAAGAGCCGGATTATGTAGCCGGAAATTACACTACGAAGTTTATGGAAAGTTTTAAAATGAACGATCCGGAATAGATAAAAAACCCAACGGTATCGTTGGGTTTTTTATTTCTAAAGGTTTCCAAAAATTAAAATGGCTTTTCCTCTAGCCCCGATTGGAGCTGGCTACCATGTAGCGCGGAAAGCGGGAACACGGATGGCAAGAATGCCCAAACCATTCGCTCCTGATTAAAAAACAAAACCCAACTCTGTCACGCCGGGTTGTTTAATCCCGTCAGGGATTTAATCTTGGTAAAAACCGTATATGAATCGAAAGGAAATCCCGTTAGGGATGGTATGGATTCCTTAAAACAAGCCGTTTGTTATATCATCCCTAACGGGATTTGTTGGATTGCAACATTTATTTTCTACCGATATTCAATCCCTAACGGGATTTGTTGGATTACGGTTTCTTTACCGATATTCAATCCCTAACGGGATTTACAACGTTTCCTTTAACCATTTGTAAAACTCGCGTTGCCATACTAAGGCGTTTTGTGGTTTTAGTACCCAGTGGTTTTCTTCGGGGAAGAGCATGAAACGGCTTTTAATGCCTCGTAATTGTGCGGCTTGGAAAGCTTCTTGTCCTTGTCCGATAGGCACGCGGTAGTCTTTTCCGCCTTGGATGATTAGGATTGGGGTATTCCATTGATCGACCATTTTTATTGGATTGAACTCAGTATAGGCTTTTTGGGCATCGGCATTGTCTTTTTCCCAATACGCGCCGCCGTGGTCCCAATTGTTGAAGAAGACTTCTTCAGTAGTGCCATACATACTCTCCAAATTGAAAACCCCGCAATGCGAAATAAAGGTTTTAAAACGATTTCCATGGATTCCGGCCAGGTAGAATACCGAATAACCCCCATAACTCGCTCCAACAGCTCCTAAACGCGCTCTGTCAACATAACTTTCATTACCCACGTCATCAATTGCCGAGAGATAGTCATTCATTACTTGTCCGCCCCAATCTTTAGAGATTTGTTCGTTCCAAGCTTGTCCGTGACCGTACATCCCGCGACGGTTTGGCGCCACGATTACATAGCCTTGTGAAGCCATTAAGGAAAAGTTCCATCGGAAAGAATAGCTTTGAGTTAACGGTGATTGCGGTCCGCCTTGGCAATATAAAAGTGTTGGGTATTTTTTGGTTGGATCAAAATTGGGTGGCAAGATTACCCAAACCAGCATTTTTTTACCGTCAGTGGTAGTAACGTAACGTCTTTCGAATTTGGGTAAAGCCAATTTGGCGTAAGTTTCGTCGTTGGTTTTGGTGAGTTGCAACCAAGTTTTTTTCTTGAAGTTGTACGAATAGATTTCGCCTGCGTGGTTCATATCGGTACGAGTCACGATGATGTTATCGCCTGAGAAACCTACCAAATCATTCACATCAAAATCACCGGATGTAACTTGTCTAACAGTAATGGCAATTTTGGTTAAACCAGGGAAATTGACTTCGAATAAATGCTTGGCACCATCAACAGCAGCGGTGAAATATACTTTCTTGCCATCAGCACTCCAAAGGAAATTGTCTACGCTTCCGTCCCAATTGGCGGTTAGGTTCATGTCGATGCCTTTGAAACGAACAATCAAGTCATTTTTATCGGCTTCATAACCGTCGCGTTTCATTTGCAACCAAGTTAGGTTTCCGGTTGGGGAAAACACCGGATTCATATCATAACCGGGATTGTTTTCGGTTAGGTTTTTGGTGGTTTTGGTTTCTAGGTTGAATTCGTATAAATCGGTATTGGTGGAAACGGCGTATTCCGTTCCGGCTTTCTTTTTGCAAACGTAGATGATATTTTTGCTGTCGGGTGACCAAATATAATCTTCATCACCTCCGAAAGGCTTTTGCGGACTGTCGTAAGGTTCGTTTGGCATGATGTCAATGCCTTTGGCGTTTTCTTTATTTTCGGCATAAAACACGTGGTTGTGAGAACCATTGTTCCAAGTATCCCAATGGCGGTAATCTAAACCGTTGTAGACTTGGGCATCGGATTTGCTTAAATCGGTATATATGTCTTTGCCTAACACGTTTTCGGTTTTCACTTCTTGGCTGGACAAAATAAACAAGCCGTTTGGCGAAACATTTTTGTCAACCAATAAATCTTTTGTTTCCTTTACTTCGGTAGGATTACCACCGTTGACCGGAATGGTGTAAAATTTGGAATTGGATTTGTTGTCTGCCACCGAAGGCGTAGCTACTTTGTAAACGATAGATTGTCCGTCTTTAGAAATCCCCATAGCGGTTACTCGACCGAGTTTCCATAGCGTTTCGGGAGAAAGCACTTCTTGTGCAGCTGCTGTGATGCCCATTGTACAAATGATTATAGAAAAGATTTTTTTCATGGTCTGTTGGTTTATTAAAGGCTTAAAAATAGTAAATAATCTCCACAAAAAAAGCCACCCTAGCGGATGGCTTTTTTGATACTTTAGATATTCTTAAAATTACACTTTTACTAATTTCAAATAAACTACTTCGTTTACATCGTTAGTGTAAGCTAGTACCGCCTCAGTATAAGTTAAAGAGATTACCGTTAAGGTTGTTGACTGTTCTTGTTGGGTTTCTCCGACTTGTACAGTATAATTCAATGTTACAAAAGTAGAAAGCCTGTCGTAAGTCCCTGTAATTTTAGTACTCACACATGGTTCTGTTGTAGTGTAATCGTTGCTCTCAAAAGAAAAGTCGGCATTGAATATATAATTGTCTTTACAATTGGTATTGTTTACATAATCGGTATACAAGATAACCCCTTGTGGAGATCTTGTTCCTTGTTGCGTAATTTCCCAATTTCCTACTAAGTAATTTTGTGTAACAAAATCCTCATCATCCTCACCGCATGAGATAAAAATCAGCGGGAAAAGCAATAGTAATAATAACTTTCTCATCTTATTGGGCATATACTTCAATGTTGTCAATTTGGTAAGTAGAGGTAATGTTATTGGTTCCTCCTACATAACGGAAAGAGATGTATACATTACCGGAATAAGAAGATAAATCTACATTCCCTGAGCTTGTAAAATTAGCAGGAAAACTGCTGCTTTGAGGGGCGAAAGTAGCATTTAATTGTGTCCAAGTGGCAGCATTAACCGCTGCTGCAGTACCTGATCCATCATAATTGGTAGAAATCCAAACTGTAACCGCAACACCATTTGCGAAACCAATTTTAGAACCAAATCTTAAAAATTCTCCAGTGGTACCGTCTAAATTGATTGCCGGAGTAATTAATCTTGTGTCAACGCTATTTTCTGCAGGAGTAATTCCGAAAGGAGAGAACTGAGCATATTTGTTGTTACTGAAAATTCTGGCTTCCCATTTTTCATTTCCACCATTCATAGAAACATTTGACCAACCCGGTAAAGCAACGTTTTGTCCGTTACCTGTACCCGAAATACTTTCAAAATTTTCTGAAAAAATAGGCACTAATCTTGGGCCATTCAATTTTATATCATCTTCTGTTCTGGCAAGGAATTGGTAATCAGAACCAAACTTTGTTAAAATACCTCTAACCTTTCCTCTTCCTGAGGCAACCGGTTTAGCAGCAAAATTGGCAAAACTACTGGTTCTGAAAATAACTGAGTTTCCTTCAGCATCGGTCAACAAATGATTGGTAGCGCCTCCTAAATCGTTAGCAGCATTATAATAAGTTGAAGTGATGGCTTGGTTAGAAAATTGAACACCGTCTAATTCTACTAAAGTGTTGATGTTTGCATCGTTCAATAATTGTGGGATGGTTAAAGTTCTTTTTAAAGCATCCTCAGAAACGATAGTACATGATTTATTCAAAGCAGTTCTGTATAAAGCCGGAGAAAGACGGCCTACAGCAGGAGTATTAGACGAGCTAACAAAGATGCCTCCGATTCTTTTACCACCATTGCTTAAATCTGTGTATAAATCTTTCATTTTGATTAATACTTTTCTACCCGGCTCAAATGAGATAAATGTTGAAGAAACATCTACCGGTACACTAAATGCAGAAGGTTGAGGTTGTGTAGTAGTTGGCAATGTTTGGAAAGAGATTGTTTTGAAAAAGTTTCCACCTTTGTCTGATGAAACTACATAAGCTTCAATAACATCGTCTGCCAAATATTGGGTAACAGTAGCGCTGGCGCTAATTTCTGAAACTTCTTTTGTTTTTTGCAAAGTTGTCTCAATACAATCAACTTGAGGTGTCTCATAATCATCATCATTTATACAACTTGATGAAAAACTGGCAATAAAAATTGCAGCAAGCATTGATTTAAAAAATGTTGTTTTCATATCGTAATTTTATTTTTTTTAGAAATTAATATAAAAGTTGAAAAAGTAGGTTCTTCCGAATCCATAAAAATAACGTGGGGCAAAAGCAGGAGTTCCGCTTGAAACGTCTTGATTTAATTCTCTATAGTTAGCGTTTCTTGCTTGTTCAAAACCACCCGTTTTGTACTGTACATCAAAGATATTATTTAATGTGGCAAATAATCCCAAAGTAACCGGATTTTTCCCTGAAATTCTCCATGATTTACCTCCTGTTAAATTGACCAACGTATAAGGGTCAAACTTTTCTTGTTTTAAAAGTTCATCAACTCTACTTTGTTCTGCTTCAGGAAATTGAAACCCATTTGCGTCCAAAGGATTTCTCAAAAAGCTGTTGGTTCTTAATACAGAAGAAACATCTAAATAAGTGTCTGCTAAGTAATTTACATTAGCACCAATCCACCAAAATTTAGGATCACGGTATTCAAGTCCAAACGCATAGGCTTGTTGAGGAATTCCCGGTTGATAATAATTTTTAAGTTTTGATTCTCCTAAATTTACTAATGTCGACAAGCCTCTGGCAGCTCTTGCGTCATCATTTAAAGTAACATTAGGATTACTGTTGTAGGTGAATTGTCCATAAGACACCGCAGCTGTAGCCTTTAAAGTAGATGTAATTTGGTATTCTAATCCAAGTTCTCCTCCAATATTAAGCTTGTCTAATCCTGTAACAATTTCCGCTACAAAGGCATCGCCTCCATCGCCATCAACATCTTCAAAGGCGCCTTCCGCAAAAAAGAATGACGTTTCTGTAGCATCTTTGATATTTGCAAAATAACCGGTTAATCGGGCTTTGAAATTAGGTGTTTTAATTACATAACTCATGTCAAGATTTGAAACCGTTTCGCTTCTTAAGTTTCTGATTGGAGTGTTACTCAATCGGGCATTGAAGAAAACATTTCTCATAGATGGCGCTTTCGACATGTAAAGACTATTGAATGTTAAAAAGTGTTTTCCGGTAATTTTGTATGTCAAACCTCCTTTAAAACCAAAGTTGTCAAACTCTATTTTCTCACTTTTACCAAATGAACTTGCTGCATAAATTCCGTTTCTGTATAAGCCGTCTCTTTGGTATGTTTTTCTGGTAAAAGATTGTGCTAAGTAAAAATCTATCTTATTATAAGTAAATTTAAATTGAGTGAAAGCATCAATATGATCTGCTAATAATTTGTAATTGTAACCGTATTTGTCCCCTTCTTGTACTTCTCTGTTTGGATTATTTAAATCAGGTTGTTGTGCATTGCCTTCTTGAAAAGGATCGATGTCCAAGAAAGAAGATCCGCCCAATAAATCCGTTAATATTTGGAAGTTTCTCGAACTTAAACGACTGTAACTGGCACCGGCATTCATTACAATATTGTCTGATAATTGAGAGTTCAAAATAGTATTAGCCACAAATAACTTATCGTCGGTTCTATCCTCATACAACACATAAGCACTTCTGGCCGGCGCTCTTCCGATTTCAACACCATTCTGGTCAACAATAGCCGTCGTGTTCGCTCTGTACATAGCGTTCCAATCAATTTGTCTTTGAGTAAAGAATGGAGCATCCATAGCACCAATCAAATTCGGGGTAAATACTCCGCCTAAACCTCCGGGCTGATAAGCAGATGCCGGAACCGTTTCAGGATCATTGTTGTATAACGAAGTGAAATAACTTGGAAGGTTTTGGTAATAAGTTGGATCAGGATTGGCTGCATTAACAAAATCTAATCTTGAATTTCCAATTTTACCAAACTGATACATTACATTACTGGTTAATTGTGTTTTATCACTCATTCTCCAATAATGGGTTAGCATATTAATGGGTTCCTCTATTTCTCTATCACGAGAATTTCTCTTTTTCCCGTCTTGCCAACCCCAAAAAGAATTGTAACGGATACCTGCAATACTGTTTATCTCATCTGTATTAGAAGAATTTCTTCCTCTTCTGTTTTGTGCATAGATACTCGTGAAATTTAAACTGTGTTTTTCATTGAACTTTTTTTCAACGCTGGCAAAAACCGAATTGGCTGAATAATCTGTCCCGTCAAAATAAGCTTCAACTGCCCATCTTCTGGAGGCCGAAATTACAAATGCCCAACCGTCTTTGTTCATCCCTGAAGCATGGGTAGCCATGGCTCTCCAATTGTAGTTGGTTTGGGTTCCTGCATAAGAAATACGGGTTCCTTTTCTGTATATTGAAGCTCTTGTATTGATTTCTTGTGTTCCTAAAATGCCTCCAAAAGTATAATCTGAAGGCGCAGAACCCATGGTAAATTCTTGGTTTCGGGTAGCATCATTCAATCCGCCCCAGTTACCCCACTGTGGTCTATTGTCCAACAACTTGTTCATGGAAACTCCATTAATCATAGTGTTAGAATATTCATTATCTAAACCTCTAATTCTAAAACGAGCCTGACCCCAATTGAAGGCAGCAGCTTGTTGGTATGTATCTCTGGAAGCTTGCAAAAGTCCGGCGGTATTCTCTGAACCACTATTGTCATCTCCCAAATCATTTTCCAAAATAGTAATAAGGTTAATTTGCTGTTCTGAAGTAACGTCTTCCTCAAAAACAATCACCCCTAAGTCTAACACTTTGCCTGCTTCTACTTCAACCGAAAGTAATTGGTCTTTGTATCCGGCGCTCTTAATTTGCAGTAACTGACTACCGCTAGGCACTTCTGTAAACACAAAAACACCCGTAACATCTGTCAAAGCAGTAAAACTGGTGTTTTCAATAGAAGCAACAACATTTTGTAAAGGTTTTTGTGTTTTTGAATCTACCACTTTACCTGTGATTCCGGTAGTAGTTTGTGCAAAAACAAAAAACACTTGCATCACAAATAAAGTACTAATAACAAGTTTTTTCATAAATAAAATAAAATTAATTTTTATCCCTGGGAAGTCTTAATAAAAACTTAACAGCCGACAAATGTACATCTTTTAATAATATTATCTACTTTTGGCTCGAAGTTTGTAAAAAACTTGATATTAAATTAATATACATTTTATGAGAATTAAAAGTTTAATAGCGCTTTTCTTTGTTTTTTTCGCAATAATAGGGGCTAATGCACAGGCTAAAAAGTATAATATTCATACGGTAGCTTTCTACAATTTTGAAAACTTATTCGACACCATCAACGGAACGAACAACGATGAAGAGTGGCTTCCGAATGGCGCTCAAAACTGGACCGGAAAAAAATACAAACAAAAACTCAAAAACTTAGCCCGAGTTCTTTCTGAAATCGGAACCAACGACCAACAAAAAGAATCTCCTGTATTAATAGGGGGTTGCGAAATTGAAAACAGAGGAGTGCTGGAAGACTTAGTAAAAGAACCGCTTCTTATCAATAAAAATTACGGCATAGTACATTTTGATTCCCCTGATAAAAGAGGAATTGACGTAGCGCTTTTGTATCAGAAAAAACATTTCAAACCTACCAGTTTTAAAAACATTCCTTTATTGATATACAGAAGCCAAGAAGGAAAAGCAGACAAGAAAGAAAAAGAAGAAACCGCAGAGGATAAAGCAGATGCTGACAAAGCGGAAGCCGACAAAGACGATAGAGTGTACACCCGTGACCAACTTTTAGTAACCGGCTTCCTTGACGGTGAAGAAGTTAACATCATTGTAAATCACTGGCCGTCTCGCTCTGGTGGTGAAAAGAAAAGTGCTCCTTTTCGGGAAGCAGCCGGACGCTTGAACCGACAAATCATGGATTCTATCTTTAAAATTAATCCCAATGCCAAAATCATTACCATGGGTGACCTTAACGACGGAACTTACAACAAAAGTGTAAAAGAAGGTATTGGTGCCAAACGCAAAAAAGAAGAGGTAAAACCGCTTGGTATTTACAACCCGTTTGAAGAAATGTACTACAAAGGAAACGCAACCTTGTTTCACCGTGATGCCGGAGATATCTTTGATCAAATCATGATTTCAGAAGCGTTTTTAAGCAGTGATTATTCCTCATTCAGATATTGGAAAGCCGGTATTTATAACAAACCTTATATGATTACTACTGTAGGACAATACAAAGGCTATCCGTTAAGACACAGTATGACTGAAATAGGTTACAGCGACCACTTCCCCGTTTATATCTATCTGATCAAAGAAGTCAAATAATTTTTTAAAAGTCTCGAGCCCATCGGGACTTTTTTATTTTATAACTTTACTTAAAATTTAAACAATGGCCGTAGCAAAACCCTTCAACCTCAACCAATGGATAAACAACAACCGTCATTTGTTAAAACCACCCGTTGGCAACAAAAATTTATACGTTGATTCAGGCGATTATATCGTGATGATTGTGGCCGGTCCCAACGCCCGTAAAGATTACCATTACAACGAAACCGAAGAATTGTTCTACCAACTCGAAGGCGATATCACCGTTTTTATCCAAGAAGACGGCGAAAAAAAAGCAATGAAACTCTCCGCCGGCGATCTGTTTCTGCTTCCGGCGAAAGTGCCACATTCTCCATCACGTTCGGAAAATTCCATCGGATTAGTCGTTGAACGAAAAAGAAACGGAAAAGACATCCCCGACGGCTTATTGTGGTACTGCGAGCATTGTAACCACAAACTCTACGAAGTGTATTTCAAATTAAACGACATCGAAAAAGACTTTCTACAACATTTCAATCACTTTTATAATTCAGAAAAACTCAGAACCTGTGACCAATGCGGAACGGTAATGGACACCGACCCCAGATTTACTTCAAAATAATTTTAGGAGCTAATCCGGCTATCCATTCTATCTTTTTATCCCGTTCGAGAAACGAGATAAAAAGGATGCCATTCCACACGAGCGTAGCGACTGCCGAAGGAATCCGGGCTAAAATTCAAAATAAACCTTTACTTTTGCAATCACTAATACAAACAAATAAACTTATAATGTCAACAATTGCGCAACAATTCGGCATGACCGAAGCCCTAGAAATATTAGGCGTAAAAGCCATTAATGAAGGTACTTCCACCGGAAATAACCATTTTTCAAACGGAGAAATCTTGGAAAGTTATTCTCCCGTAGACGGACAACTCATCGGAAAAGTAAAAACCACTACAGCCGAAGATTACGAAAAAGTAATGCAAACCGCCAGCGAAGCTTTCAAAACGTTTCGTTTAATGCCGGCACCCAAACGCGGCGAAATCGTACGTCAGTTTGGGGAAAAATTAAGAAAATACAAAGAACCTCTCGGAAAATTAGTTTCCTATGAAATGGGAAAATCACTCCAAGAAGGTTACGGAGAAGTGCAAGAAATGATTGACATCTGCGACTTTGCCGTAGGTTTATCTCGCCAATTACACGGTTTAACCATGCACTCGGAACGCCCGGGTCACCGCATGTACGAACAATACCATCCGCTAGGCATCGTTGGTATCATTTCGGCCTTTAATTTTCCTGTTGCCGTTTGGTCTTGGAACACAGCTTTAGCCTGGATTTGTGGCGACGTTTGCGTTTGGAAACCTTCTGAAAAAACGCCTTTATGCGGAATCGCTTGTCAAAATATCATCGCCGAAGTCTTAAAAGAAAACAACTTGTCGGAAGGCATCTCTTGTTTAATCAACGGTGATTACAAAGTAGGCGAAATGATGACACACGACAAACGAGTGCCTCTAGTTTCGGCTACCGGTTCTACTCGTATGGGTAAAATTGTAGCGCAAGCTTG
>NZ_JBILQL010000091.1:0-8877 GCF_044373165.1 Flavobacterium sp.
CAGAAATGAGTACCAAAAAATCAAATCATTAACCAATAAAGAAAAACATTTATCTTTGAATTAATTAACTAAACACTCTCTAAAAAAAAGTCCACTTTAGTTTGAAGACATACAGTTATACTTTGTGTATTGCATATGAAATAAATTAATGAAGAATATATTAAATAAATTAAAAATTTTGACAAACCTAAAGTAACTTATGAAGATTTAAACATTTTTGATATAATTACAACTAAAGATATTGAAGAAAATTGTCAAACTAATATGCTTGAAAAGAATAAGTAATAATAAATAAAATTATGATTTAACAATGTTTTTACTAATTTTATGCGCTAAAATATATTTTATGGATTTCCTACTAAACTTAATAATTGGAGTTGCTTCTGGTGTAGCTGCTTCCTATTTTTTCTTAAAATATTTTTTAAGTAAGAAAAAACCAATTGTTGCTATTTCAGAACACATATCTAAACAAACTGTAAATGGCGAAAATAGTTACTTAATAAAATTTGTCAATATGACAGATTCTGAAATCTTTGATATTCATATTGAACTAACATTTTATAAACCAATAGGAGATTATAATGGTGGTAATTTACAGGGTAAAGATATTAATCTAAAAGATAATTTTATATCCTACATGCCTTGTAATTCTACAAATGATCCTCACAACTTACATGCTGTTAGAATTCGTACAACTGATGATATTGAACAAATGTGGTCTGATGCTAGTTCGTTTATTAGGCTTTCAATTATTGCAAAACATTCTTTGTCCGGTTTTAATAAAGTTTTTATAAAAGATTTTTTAAATAAAAACTGTATAACTGATAGAAGATTTTTATCCGGTAACGATTTAACAGTCAATTAGTAAATATTATTTGTTTATTTCAATTAATGGTATTAAATTTGTTTATCTTTATTTAAGTTTACTAACTAAAAATAATAATTATGAAAAATGACATCATTTTAGGCTAAGCCTTTCAGTAAAAAGTATTAATCTTATATATAGCTTGTGTTTTCACAAGCTTTTTTTATATAAATTGACAGAAAAACAAGTCATACAACTAATACACAAGCTACACTACTTTCCTAATCATAAGGTTTGTGTAAAAGTTGGTATTGGTACAAATGTAATATTATCACATGTTTGCTATAAAGATGGTTTTTCAAATAGTGATGTTCTATATGCGTATTTTCTAATAAAAGACTTCGATAAAGTTAAATAAAACTTTAACAGTTCATTTGTAACTTTATTTAAAAATATACGTTAAATTAATATATGTTTAAAGCATTGATGTTGTTGATGTTATAATATATGTTGTATGTATTATAATTTTTATATATTTGCATAAGCTTTCAAACACTAACTAAAAAAATAAATTATGGCAAAACCAATAAAAGAGACACCTTTTCTTTGTGGTAAAGATGCTGATACATTTGTAAAAGAAAACAAAGAAGTAAAGAAAGTTTCTAACGAAGAAAAGGAAGAGATTAAAGAAGATTACGAATTGCTTATGAGTTTAGCAGAATTTGGAATCTAATACTATTAAATTAATTAGGCTTGAGCCTGATACAATAATATTGCCGTTCGATTGTGGAGACACAGATTTGAACGGCTTTCTTTTTGATGACGCTAAAAATTACGCTAAAGATTTGATGGCAGTCACATATCTTATACAAGACACAGAAAAAACAATAGCATATTTTAATTTTTTAAATGATAAAATATCCCATACTGATTTAGATGGTAGTATTGAAAAATTCGCAGCTAGAGTTGGTGTATTTTTACCAAAAGAAAAAAGTCATTATAAAAGTTATCCAGCAGTTAAAATTGGTAGGCTAGCAGTTCACGTAGATTATCAAAATGGCGGTGGTTATGGTCGAAAGATAATCAATTTCACAAAAGGTTTGTTTACGAATAAAAACAAAACAGGTTGTAAATTCATAACTGTTGATGCTTATAGAGATTCATTAAAATTTTATGAAAAAATGGGTTTCAAATACCTGTCGAGTAAAGACAAAAAATCGGATACAAGATTAATGTATTTCAATTTAGAATCTTTATCAAATTAATATCTAGCAATCAGCAAGTTTTTAAAAATTAATCATTACCTCATTCATCTCCACAAAAATCGCTCCTAGTCCAAGTATTCCTAGTATCAATTCTTTGTTTGCTTCATTTCGTTAATAATTAAGTAGAAACAAATATTAAAAAAATAGGAACGCTATCGCTGAAGTATTTTCACCCACCCAGCCCAAAGCTCTGCCAACGCTCTAGTGGTTTTCTGCCAACGCTCTAAGCACTTGTTTTTTCCCCAGCTGTGCAAAGCATTTTTTGCCTGTTTTATTTTCCCAACCCCATCGCACATAAAACAGGCAAAAAAAGCCCTGCACTTTCCCAAAGCTCGAAAAACAAGAGCTTCCCAACGCTAAAAACCACTCCCAAGCTATTTTACATAATGAAGGCAACATTATAGTTCAAAAAAAAGCGTTAATATTTTTGATGGTTTTTTTTTAGAACTATAATTTCATTATGTAAAATATCCGCTCAGCCAACGCTCCCACCCAAAAGCGGTAAAGTATTTTCATTGTTTTTTGAAGATGCCATAACGTATCACAACAACATTAGTAGTAAATAAAAAATACCCATTTCAAAAGATAAGTCAGGCATCCTCAAAAATCAAATTTGCCCACAAGAGTATAGTTTTTTATTTGCCAGACGTTTAGTAGTAAATTGCTTTTAAGCTGTCTTGATGCTACTCAATAATAAAGATGCTTTCATTAAAATAAGAAAACATATTTTCAACAGAACAGATGAAGCATCAAGCCAACAATAAAAGCAATCAGAAAATCTCGTTAAGCAAATAAAAAACTATACCCTTGTTTCGCTACTGCCAACGCACTAGGTAAGTTCAGTTGGGGAAATCTCCCATTTCCCCAAACCCCTATGGATGCAATTTTTTTTAAAATAATGCCAGACGTTTTTCACTCCGATTGAAATTTAGCGGTAGGCATTATTTCAAAAAAAACAGCTCAAATTTTAACCAATCCGAATGTTGATTTTTGAATGGAAAGTTTCGGGCTTCCTTGCGATTGTGGAATGGATAAAAAAACGGTTGTTCTTTTTTCTCTTAATTCGTAGATATTCCGTACTTAAATGCACTATAACTCCTATATGAGTGCGGATTATAGATAAATTAGTGCAAAATAAAAAACCCTCTCTTTCGAAAGGGTTTACTTTGCAACATTGCAGACTTTGCAAACTTGCAAACTGATGGTCTTTTTAGAATACTTCTTGAACTTTCATTGCGTTACCTGCATTGAATAAGTAGTAGTTTCCTCCAACTTCTTGATAAAACTCAATACCAACACAACCTAAAACAGCAATATTAGTCGTTAAGGTTGGAGAACCTGGCAAAGTTGCTGTAATATCAATTAATGAAGTCACAGCATTAACAGGAGTATAAGCAGAATAGGCAATATCTGATAACTCGTTTAATGTTGGTTCGGCAGGCTCATAAGCACTTGTAGCAGGATTATAAACAAAATCCGATACAGCAGCTAAGGCATTGATAATTCTAAAATGTGTCGCTCCTGATGGAACATTTAAAAAACTCAATGGATTAAAAGCTGGTAATGATAAAGTACTTTCGTTTCTATCAACTGTTGCAGTTAATGTAAATGGAGCACTAAGAATACCATTAAAAGAAATGTTCTTGTTAAAATCCAATCCTCTTAAATATTGAGGTTGTTGTGAAACCAAGACAGCTCTTTGTCCTCTGGCTTCTGAACCATCTTCAATATTTATTTTTTTCATAATAGCAGTTAATCTACCTGTAAATTGGCTATCAGTCATTTGTTTCATTAAAGCTGATAAAGCAATTCTAACAGATTTTCCTGCCATTGCACATGCTGCAAACTCAGACATGTTTTCACGAGTACGGACAAAGCCCGGAGCGCTTTTTACTTGCTCTCCTGTTGGTCCACCTTTTAATCCTGCATAGTAACCAGTGTTACCTTTAATTTTGAAGTGACGAACTTCTCCTAACGTCCCGACATATTTAACATGTCCTTTTTGTTGAGCCATAAGCTTAAAAAAAATAATTATGTTTTGTGAAAAATTTCATTTAAATTTACAACATAAAGTACTGATTTACAACGTATTAAATAAAGTAAAGTAATGCATTTTAACGCAAAAGAAACCACGATAAAAAAAAACCTTCTGAAAATTGTAAAGTTTGTTGATGGTGATGGAATTATTTTAGAAGATATTATTTCAAAAAAGGAATTTGAAGTTAGATTTTTGGGTATAGATGCACCCGAAATAAATTATTGTAACAAGATAAAACAAGATGAAAAAGAGTTGCAAGTTCCAGCTGCACTATTAATCAAATTAGGTTATTTATCATTTAACTTTTTAAAAGATCAAGTTAATTTGGGTGATTATTGCACATTAGTACAGGAACAAAATAATTTAGTTGATAAATACGGTAGACATTTAGGCTATCTTATTTTAAACGATGGTAGAGTTTTGAACGAAATTATGATAAAAGAAGGCTATGCAAAGCCATATAACGATGTTTTCTGTGAAATGCTTCCATTGTATCAAGAATGGAATTTACAAGCTAAAAACAGCTTAAAAGGATTGTATTCTTTGGTAAATAGATTTTAAATTGATTGTGGGCTAAATGTGGACTAGAACTAGAAATAAAAAACCCTAACTAATTGATAATCAATCGTTAGGGTTTTAATTCTGCGGAGAAAGAGGGATTCGAACCCCCGGACCTGTTACAGTCAACAGTTTTCAAGACTGCCGCAATCGACCACTCTGCCATTTCTCCAATAAGTCGGTGCCTACTTGCGTAATGCGGTTGCAAATATAACAACCTTTTTCATTTTGCAAAAAGATTTAAGGTAAAAAATACACTTATTTTTTCACACCAAAGCTATTCCTTTCACTAACTGCTATTTACTCTCTAAAATAACTTCTCCTTACTTCGTCCCTCGCACTTCTCACTTCGTACTTTAATACGCCACATACTCCGCAATCTCCAATCCATACCCAATCATGCCCACACGCTTGGTTTGAGTGGTGTTGGAGATGAGTCGGATTTTAGACACGTCAATGTCGTGTAATATCTGCGCGCCAATCCCAAAGTCTTTGGTGTCCATTTTTACCTGAGGCGCTTTCATGATGCCTTCAGCTTGTAATAGCTTGAGTTCCGATAATCTGTTGAGCAAGTCACTCGAATCGCGTTCACTGTTGATAAAGACTACAGCGCCTTTTTCCTCACGGTTAATCAGGTTAAATACATGGTCTAACTTTTTATCCATGCTGTCGGTTAGCGCGTTGAGGATGTCGTTGTTGGATTGGGTGGAAATGATGCGGGTTAAAATAGCTTCTCCCGAACTCCAACTGCCTTTGGTGAGTGCCAAATGCACTTGCTTGTTGGTGTTTTGCCAGTATGCTCTCAATCGGAACGACCCAAATCGGGTGTTCATTTCAAAGTCTTCTTTCTTTACAATCAGACTGTCGTGTTGCATGCGGTAGGCCACCAAATCTTCTATGGAAACCAATTTCAAGTCGAACTTCTTGGCCACTTCCACCAATTGGGGTAAGCGCGCCATAGAGCCATCTTCGTTCATAATTTCTACAATTACTCCGGCCGGTTTAAAGCCGGCTAAACGGGCAAAATCTATGGCAGCTTCAGTATGCCCGGTTCTTCTCAAAACCCCGCCTTGTTTGGCGGTTAACGGGAAAATATGTCCGGGACGCGCTAAGTCGTGCGGTTTGGTGTCTTCATTCACTAAGGCTAAGATGGTTTTAGCCCTGTCGGAAGCCGAGATGCCTGTGGTAACGCCCTGACCTTTCAAATCCACCGAAACGGTAAAGGCCGTTTCCATGTGGTCGGTATTGTTTTTTACCATTGAGTGCAGTTCCAATTCGTTGCAACGCTTTTCAGTTAGCGGTGCACAAATTAAGCCTCGGCCGTGGGTAGCCATAAAGTTAATCATCTCGGGAGTTACCTTTTCGGCCGCCGCCAAAAAATCGCCTTCATTTTCGCGGTCTTCATCATCCACCACTATAATGACTTTGCCTTGGCGTATGTCTTCTATGGCTTCTTCTATAGTGTTGAGTTGTATTTTAGTGTTGTGGTCCATTAAAAGGAGTGTTAGTTGCTTTTGTTTGACTTAATCCAAAGGCTGTTATAACCGTAAAACAAGATGTAAAACGGAAACCCTGCCAATAATAAAACAATTAAAGGTATGTCGTAGTTATTTTGTTTATTCCTGCCTAAAGCAGCTAAACTTTGATGTGTTTTGTATAGACTGTATAAAAGCACAACAGCCAAGAGTAAGGCAGTACTAATCAATAGGATTGTATCGGGTTTGCCAAAGAAAAAAAGACCCAATAAAAGTAAATTAGCGACCAAGGCGGTTAAGCTGAAAAGTTGGTAATTGGCCGGTGAGAATTCGGTAGTTGCTGTAACCTTGGCTACAGGTTTAGTTTCTAATGGAGTAGGAGTAACAGCCTTTTTGCTATCGGGTAAAGTATTTAAATATTGATGTACTTCTTCTGATTTAATAGCCAATTCAGGCGTAATCGGACTGGTCGGTTCAGGTTGTGTTTTGTCGGGGAATATGCGGTTAAAGAAATTGGTCAACCACTCAAAGTCAATTGACAACCCTTTGTCTTCAGTCGCTCTTTTGGTCAATAGTATGGCAAAAGGCGTCAGGATAAAGGAAGACATCCAACAGCCCATAAAAGCCGATAATTCGTCTTGTTGCGCTACTTTCTTGCCAAAGGTATTAATGAAGTGGAAGATGATGAAAATCATCACCGCAAATACGATGGGCAATCCTAAACCACCTTTCCGAATGATGGCTCCCAGTGGCGCACCAATAAAAAACATCAGCAAACAAGCGTAAGCAATTACAAATTTGTCATACAAAGCAATCCAGTGTTGGTTGATGTTTTTTATCCTACCCTTAATTTCATAAGTAGATGATTCCAGCGTAAAGTTGATACCATCCACACTACCGGAAGCCACTCTCAGAATTTGGATTTTATCAGAAGTATTGAAATTGTCTAGTATATTGTTTTTAGTAAGCGGCATAGAAGATGCAATGCCTTTGACTGTAATTGGCGATTTCACTCGTTGGTTAATGTTGTCTGAATAAGATTTAATTTCCTTATCGTAGTTTTTTTGTAACGAGTCTAATGTAAATGCTAACTCACTAACATTCAGCATGGTATTCGTATTGGTAATACTCTCTTCGTTAAGATTGGTGTTGTTGAGTTTGGAAAGATCGATGTTGATAACATACCGTTGAAACTGACTCTTAGCAAAAGGCATTTTGTTACGGTCTTCGAATTTTTTTGGGATAATGTCTTCGTAATAGTTTCCGTCGTTTAAGACCAATTTCAGGGTATTTGAGTCTTCACTGCTGATTAGTTCTCCTTTTTTGGCTTTGATAACCGTATTGCTGCCTGAACCAACGGCTGCTTTTTTGTGTATGGTAACACCGGTAAGGTATTTTCCGTTTTCTCCCGATTTTTTTTCTACCTTAATACTGTAAACACCAACATCGCTGAATTGCCCCTCGGCTATGGCCATGGCGGGTTTTACTTGCGCAATATTTCTCCTGAAATTGATGAACTTGTATTCGGCATACGGGATAACATTGTTGGCAAAAAAGAAGGCTACTATACTCAACAATAAGATAAACACAGTTAGGCTTCGCATCGCTCTTTGTAAAGAGATACCCGATGATTTCATCGCGGCAAACTCATAGTTTTCGGCTAAGCTACCAAAGGTCATGATGGAAGCCAGCAATACAGAAAGCGGTAAAACCAGTGGGATAATGCTCGGCATTTTGAACATTAAGAACTTGATAATCATGATGAAATCTAAGTCCTTTCCGGCCAATTCCGAGATGAACAGCCAAACTACTTGCAAAATGAATATAAAAAACAAGATTACAAATACCGTAGTAAATGTAATCAGGAAAGATTTTAGTAAGTACCGGTCCAGTATTTTCACCCCGAGCTTAATCTAGTTTATTGATGTAGTAATTTGGATATTTACTTGCTGCAAAGGTAAACTGATTTTTTGATAATGGCTGATTGGTTTTAAAAGAATTAACAGTGAGCGTGGTTTTTGAACCGTTTTTTCCCATTTCAATCACGTTGTAGATGTTTTTGGTTTGAGAATCAATGCCTAAAAATACTTCTTTGCGTGAATCTTTGGCGTTGGTAGGAACCAATTTGATGTACTGAATTTTGCGCCCTTTGATGTCTTGAAGTATGTCCCAATAGTATTTATAACCACTGTTAAAGAAAGTCAGCATTTTGGCAGGTGTCACAGCATTCTCCTCTTTTTCATTCACACTCGAAATCGTAATTTCCTCATCTTCGGGTACTATGGTGTAGCTTTTTTTACCGTCGAATATTTTGGTTACGCCTAAAAAGTTTAAGACGTATTTATTGCCTTCTAACAGCAAATTGCCTTTGCTTTCTTTGTTGATGTTTTCTTTGCTGTTGGTGAGCGTGTATTTAAAATCGATGGAAATATTTTGATAAGTTTTTACTTTAGCGGTAACTTGGTCGAGCAAGTCTTTGGCTTTTTTATCTTGTGCATTAGCAGTAAAACTCAAGAAAAGGAGTAATGCAATAGATAGAATCTTATTCATTTTAAGCATTGTTTTGTTCGTTGTTAAAAAATTGTTCTAAAGAAGCCAAGTCGGTGATATTCACGCTTCTTGCTTTGCTTCCTTCAAACGGACCTACAATACCGGCAGCTTCTAATTGGTCAATCAATCTTCCGGCACGGTTGTAACCCAGTTTCAGCTTTCTTTGCAATAA
The DNA here is from genome assembly GCF_044373165.1 of Flavobacterium sp. GTDB lineage: Bacteria > Bacteroidota > Bacteroidia > Flavobacteriales > Flavobacteriaceae > Flavobacterium. The sequence goes on from NZ_JBILQL010000091.1 coordinate 8,864, forward strand.
TGATGCCGAACCTT
>NZ_JBILQL010000092.1:0-8797 GCF_044373165.1 Flavobacterium sp.
ATAGAAAAATTTGGGGCAGTGGGATTGATAGTAGGTTCTACTTCGGGCTGGATTTTAAGTCAGGTCATCATGAATTTTTATTACCATAAAGTCTTAAAACTCGAAATCTCCAGATTTTTCGCGGAGTTGTTTCATCAAATCGGTCTCACTTTTATCCTCGCATTAGCACTGGGCTTCGCCTTGAATTTTTTACCTGGTAGCGGTTGGCTGAATTTGGTGCTAAAAATTTCCGTCTTTGTACTGATATTTTCGGTACTTATGTTTAAATTTGGCATGAATCAAAGCGAAAAAGCAGCCATCAAAAGTGTATTGCCTAAATTCTTAAAATAATGCAGCCAAAGCTAACTTTACATCACATTGCCTATTCCGATAACGGAACCAAAATGACTTATCAATATACCTATGATGAGTCGCTGGCGAAGTATTTCAATAAGAAAGAAGCTTATTATGTGCAATACCAAGAAGACATTACTTCGGTACCCGAAAGCTTAGCGGTCATTCCGTTTTTGGCCAACATTATGCCCATAGCCTGGTTCGTTGGTTTTGATGTAGCAATAAAGGAATTGGACGAAACTTTTTACCAATCGCTCCAAAATTTAAAAGCGGAATTCGCCATCCATTTTCCGCAAATCAAAGCAGATACGGCATTACACGTCAATGCCATTACCCAAAATACTTTCACGGAAGATAACCACGCCTTGTTGTTCAGTGGTGGTTTGGATGCTTTCGAATCACTGACCCGCAACATCGATAAAAATCCGTACTTGATTTCTGTCCACGGTGCCGATATAGAAATTGCCGATACCAAACGTTGGAACGATTTCAAACGATTCAATCTCGAAGAGGAAATCATCCACGATGACCGTCTTTGTTATGTGGCATCCAATTTAAGAACGTTCTATACTTATGAAGTCGATTTGTTAGTAGGCGTTGGCTGGTGGGGCAAAATCCAACACGGAATGGCTTTGTTGAGTTTGATTGCACCCTTAAGTTATTTGCACCACATTACTACAAACATGATTGCTTCGTCCAACACCGGAGAAGTCAGTTTTGGCTGGGGTTCCACCTCCGAAACCGATGAAAAAGTACGTTGGGCCAACCAAAAAGTCATCCACGACGGGTTTCACTTACGCCGCACCGAAAAGATTGAAAATATTGTTGCTTTTGCCCAAAAAACAGGTTATAAAGTCAAGCTTCGTGTTTGCTATTCCGAATGGCGTACCGGTTACAATTGCAGCCGCTGTACCAAATGCCAACGCACCATGTTCGGGTTTATGTTGGAAGGTGAAAATCCCAACGATTACGGTTTTGAAGTGCCTAACGATTTTTATGAATTACTGCTCAAAAATTTCGATGAAAAGACCATGATGACAGTAGGCGTAAAATACGAATGGCAATGTTTGCAAGACAAAGCCAAAACCATACAACAACCGTTTATCTTCAAAGACAAAGCCACAGAAACCGAGAAATTCAATACTTTTGTGCAGCTGAATTTAGACGAGATTGTCAATAAAAACAAAGACAAATTGCAAAAACGACGGGAGATGAAGTTTGTCATCATCAATAAGTTCCCCAAGTTATTCCAACTCTATTTAAAGCTCAGAAGAAAATTATAAAACCCAAAACACCATGAAGTACGGCATTTTTTCCTACGATGAGAATAAGATTTTTTTCAATGTTGGCGATAACATTCAAAGTTTAGCCGCCAAGCAGTTTATGCCTCGCGTAGATACTTACATCAACCGTGAACGTTTGGCCGACTATCATGGAGAAAAAATGAAGGTCATCATGAATGGATGGTTTACGCATAATTATAACAATTGGGTGCCTTCCGAAGATATAGAACCTTTGTTTGTGTCTTTCCACGTTAACAATACTGCCGCGCCGGGGATGTTGAATGAGAAAGGCATTGCTTACTTGAAAAAGCACGAGCCCATAGGTTGTCGTGATCAATTCACCGCCGATTTGCTAAAATCCAAAGGTATAGAAGCTTATTTTTCAGGTTGTTTAACCTTAACATTAGACTCTTATAAAGTAGATGATACGGAACGAGGGGATGATATTTATATTGTAGATCCTTTATATAGTTATCCTCGTTGGGAAAAAGTAACGATTGATTGGAAGTGGTTTGTGAAAAGCATCCTAAACGGAAAATTATTCCAATTGGGTAAAAAGAAAAAACACCTGAAAAATTTTATCAGTCCCGATTTATTAAAGTCGGCCATCTATATCAACCAAGAGCCACCGGCCAATACCTACAACGATGACCAAAAATTTGCTATGGCTGAAGATTTATTACACAAATATGCTAAGGCCAAATTGGTAATTACCTCACGCATCCACTGTGCTTTACCGTGTTTGGCCATGGGAACTCCGGTGATTTTTGTTAACGGTTTTGACAGTTTTGTAGATTCTTGTCGTTTCGATGGCATTTTAGAACTGTTCAACCGAATTGATATCGATGCGAAAACAGGTGCGTTTACCGCTAATTTTCCCTTAGAAGGGAGGATAACTAAAGACACTGTCGTTAAAAATTTAGAAAAGCATCATGCTCTGGCAGAACCTTTAAAAGAAAAGTGCAGCGCTTTTATTAATCAATCATAATGAAGCTTGTTTATATTACCAACGGAATTAACGGCTCGGGAGGACTCGAACGAGTCCTTTCCATCAAAGCATCCCGTTTGGTAGCTGAATACGGTTATGAAGTACATATAATTGTACTCAATAATGGTCATTTGGATCCTTTTTACAATTTCAATACCGAGATTTTTTTCCATACCATTAACAGCAATCGAAAAGGTCTCTTTTTTTTAAAGGACTATTTTGTCAAAATAAAAAAAATGGTAAATCAGCTCCATCCCGATATTGTTCTCGTTTGCGACGACGGTCTGAAAGGTTTTTTTCTGCCGAAATTACTAGGTAAAAAAAGACCTATAATTTATGAAAGACATGCCTCGTTGGCCATCAATACGGGTAACCGTTTTTACGGTGGTCTTATGAGAAAATTGATGCGTTTTTTAGCAGCCGATTTCACCCATTTTGTTGTGCTTACACCAACAAACGTAAAAGAATGGAATTCAACTAATATAATCGTAATTCCAAATCCTTTAACATTTTATCCCAAAAGTTCTGCATCGTTAACCACCAAAAAAGTAATTTTAGTAGGTTCACAATCTTACGTAAAAGGTTATGATAGTGCAGTTAAGATTTGGTCCCATGTTGGTAAATCTCACCCGGATTGGGAATTGCATTGTTATGGTAAAAAAGATAGCCAGAATCGTTTTCAAAATGAAGCCCAAAAATCAGCCATAACCCAAATGTATTTTCATGAGGCTGTAAAAAATATCGAAGAAAAATACTTGGAATCTTCGCTGTTAATTTTACCGTCTCGTTCTGAAGGTTTTGGTATGGTGTTGATTGAAGCTATGGCTTGTGGTGTACCGTGTATTGCTTTTGATTGTCCGAGTGGACCAAGCGACATAATCAACAATGATGAGGACGGTCGATTAATTGAAAACGGCAACATTTCTGCTTTTACTGACGCATTGACCAGTTTGATGTCAAATGAAAAAAAGCGCAAAGAAATGGGACTGTTAGCCAAACGCAATGCCCAACGTTACTTACCTGAAAATATAATAAATCAATGGAATGATTTATTTAAAGCTACCCTACAATGAAAAGAATATTGTTAATTATTCCGTCCGGAGGAGTTGGAGGTATTGAGAGATTAGCCTTGAATTTTTATAACTTTTATAAGACGCAAGGCTTTGAGGTGAAAGTGGTTAAGATTATAAAGCAGCAGTCAGATTTTATTAACTTTAGCGAAGATGAATTGTATCTGTCTGAACTCGATTTAGGAGAGATGGGCAAATTCAGTCGAATCCTTTTTTACCTTAAATCACCGTTTATAATCAGAAGAATGATCAAAGCCAATAAGATAACGCATTCCATTGGTTTTGGTGATGTTGCCAATTTGTTTTCGTCGTTAACTTTGACCGGAGAGATGAAAATTGTTAGTCTTCACGGGCTAAAGAGTGTAGAATTTAAAAACAATTCATTGCTGAATAGGTTGAGTAAAATCGCTTTTAAAACATCGTTTGCACTTACAGATAAAGTAGTTTGTATTAGCCAGGCCATAAAAGAAGACTTAATTGAAAACTTTAAATTTAAGTTTCCAAACAAACTAAAAGTGATATACAATCCTCATGATATAAAAGCAATACATGATTTATCACTACAGCCATTAGATAGTGCTGAGGAAGAAAAAAAATTTGAAAAGAAAACCATTTTGTTCATAGGAAGATTAACCAATCAAAAGGCGCCATGGCATTTAGTTAAATCATTTAGCCTATTGAAGGATAGAGAAAATGTTAATTTGATTTTTATCGGAGATGGGGCAGAACCGGTTGAAAATTACATCAAACATCTAACTCAAAAACTGGACATTTCAGATAATATTTATTTTTTAGGAAGAAAGTCGAATCCTTTTAAGTATTTGAAGAGGGCAAATTTACTGGCGCTTACATCTTACTATGAAGGAACTCCAAATGTAATTATCGAAGCCATTGCAACAGCTGTACCTATAGTCTCCTCCAACTGTACCGGAGGAATAAAAGAGCTTATGAGTTGTAATCAATGTGAGGAAAAAGATGGCTTTCTCATTACAGAATCAGGATTGATTACACCTAATTTTTTTAAATCTGATTTAGATCTTCCAAAAAATGAACATTTTATAGAGGAGGAATATATTTTTTCAAAGGCATTAGAGTTGGTTTTAAAAGATGATTCTTTTAAAAAAAGTGTTATTACCAATAAAGAACTATTGCTTCAAAAGTACAATATAGAAGTAGTTGCCAAGGAGTATTTATCGTAAATTAGAGCTCAAATTTTAACCAATGATTAACTTTATCCCAATCGAGTATTATACAACAGTGTATCTAAACATCATGTTGTTATTTACTTTGTTTGTCTTTTTACGGTCTTATCAATACAAATTGGTTGATAGTATAAATTTAAAAAGTCAAGGTTTTAATGAAGGATTTTTATTGGTTTTTGTAATTCTTTTCATGGGTTTGCGGCCCGTGGGGTATGAATTTGGCGATATGGGAACTTACGCAAAATTGTATGATGATTTTCAGAATTACGGGTTTATGGAAACCCAAGGAGATCCCATTTTCTACTTCTTTATGAAATCGTGCTCCAAGATTTTTCCCGTTGAGATTTTTTTCCTGATTTGTGCGGTACTTTATATCATTCCACTGTATTATGCCTCAAAAAAGATGTTTGGTCAATATAGCTTTTATGCCTTTTTTATGCTTATTGCCTCTTTAAGTTTTTGGGCTTACGGAACAAATGGGATTAGAAACGGTATGGCAACGTCTATCTTTCTGTTGGCCATCACCAGGAATAGCCAAATTGTTAAAACGATATTGTTTTTACTGGCTCTGGGAGTACACCAATCCTTGTTAATCCCTCTGGTAATGTATGTTTTTACGTCATTTTATAAAAACACCAAATATATCTTTATATTTTGGTTATTGTGTATACCGTTATCACTGATTTTGGGAAAACAATTAGAGGGTTTCTTTTTAAATTTGGGTTTTGGTGATGCTGATAAAATTCAAGGCTATTTCGTTGAAGATGAAGAAATTTTAGAAGAGTTTAGTGCCATCGGATTTCGTTGGGACTTCTTGCTTTACAGTATCAGTGGCGTATTTACCGGAATGTATTTTATTTTTAAGAAAGAATTTGAAGATGAGTTTTATAAGCGTTTGATTAATTTGTATTTGCTTACCAACGCCTTTTGGATTTTGGTTATCAGAGCCAACTTCTCCAACCGTTTTGCGTATTTGTCATGGTTCTTATTGGGGGTTGTTATTATTTATCCTTTTTTTAAAAAAATATTTTTTAAAGAGCAACACCAAATCATTGGTAAAATTATATTTGCTTATTTTTTGTTCACTTACGTATTAATGATGTTTACGGCCTAATTGATTATAATGAAACGAATAACCGTTTTTACGCCCACATTCAACCGTGCTTATTGCTTGCACCAAGTTTATGAAAGTTTGTTGCGCCAATCTTGCCAGGATTTTATTTGGCTGGTTGTTGATGATGGCTCAACCGATAACACCCGAGATTTGGTTCAAAACTGGATAAATGAGCGTAAAATAGAGATACACTATGTCTACCAAAATAACTTAGGGATGCATGGTGGCTATAACACTGCTTACAGCATGATTGATACAGAACTCAATGTTTGTATGGATTCGGATGATTTTTTTACCGACCAAGCCATCGAAAAGATTCTGAAACATTGGGATGAATTTGGTAACGATTCTTACGCTGGTTTGGTTGGTCTAGATGCCACTTTAGATGGCAAGGTTTTAGGAGCTTGGTTTCCCCAAGATTTAAAAAGTGCTAGTTTAGAAGATTTGTATCAAAAGCATAAAATCAATGGCGACAAAAAATTGGTTTATCGAACTGCCGTAGTCAAAAGCTTTCCGCCATACCCTATATATCCTGGAGAAAGTTTTGTGCCTTTGGGTTCGCTTTACGTTCAAATAGACAAACAATATGAATTGCTGTGTTTGAACGAGATATTGTGCTTGGTTGAATACATGGAAGATGGTTCTACGCGTAATATTTTCAGACAGTACCGCAGACACCCTAGAGGTTTTCGCTATTCAAGAGTGATGGAGATGGAATATTCGGATTATAGTATTGTTAAAATAAAAGCCATCGTTCATTTTATTGCTAATAGTTTGCAATTGAAAGAGTTTAACTATTTCGGAAAAAATAAATACCCAATCTTGACCTATCTTTTCTTTCCTTTAGGGCTATTGCTGTACTTTTACATCAAAAGAAAAAATAAGTTCATTGCCAAAACCTAAATCAATCTAAAACATATGTGCGGAATTGCCGGTTTTATAACCCCCGAAAAATGGGATTTTAATCATGTGCTCAATAACATGGTTCAAAAATTACACCACCGAGGTCCTGATAGTAAAGGGACTTGGTATGATGCTGATTTCGGATTGGGTTTAGGTCATGCCAGATTATCGATTATAGATTTAACACCAACGGGTCATCAGCCGATGCAGTCTGCCTCAGGTCGTTACATGATGGTTTTTAATGGCGAAATATACAACCACTTGGCCTTGCGTAAAGAGTTGGAAAAAATCGAAAATATTTCCTGGCGCGGTACCTCAGATACAGAAACCTTACTCTATGGATTTGAAATTTGGGGTTTGGATGCTACTGTAAAAAAATGCAACGGTATGTTTGCCATCGCCCTCTGGGACAAGAAAGACAAAATACTAACTCTCGTTCGAGACAGAATGGGAGAAAAGCCGCTATATTACGGTTCTGTTGGCAAAAGTTTTGTTTTTGCTTCCGAATTAGCAGCGCTAAAGGCTATCCCGCAATTTTCAAATCCTATCGATAAAGGTGCATTGGCATTGTTTATGTCTTATGCTTCAGTACCGGAGCCTTTTTCGATATACAGCGGTATCAATAAGTTACCGTCAGGCGGAAAACTTACTTGGTCTTATGAAAAGCAAACTCCTAAAATAACAGAATATTGGTCGGTTGAATCACTAACCAATCGCCAACACAATCCGCTTTACACAGGAAGTGCTTCGGATGCCGTTGATACCTTAGAAACGCTACTGACCGATGCAGTTAATTTACAAACCATCTCCGATGTACCAATTGGAGCTTTTCTTTCGGGTGGCGTAGATTCAAGTTGTATTGCTGCCTTAATGCAATCCGTTTCTTCCCACAAGATTGATACGTTTAGTATCGGTTTTGATAAGCCCGAGTACAATGAAGCACAATATGCTAAAGAAGTGGCTAAGCATTTGGGCACTCAACATCACGAAACCTACGTAACCGACAGGGAAGCACTCGATATAGTGCCGCAGTTGAGCAGCATTTATTCGGAACCTTTTTCTGAATCTTCTCAAATTCCTACGTTTATGGTCGCTAAAATTGCCCGTCAAAAGGTAACGGTGAGTTTGTCAGGAGATGCCGGAGATGAATTGTTCGGGGGTTACTCTCGCTATCAGTTGGCGAATAACACTTGGAACAAACTCGACAAAATCCCTAAAGTGTTAAGAAAAACGGCTTATGCCGGAATTAATGCTTTACCGTATGATTTTTGGTATTCGTTGTTACTTCCGTTAAAAGGAAAAAGAAATAAAATAAACCTCCCGGTGAATTTTGCCGACAAACTCTTTAAAGGGTTACCAATGTTAATGGCAGAGAACCGTAAAGAGTTTTACCACAAAGGCTTAATGAATCACAATCCCGATTTAAAACATTGGTTGCCGGGTGTAGAACGTCCGATGACTAAGTTTGATTCCAATGCGATCCTTTCGGATAACTTTTTCGACGAAATGATGGCAACTGATTTAATCACCTATCTGCCCAACAATAATTTAGCTAAGGTTGACCGTGCAGCTATGGCTAGTTCTTTGGAAACCCGTGTGCCTTTATTAGATCACAGAATCGTACAGTTTGCCCTTTCCTTACCGGTTAATTACAAAATCCAAAACGGAACTGATAAATGGGTTTTGAGACAAGTATTGTACAAGCATGTCCCGAAACACCTGATTGAACGCCCCAAAATGGGATTTGCAGTGCCTCTCGAAGATTGGTTGCGAGGACCGCTGAAAGATTGGGGAGCTGCGCTTTTAGATCCAAGAAAAATAAAAGAAGGAGGCTTTTTTGACGCCGACTTTATCACCAAGAAATGGCAGGAATTCCAATCGGGGAAACGCAACTGGCAAGGGCA